>CAZUQB010000387.1:0-3175 GCA_964622405.1 uncultured Opitutaceae bacterium | reverse complement strand
CGGTGACGCAGAACCGCATGCGCCTCGCGCGCATGACGGGCGCGCAGGCGGTGGCCGCGGTGCGCTCGCCGGCGCCGCACCTCGTGAGCGAGGCCGTGGCCGAGTCGATCGTCCGCTTCGTGGCGGGCGGGACCGAGCTCGAGCGCGCGGAGGTGGAGCCGTCGCTGCTCAGCCTGATCTGCCGCGAGCTGAACAACACCCGCCTGGCGCAGGGCCACGCCGAGATTTCGGCCGACCTGCTGGCGGGCTCGCGCGACACGATCCTGACCGAATTCTACGAGCGGACGCTGACGGACCAGCCGACGGGCGTGCGCGTCTTCATCGAGGACGAGATGCTGACCGAGTCCGGCTACCGTGAGAGCGTGGCCGAGGAGCGCGTGCGGAAGGCCTTTGCGGCCGCCGGCGCCCCCGCGGACTCGCTGGCGAAGCTGGTGGACCGCCGCCTGCTGCGCGTCGAGGACCGGCTGGACCTGCGCCGCGTGGAGATCACGCACGACGTGCTGTGCAGCGTGGTGGGCGCAAGCCGCTCCGTGCGGCACGAGCGCGAGGCGCTGGAGGAGTCGAAACGCCAGCTGGCCGCGCAGCAGGAGCGGGAGCACGCGACGCGGCGCGCCCTGGTGCGGGCGCGGCTGGTGGCCGCGGTGGCGAGCGTGCTGATGCTCGTGGCCCTCGCAGGCGCCATCTTTGGCTGGGTCAGCCTGCGGCGCGCGCAGGCCGCGGAAGTGCAGACCCAGGCGGCCCGGCAGCTGGCCGAGCAGGCGCGCGGCGAGTCCGAGAAGCTGATCGCCTTCCTGCTCGAGGATTTCTACCAGGAGCTCATGCCGACCGGCCGCGTCGAGGTGGTCGGCAAGCTCGCGGAGAAGGCGGTCGCCTACTACGACAACCTCCCGCCCGAGCTGCAGACGCCGCAGACCAAGTTCTACCGCGGCATGGCGCTGGTGCGGAAGGCGAGCGCGCTGACCATGGCCGGCCGGTCGGCCGAGGGCGCCGCGAGCGCCAGCCAGGCCATGCAGGTCTTCACCGAGCTGCAGGCGGCGAGTCCGGATGACGACGAGATCAAGACCGGGCTGGCCCTGACGGAGTTTTCCACCATCCAGGTGGCCGGTCTGGGCGACTCGCGTTCGCGCCTTGAGCGCGCGGTCGCGCTGCTGCGGCCCATCGTGGCGGCGGGGCGCGCCTCGCGCAGCGCGAAACTCGCCCTGAGCGACATGCTGCAGTACCTCGCGCACACCGAGCCGCGGCCGGAGGATGGCATCACGCAGTGCGAGGAGTCCCGCCAGATCCTCGCCAGTCTCGGCGCGCTGGACACCAGCGACCTGACGGCCGCCTCGATCTATGGCGACGTCACCGACACCGAGTCCCGCCTGTACCAGCGGCTCGGCCGCCGGGATGACGCAGAACGCCTGTCGAAGATCGTCGGCGACCTGGCGGACAAGGTCCTCGGCCAGCGGCCGGGCGATCTCCGGGCCATGCGGGACCGTTATTTCTCCTCTGACATGCAGGCGCAGGCGGCGGTCGACCGGAATGACCTGCCCCGGGCCTTGGTCCAGTACGCCAAGTCAGAGGAGGCGGCCCTGTATTACACGCGATTCAACCCGTCCGATTTCACGGGGTGGGTGCTGCTGGGCACGGCCCGCCGCGGGATCGCCGACGTGCTGTGGTCCCAGGGTCGCGCCACGGAGGCCGTTCGCAAGACCCGCGAAGTCACCGCCATCGAGCAGGATCCGCACAACCGCACGGGCATGTCCGCCGCGGTGCTGTGGTCCTGGATCGACCTGGCCAACTGGGAGGCCCAACGCGGCAACCTCGCGGAGGCCCGGCAGGCGGCCCAAGAGGTCGAGCGCACCCGACAGCTGCTGGTCAAGGACCGCAATATCGACCCGGAACTGGACGAGATCTCGCGGATCTCGTCTGATGCCGACCACCTGGTCGTCTTGGCGGCCGAGGGTAACTACCGCGAGGTTCACGATCGGGCCGCGGCGGACTACGCCAAGCTCGCCGCCATCAAGGTCAAGCTCTTCGGCAACCACGGGTTTGCCGCAGCCGGCCTGCGGAATTTCCGCCGCCTGCAGGTGGAAGCGGCCCTGAAGCTTGGCAATCATGAGGAGGCCGTCACCGGGGCGCAACAGTTGCTTGCGATGGACTTCTCTCCCGGCGTGGGCGCGCTCGACCGGCAGATGATCGAGGCTGAAACGCGGCAACGGCTGGCGCAGGGGCTCATCCGGCTCGGCCGGGTGGCCGAGGCGCGTCCGGTGCTGGCGGAAGCGGAGCGCTATTATCGCCGAGTCGAGGCCGAAGGCGCCGCCAGCGTTCGATTCACGGTCGGGTTGGCCCGTCTGCTCTGGCTGCAGGCGCTGGCGCAGGGTGCCGAAGGCGCCGACGCGGCCCAGCGCCGCGCCCGACTGGAGCAGGCGGCCGCCCTGCTGCGCCAGCTACCCTTTGAGGCGCAACAGCTGAAGGATACGCGAGAGGTCATCGACGCCATCCGGGCCGCCCGCGAGGCGTCCTCGTCTTGAAATCCGCCTGAGTCCGGTTCGTGATCCCCGCATGAACCTCCTCCGGTTGGCCTTGGTCGCCTTGGTCGTCGGGGCTTCGGCGCGTGCCGGGGTAATGGCGCCGCCGTTCCGCCTCGAGTTCGAGAACGGCGCGACGTTCCAGTTCGGCAGCACGCTCCTGCACGCCGACCACGAGACCCAGGTCCGCGCCAGCGACGGCTACACCGTGTCGGCCCGCGTGCGCGCGGAGCCGGGCGTGTGGTACCGCCGCACCGAGGTCACCGTCACCAACACCGGCAAGGCCGACCTCGGCCTGCGGCGCGTGGTGCTGTTCGACTCGCCGGTAGCCGAGCTCGACGGCGGCTCCGCGCGGGTCGTGGGCGAGTTCAGCGGCTCGCCGGTCGTGACCGACCGCCAGTTCCTCGGGGTTGAACATCCGCTCGCAGAAAATCGCGTCGCCGGCGGCCGCGTCACGTGCGCGTTCCCGCTCATGCAGCCGCTGCGGCCGGGGGAGTCCGCGGTCGTCTCGTTCGTCCAGGGGACTTACCCGCCGGGTCAGTTGCGCCGCTGGTTCCTCGCCTACGTCGAGCGCGAGCGGGCCCGGCCGTATGCGCCGTTTCTCCATCACAACAACTGGTACAACCGCGGCTGCGGGAAAAAGTTCACCGAGGCCGAGGTGC
>CAZUQB010000386.1:0-3183 GCA_964622405.1 uncultured Opitutaceae bacterium | reverse complement strand
GAGACCGCAGCCATCGCGGTGCAGGCGGCCCAGACCGGTCACCTCGTGCTGACCACGCTGCACACGATTGATGCCGCCACGGCGGTGACCCGGCTGACGGATCTGGGCGTCGAGCCGTACCTGCTGGCGGCCACCCTCGAAGCGGTGCTGGCGCAGAGGCTCGTGCGCGGGCAATGCCGCCATTGCCGGAGAGACCGGCTGTCGGTGGGGCCGGAGGCCGGACAGCGCGAGTGCGCGGCCTGTGCGGGGACCGGGTTTGCGGGCCGGGTCGGGCTGTACGAGTGGCTGCCGGTGGACGCCGGCCTGCGCGCGCGGATCGGAGTCGGCTGTGCGGCGGATGAAGTGCGCCGGCAGGCCAGGGCCCAGGGTGCGCGGAGCCTGCGGGACGAGGGCCTCGCGGCCGTCGAGGCCGGTCGAACAACCCTTGAGGAAGTGCTGCTTTTCACATGAAGCCGGCGGGGTTCGCGGACGAAACGAATGGGGCCCGCTCCGGGCCCACCGTTGGTGGCCAGGAAACCGCGCCCGGTCGTGCCCGCCCGGCCTTGCCTCCTCGCAGCGAGGGATCGACGGCAGGCGGCATCAGGCCTGGCGCGGAGCGCCAGCTCCCGGGTGATGTGCCCAGGGCACAAAGCCGCATCATTGGGCCGTGGCGGCAAACCACGATCAGGCCCAAGGAGCTGCGCGGGTTCACGCGGCAGCTTGCGACACTCGTCAAGGCCGGGGTGCCGCTGGCGCGGTCGCTCGAGGTGATCGGGTCCCAGGAAGGACCCCATGCGAAGGGTGGGCTGGCGCACGAACTGCGGCAGGTGATCGAGAATGGCGGCACGCTGTCAGACGGCCTGCGCCGTTACCCGCAGCTGTTCGACGAGACCTACCGGGCGATGGTGAGTGCCGGTGAAGCCAGCGGGGCGCTTGGCGATGTGCTGGCGCGGCAGGCGCTGGTGATGGAGAAGCAGGAACGCATTCGCGCCCGGCTACGGACGGCCCTGGCGTACCCAGCCATCGTGCTGGTGATTGCCATCGGGATCGTTGCGATCCTGGTGGCGATCGTGGTGCCGAAGTTCGGGCTGATCTATGGAGGACTGCTGAAGGGGCAACCGCTGCCGATGCTGACCCAAGGTCTCCTGGACGCGAGTCGACTGGCGCGGACGCACGCGTTGCCGGCGCTCACGGTGCTGGGTGGCCTGGGCTGGCTGGTCCGCCGCTGGCGGCGCACGCAGCGGGGTCGCCGGGTGCTCGATCGCTGGGCGCTTCGGATTCCTGTGCTGGGCGACCTGCTGTTGAAGACGGCGGTGGCGCGGGTGACCGGCCTGATGGGGGCGTTGCTGGAGGCCGGCGTTCCCGAGCTGGAGGCGCTGTCGATTGCCGAGGACGCCAGTGGAAACACCCGGATCGCGGAGGCCCTGGGCGAAGTGGGCACACGCCTGCGACGGGGCGAAGGCCTTGCCGGTCCACTGGAGTCGACCCGGATATTCCCGGCCCTGGTCGCCGGCATGGTGCGGGTTGGGGAGGAAACCGGTGCCTTGGCGGAGATGCTGCGGAGAGTCGCCGAGGCCTACGATGACGAGGTCGATCACGCGGTCGCCGCGCTGGCAGCGGTGGTGGAACCGCTCCTGATCGTGGGAATGGCCCTGGTCGTCGGCTTCATCGTGATCGCCCTCTTCCTGCCCATGGTCGGGGTCCTCCAGCATCTGCAGTAAAGCCCGGTCGCCACGCGGGCCCAGGCGGCAGGCGGTGTAAAAATTACCGCTGACAAGAGTGGCGCCTGGAGTGCAATTGTGTGCTCTCGGCCGATGCCATGGAAAATTAGGGAAGATCCGCAGACTGAAATCGTCGAGATGACCCTGTCGGGGCGCGTTCCGGCGGACGAACTGGTTGGCCTGGTGAAGTCGTTGCTGAACCAGGCGGAGGCTCGCGAGCGGATCCACGTGCTCACCGACCTGACCGGCCTGGACGGCGGGCACGGCATCTTCGACCTGTACACCCTGGCGGATGAGATTCACCGCCGCGGGCTGGCCGGCCGGTTTCACGAGGCGATCATCTTGCCGAAAGCCGCCGTGACGGCCGACTTGGCGAAGTTTTGGGAAACCGCGTGCACGAACCGCGGAATCGACGTTCGCCTGTTCAGCGACGTCAGCTCCGGCCGCGAATGGTTGTCCACCACCGGGAGGTCTAGGCCTCCGGCGGACGGGTCAGCAGCGAAGCACTGAGCCCGGGCAGCCGCTCGGAAAACTCGTCGCCTTCGTTGGCCTGTCGCAGGGCCCGCTGCACCATGCCCATCTTGGCGTCGAGGTTGTCGACCATCGAGACAAAGACGGCCTCCGGCGTCGCGGCGTAGACGGCGGCGCCCCACTCGGGTTCGCCCTGGTGGCTCAGGACAATGTGCTCGAGCCGCTCGAGGAGGTCCTCGCCGAGCTTGCACTTCTTGCCGGCCTTCCGGACGAGCTGGTAGCCGAGGACCACGTGCCCCTGGAGGACGCCGCGACGGCTGCGCTTGGTGGCGAGCGCACCCTCGTACTCGATGGCCTTGCCGGTGTCGTGGACGAGGATCCCGGCCATCGCGAGGTCGCCATGCACCTCCGGATAGAGGGGCAGGAGCGCCTTGGCGGCCCGGGCCATGTGGACCGTGTGCTCCAGCAGGCCGTGACGGTAGGCGTGGTGCATCGCGATCGCCGCGGGAATCCAGCGGAACGTCTCGCCAATGTCGTCGAAGACGGCGCGCACCGTGGCCTTCAGCTCCGGGTGCGTGAGCGAATCCACGAAGCCATTGAACTCGGTCCAAAGGGCGGCGGGATCCTCGGGCGCGAGCTCGACAAGATTGTCCAGCAACCCGGGCGCGGCCAGTTCAGTCTCGGTCAGGGCCACGGCCTTGGTCAGGCGGGGCGAGAGGCGACTCTGGTAATACTCGACTTTGCCCTCGACCCGCACGACCGCGCCCTCGCCGGCGGCCTTCAGCACCTCGAAGGCCGGGTTGTCGCTGAACACCGTGCAGCCGAACGATCCGGTCCGGTCGCCGAGATCAGCGCTGAAGAACGGATTGCCGTTCGACGCGGTCTTGGGCGCGAGCTTCCGCACGACCAGCACACTCGTGAAGACATGCCCGTTCGCGCCATCGAGCGCCTTGAGATCTCGGACCGTGGACCAATTCGGAGCGGCTTCCGGCATGCGCTTGGTCTCAGGCGG
>CAZUQB010000385.1:0-3195 GCA_964622405.1 uncultured Opitutaceae bacterium | reverse complement strand
ACACGCGGTCCTGCGTGACCTTGAAGATGTCCTGCTCGACCTTGTCGATGAACTCTTCGAGGCCGCCCTGGTAGTTGTAGCAATTCTCGACGGCGCCGGTCGCCACCTTGATCAGCTCGCGCAACAGGTACAGCTCGCGCACCCGGTCGATGAAATACTGCGCCTGCGCCGTGGTCGGGATGCGCCCGCTGATCTGTGTCAGGTACGCGAAGCCGCCGATACTCTCCAGCTGGCGCGTGGCCTTGAGCTCCTCGGCCAGCACCGCGATGTCGACCGGGGGACTCTTCTGGTACAGCTCGACCAGCTTCTCGTAGATCAGGCGGTTCGCCGGCGAATAGAACGCCTGGGCTGGCAGCTTCGACTCCAGGCAGCGCGCGATCGAATCGGAGCCGTCGAGCAGACAGCACGACAGGAGGTATTCCTCGGCCTCGATGCTGTGCGGCGGCGTGCGGCCAAGCGCAGCCGGCGACGATTCCGCGCGGCGGGGGGCGATGACGGTTTCTTCAGCCATGGCAGTCGGGGGATTCAGACGGGGACCGAGCGCCGCAGCAATGCCGCCTTTTCAACAAGATACTCACCGGGAAACACGGGAGCGCACACCGGACGCCCAACGCCGACGCTGATGCTGGAATTCATGGGGTGATGCGGAATCGTACCGGACCAGGCCTTTGGAGTTCGGGAGTCGGGAACTTGTCCCGGCCAGCTGCGACCCGTTCGAAGTCCGGCGTTCGAGGTTCGGCGTTCGTCTGTCTCCCCATCTCGGCGTCTCGTTGGGGCTAGAATGAAAGCTGACCGCTGAAGGCCAACGGTTCCCAAAAACAAAGGGCCGCGCCTGACGGACGCGGCCCCGGTTGGGAAGCGAGCTTCCAGGGGAAGGATTACTTCTTCTCCTTGGACTCCTTGGCCTCGGCCTCGCCGGCGGCCGGGATGATCGGGTTCTCGGAGACGACGTCGAAGTTGAGCTCGACGGTGACTTCCGCGTGGAGCTTCACCTTGACGGTGTGCTGGCCGAGCGACTTGACCGGCGTGTGGAGGTGGATGCGGCGCTTGTCGACCGTGAGGCCGGAGGCGACCAGCTTGTCGTGGATGTCGGCGGCCGTGATGGCGCCGAACATCTTGCCGCCCTCGCCGGTCTTGACGGCGAACGCGAGCGACGTGGCGCCGAGCTTCTTGGCGAGCTCCTGCGCGCCGGACAGCTCCTCGGCCTCGCGGACCGCGCGGCGCTTCTTGAGCGCGTCGACCTGCTTGCGGTTCGCGTTGGTCAACGGCACCGCGATGCCGCGGGGCAGGAGGTAATTGCGCGCATAACCGGCGCGGACTTTGACTTGGTCGCCTTCGCCGCCGAGGCCATCGACGGGCTTGACCAGGAGGATTTCACTGTGGGCCATGGGAATCAGGTTTAAGGTTTGAGTGTTAAGTCGTCAGCGGCGACCGGGTCGCCGTTTCTTCATTCAGGTTTTCGTCCGTTTGAAATTCTCAGAACGGCACATCCTCATCGAGGTTCTCCTGGGCGGCCGGCTTGGCGCCGCCGCGGGACGGGGGAGAGTGACGCTCGGGCGTGGTCTGGTCGATGCCTTCGGACGGGCTGCCGGCGCCGCCGCCACCGCCACCACCGCCGCTGCCCCGGGTCGAGAGGAACTGGACGTTGTCGAGCACGACCTTCAGCTTGCTGCGCTTCTGGCCGCTGGTCTTGTCCTCCCACTGGTCGAGCTTCAGGCGGCCCTCGACCATCGCGAGGCTGCCCTTCGACAGGTACTTCGACACGAGCTCGCCCTGCTTGCCCCACGCCTCGATGTCCACGAACGTCGTCTCGTCGCGCGTCGCGCCGGACTCGTCCTTGAACTGGCGGTTGACCGCAATGCCGAACTGGCAGATGGCCGTGCCCTTCGGCGTCACCCGGAGCTCCGGGTCGCGCGTCAGGTTGCCGATGAGGAAGACTTTGTTGAGGTAGGCCATGGGGGAGGCGCAACCGTCCGGGCCGCTCAGCGGCTCTGGACGAACGTGCGGTAGACGCTGTGGTTGAGGCGGAGGCGCTCCTTCAGGTGCGTCGGGCCGTCGGTCGGGGCCGAGAAGTCCACGTGGACGTACGTGCCGCCGGTGAGCTTCTTGTCCGTCACGCGGGCGAAGTCCTTCTTGCCGATGTTCTCGACAGCGGTGACCTCGCCGTGCACGGCGGCGATTTCCTTCTTCAGGCCCTCGATGATCTGTTCGATGGAGTCAGCGGTGCCGCGATTATCGAGGATGAAGGTCGCGCGGTAGTTGCGTTTGGAGGGATTCATTTTGGGTCTCTGCGATTAAGTTGGTTCATGGCGGCCTCGACGCCGCGGGAGAGCAGCAGGTCGAGTCCGGAAACGTGGGTTTCGAGATTCTTGGTGAGAAAGGTGTGTTGTTCGGGTGTGAATTTTCCGAGGACGAAGTCCTTGAGGTCCATCTGCGCCGGCTCCTTCGGGCCGATCCCCAGGCGATAGCGGACAAAGCCGTCGCCAAGGTGCTCGAGCAGGCTGGCCACGCCATTGTGCCCGCCGGCGCTGCCGGCGACGGACACCTTGACGAGACCGAGGTCGATCGTGAGGTCGTCGTAGACCGCCACGATGGAACCGAGCGGCACCTTGTAGTACCGCGCCAGCGCCCCGACCGCCGTGCCGCTGCCGTTCATGTAGGTGAGCGGCTTCGCGAAATAGCACGTGCGTCCCGGCGCCGCGTCCCAGCGGGCGACCTCCGCCTCAAACTGCGGCTGCGTTTTCCACGTCAGGCCGAGTTTCCGGGCGAAGGCGTCGACTACGACCCAGCCCAGGTTGTGCCGGGTGGCCTCGTACTCGCGGCCCGGATTGCCGAGACCGGCAACGAGCGTGATGGACATGACTCAAAGAACAATCGTCACCACCCGCCGCGGTCAAGCGGCGGGCGGGACGGGGAAACTTACTTCTTGGCGGGAGCAGCCGGCTTGGCGGCGGCACCAGCGGCGGGCTTCGCACCGGCCGCGGGAGCGGCGGCGCCAGCGGCCGGCTTCGCACCGGCGGCGGGAGCAGCCGCGCCAGCCGCACCGGCGGCGGGAGCAGCGGCGCCAGCGGCAGGAGCGGCGGCGGCACCCTCGGCGGGAGCAGCGGCCGCGCCCTCGACCGGGGCGGCGGCGACCACTTCCTGCACGATTTCGGCGACCGGCTCGACGCACGACACGACGGGCTGGCCCTTGCC
>CAZUQB010000384.1:0-3201 GCA_964622405.1 uncultured Opitutaceae bacterium | reverse complement strand
TTCGCCTGCTCGATGGCGACGACGTGGCCGTCGTGAAACACGATGCGCATGTCCTCCTGCGTGAACTCACGGTACAGGTCCGAGTAGACGGGATCGAGGTACACGTAGCGGGCGCCGGTCCGGCGGTCGTGCACCACGACCGGCTGGTAGCCCACGAGTCCGGTGCCGGCGAACTCCTGGTAGGTTGAGAGATAACTCCAGACCTCGGTCCGGCCCTTGGGTGTCTGGCGCTGATGCTTCTCCTCCGGCGCACCCAGCGCCATGTAAACCATGTCGGGCGTATAGCCGAGTTCGACCGTCCCGTGTTGGATCTTGGCCTGCGTGGTGGCATCGAGGGAGGCGAAGACCGGGGCCTTTTCCTTGATCCGGCTGGCGATGGTGCTGCAGCCGGCGAGCAGCCCGGCGGCGACGGCAAGGACGACGAGGAGCGGGAGTTTCATGGCGGCGGCGAAGGGTATGACGGGTTTTCCGGTCTGGCAAGGTGACGCCGGCCGGACCAGACTTTGGACATGATTCATCCGGGTTTGGTTTCCGTCACTTTTCGGGCGCTGGCGCCCACGCAGGTCGTGGACCTCGTCCGTCAGGCGGGGTTGCGCGGCATCGAGTGGGGCGGTGACATCCACGTGCCGCATGGCAATCTGGCCCGGGCGCGGGAAGTGAGGGAAATGACCCAGCAGGCCGGCCTGTCGGTCGCGGCCTACGGCAGCTACTACCGGGCGGCCCAGAGTGAGGCGGACGGCCTGGCCTTCGAGCACGTGCTGGCCACGGCCGTCGAACTGGGGGCACCGACCATCCGGGTCTGGGCGGGAGGGAAGGGCTCGGCGGCAGCGGACGCGGGCCACCGTGCACGGGTGGCGGACGACCTGCGGCGGATTGCGACGCTGGCCGAGGCGGCGCGCCTGACCATCGCCCTGGAGTTTCACGGCGGCACGCTCACCGACACCGCGGAGTCAACGCGCCGGCTCCTCGATGCCGTCGATCACCCGCACCTGTTCACCTATTGGCAGCCGCCGCTCGAGCGTGACACGGCCGACTGCATGGCGGATCTGCGCAGCCTGCTGCCGCGCGTGACCAACCTGCATGTCTACCACTGGAAACCGTCGCCGATGGAGCGCCTGCCGTTGGCCGACGGCGCGGCGCGCTGGCGCGATTTCCTGGGAATCGCGGCCAGCGTGGCGGTCGACCGGTATGCGATGCTCGAGTTCGTGGAGGCCGATTCGCCGGAGTGCTTTCTCCGCGATGCCGCCACGCTCAAAGCCTTGGTTTCGCCGGCGCGCTAGCAGCGAAGTTTCGGGAGGTTGCCCGCGCCCCATCTTTCCACGATTCGGCGCGGACCCGCCCCGCAGTGCCCGCCCGCTTGGGTCAAAGCTCCTTCAACTTTCAACCGACAGCTTTCAACCCCCGTGCGCCCGCCTCAGGGTGCGTTGCCGACGGCGGCGCGGACCAGGGCGCGGGCGAGGGGTGGAATCTCCCCGCGCAGGGCGGCGCGCTCGGACTGGAACAGCGTGCCGATGAAGAAAGGATGGATCGTCTGGGCCAGTTCCGCCGCCCGCACCTCGCCACCTTCGTCGTGCGCGGTGAACCGCAGCCCCGCCGCTTCCAGCGGCGCGCGGTACGCGGCATTCAGGCCATAGGTGCAGTGGTAGCCCTCGACGGCGGAGTCGCGGCCGTAGATCGAGCGGATGGTCGAGTCCGGCGCGAACCGCACCGGGCCGGTCTTTTCAACCAGCGAGCAGGCCAGCGGCGCGACCACGAGTTCCGCGCCACTGGGATTGGTCTCGGCGTGGTCCGCGCTTCGGACTCCGGCGCACGAGCGGGCGAATTCGATCAGCATGTGCTGGAAT
This sequence comes from uncultured Opitutaceae bacterium, assembly GCA_964622405.1. Classification (GTDB taxonomy): domain Bacteria; phylum Verrucomicrobiota; class Verrucomicrobiia; order Opitutales; family Opitutaceae; genus Opi-474. The sequence continues at coordinate 1,357 of CAZUQB010000384.1, read as the reverse complement.
CCTCCGCAGCTGCCCAGAATCGGCCGGCGATTTTCCCGGGCCCAGCGGATGGAGCCCAGCACTCCGTTCATGTTGGCGTACGGGCTTCCCGGCACCACCCAGAGCGCCGAGCAGTCCGCCAGCTGGAGCGCCGGGTCGTGCAGGGCGGCGGTCGGGTACCAGCGCCACTGCACGACGACCCGCTCCGCGTTGGCGGCCAGTGCCAGGGCCAGCGGGATCGCACGGTGGGCGGTCACGGCCGGTGACGGATCACCAATCAGGGCGAGGGTGGGGACGCGTTTCACGACGGGATCAGGCGACTTTCTTGGCTGCGGCGCGGCTGCGCTGCACCGTGATGATGGCGACGGCGGCGATGATGATGGCTGACGCGACGAGCGTGCGGGGCGTGACCGGCTCGTGCAGGATGAGCCAGCCGAGAAAGACGGCGACGACCGGATTGACGTAGGCGTAGGTCGAAACCCGGGCCGGCGTGCTGTGCTTCAGCAGGTACACGTAGGCCGGGAACGCGATGAGCGAACCCGCGCAGACCAGGTAGGCCCACGCGCCCACCGAGCGAAGCGTCAGCAATCCCGTGTGAAAGCCGGCGATCTCGCCGCGGAAAATCCCGATCACGAGCATCATGACCCCGCCAAGCAGCATCTGCAGCGTGGCGGCGGTCATGGGTTCGGCCGGATTCCTGGCGTAGCGGGAATAGAGCGAACCAAAGGACCACGACAGGCACGCGACCATCAGGCCCGCGCAGCGCCACAGGTCGAGACTGGCCCCCGACGAGACGCCGCCGCCGATCAGGAGGACCAATCCGCCGAAGCCCAGCGCCAGGCCCACCAGCGTCGGCCAAGTTGGCCGCGTGCCGCTCGGCAGCATCCAGTCTGTGAGCACCATGAACAGGGGACTCACGGAGATGATCAGGGTGGTGATGCCGGACGGAATCGCCTGTTCCGCCCAGACCACGATACCGTTGCCGCCCACCAGCAGCAGCGCTCCGACGATGGTGTTGTCCCAAACCTGCCGGGCCGTGACCCGCGCCCGTCCCCGGTAGGCCAGCCACGCATAGGCGATGGCGCCGGCCACGATGAACCGGGCTCCGGCCATCGCGAACGGAGGCAGCGTTTCCACCGCCACGCGGATCGCGAGGTAGGTGCTGCCCCAGATCAGGTAGATCGCGGCAAATGCGAGCACGATGGTCGTGCGGGTGGTGGCAGGAGAAGCGGACACGGCGAAGGTGGAACAAAACCAGGGGCACCCTCGCTCGTCAAAGGTCAGCCATTGTCAGTGGTGTTCCGACCATGAAACCGAAGGCGCCGCCAGCGGTCCGGTGAAGGGACTCCACTCCGCATCGACCGCAAACAAAATGCGG
>CAZUQB010000383.1:0-3204 GCA_964622405.1 uncultured Opitutaceae bacterium | reverse complement strand
CACCTCGACATCATCCGCGACCGCATGAAGCGCGAGTTCAAGGTCGAGGCGACCGCGGGCAAGCCGCAGATCGCCTATCGCGAGACCATCACCCGGCCGGCCGAGGCCGAGGGCAAGTTCATCCGCCAGTCGGGCGGCAAGGGCCAGTACGGCCACGTGGTCGTCAAGATGGAGCCCAACGAGAAGGGCAAGGGCATCGAGGTCATCAACGAGATCGTTGGCGGCGCGATTCCGAAGGAGTTCATCAAGCCCTCGACGGAAGGCATTCTCGAGGGTGCGAACAATGGCGCGGTCGCCGGCTATCCGGTGGTCGACGTCAAGGTCAGCATCATCGACGGCTCGTTCCACGAGGTCGACTCGTCGGAACTCGCGTTCAAGATGGCCGGCATCTTCGCCTTCAAGGAGGCGATGAAGAAGGCCAACCCGATCCTGCTCGAGCCGATCATGGGCGTCGAGGTGACCACGCCCGAGGAGTACCAGGGCGACCTCATGGGCGACATCAACCGTCGCCGCGGCCAGATCCAGGGCATGGAGAACAAGGCGGGCGCCTGCATCATCAATTCGCACATCCCGCTCGAGATGCTCTTCGGCTACGTGACGGATATCCGCTCGCTCTCGAAGGGCCGCGCCAGCGCGTCCATCACGCCCTCCCATTTCGCCCAGGTCCCGAACGCGCTTCTCCAGAAGATCGTCGAGACGTCCACGAAAGCCCCGGCCCGCACCTAAACCTCGTTCTTTGCCACCCATGAAAGGTCAACGCATTCGCATCAAGCTCCAGGGCTTCGACTATCGTGTCATCGATCAGTCCGCCCTCGAGATCGTCGAGACCGCCAAGCGCTCCGGCGCCCGCGTCTCCGGTCCGATCCCGCTCCCGACGCGGGTCGAGAAGCTTTCGGTCAACCGTTCCCCGCACGTCGACAAGAAGTCGATGGAGCAGTTCGAGACGCGCACCCACAAGCGCCTCATCGACATCATCGAGCCGACCGCCCAGACGGTCGACGAGCTCAAGAAACTCAACCTCCCGTCCGGCGTCGATATCACGATCAACGTCTAACACTTTTAACCCACAACGTTAGCAGTTGCCTGTGTCCCGCCCCGCGGGACCGCCAGGTTCCGACTAATGTAGGTCGTTAAACGGAAACCATTCCACCTACCACTTAGCCCATGATCTCATCGCTTCTAGGTAAGAAGATCGGCATGACGCAGGTCTACGACAGTGCGAACTGTCTGGTCCCCGTCACCGTGGTTGAAGCCGGCCCCTGCGCCGTCGTTCAAGTCAAGACCACGGAAACCGACGGTTACAATGCCGTCCAGATTGGCTTCTCCACGAAGAAGGCCAAGAACGCCTCCAAGGCCGAGCGGCAGCACGCCGCCAAGGCCGGCCTGACTGACACGCCCCGCGTGCTCAGCGAGGTCCGCCTGGCCTCCGCCCCGACCCTCAAGGTCGGTGACGTCGTAACCGTCACGGCCTTCACCGAGGGCCAGCTGGTCGATGTCATCGGCATCACCAAGGGCAAGGGCTTCCAGGGTGTCGTCCGCCGCTGGCGCGTCGCCGGCGGTCCCGCCTCCCACGGCTCCATGTTCCACCGCCGCATCGGCGCGATCGGCATGCGCCAGACCCCCGGCCGCGTCTGGAAGAACCAGGCGATGCCCGGCCACATGGGCGGCGACGCCCGCACGGTGCAGAACCTGCAGGTCGTGAAGATCCTCGCCGACAAGAACCTCATCCTGGTGAAGGGCGCGATCCCGGGCGCGAACGGTGACGATGTCATCGTCCGCTCCGCCATCAAGGGTCAGCCGAAAGCCAAGGCCTAACCCGGAGAACCACCGCCATGAAACTTACTGTGTTTAATTCCGAGGCCACCTCCAGCAGCGAAAAGGAGTTCTCCGGTCTGCCCGTGTTCGAGGGCGACAAGGGTCTCCAGGCCGTCAAGGAAGTCATCGTCGCCATCAACGCCAACAACCGCCAGGGCACGCATTCCACGAAGACCCGCGGCGAAGTCCGCGGCGGTGGCAAGAAGCCGTGGCGCCAGAAGGGCACCGGCCGCGCCCGCGCCGGCTCGATCCGCTCGCCGCTCTGGAGCGGTGGTGGCGTCGTGTTCGGCCCGAAGCCGCGCGACTACTCGAAGAAGATCAACGCCAAGGTGAAGCAGCTCGCGTTCAACCGCGCGCTGTTCGACCGCGCGTCCGCCGGCGAGATCGCCGTCATCGAGGCGTTCGCCCCGAAGGCCGCGAAGACGAAGGCGATCGACGCCGTCGTCGGCCGCATCGCCCCGAAGGGCCGCGTGCTGCTCGTCGACGCCCCGTTCGCCGTCGAGACCGCCCGCGCCTCGCGCAACATCGAGCGCGTCAGCCTCCAGGAGGCCGCGAAGCTCAACACCCTCGATCTCGCGCAGTACGCCAAGATCATCGTCAGCAGCAAGGCGCTCGAGGCCATCATCGCCCGCGTCAACGGAGGTAAAAACTGATGAACGCCGACAAGGTCCTCAAGCAGATGCTTCTCTCCGAGAAGTCGAACAAGCTCAGCTCCGAGCTCGGCCAGTACACCTTCGAGGTGTTCCGGTCCGCCAACAAGCACCAGATCGCCGAGGCCGTCGAGAAGACCTTCAAGGTCACCGTCCGCCGCGTGAACACCCAGAATTACCCGGGCAAGAACAAGCGCAGCCGCACCGGCCGCCCGAGCACGACCTCCGAGTTCAAGAAGGCCGTCGTGACCCTCAAGGCCGGCGACAAGATCGAGCTGCTCTAAGCCGCCCCACCGGAGAAATCCCACCATGGCCATCCATTCCTTCCGTCCCCTCACGCCCGCCGGCCGGTTCACCTCCCTGAACAAGCAGACCGGGCTCACCAAGAAGCGCCCGGAGCGCACGCTGACCCAGTCGCAGGGCAAGTCCGGCGGCCGCAACGTGTACGGCCGCGTGACCTCCCGCCACCGCGGCGGCGGCCACAAGCGCCTCTACCGCATCGTCGACTTCCGTCGCGACATCCTCGACGTGCCCGCCAAGGTGCAGGCGATCGAGTATGATCCGAACCGCTCGGCGAACCTCGCCCTCGTGGCCTACGCCAACGGCGAGAAGCGCTACATCCTGGCCCCCGAGGGCCTGGCCGTCGGCGCGACGATCTTCGCCTCGAACAAGGCGACGACGAACGACTTCATCGTCGGCAACAACTTCCCGCTGGAGCTGATCCCGCCGTCGACCCTCG
>CAZUQB010000382.1:0-3206 GCA_964622405.1 uncultured Opitutaceae bacterium | reverse complement strand
CGCGCAATCCTCGGGCGCGCCGATGCGGCCGAGCAGGATCTTCTTCTCGTAGTGCTGGATCGTGGGCTGGTCCTGGGTCATCCACGCGTTGAGCGGCGTCCGGATCAGTCCGGGCGCCAGTCCGTTCACCCGGATGCCGTGCGGCGCCAGCGCCTGGGCCAGCGTGCGGGTGAGCATCACGAGCGCGCCCTTGGACGTGTCGTACGCGGTGGCGTCGACCTCCGACTGGAAGCCGTTGGTCGAGCACACTGTGACCACGGCGCCGGGCCGGCGGCGCGCGACCAGCTCCCGGGCGAAGGCCTGGATCAGGAAGTAGGTGGATCGCACGTTGAGGTTCAGCGTGCGCTCAAAGAGCTCCGGCGGCTGCTCGAGAAACGGCCGGTCGAAGAAGCTCCCGGCGTTGCAGACCAGCAGGTCGAGATCCGGGAGGGCGGCGAGCGCGGCGCCGAGCAGCGCGGGGCCGCCGGCGGGATCGAGCAGGTCCGCCGCCACGTACGGCGCGCCGGCTGGCAGGTCCGGCGGGGGACCGTCCTTGCCGTGGAAGGCCACGCGGGCGCCGGCGGCGCGGAGACCGAGCGCGATGGCGCGGCCGATGCCCTGGGATGAGCCCGTCACCAGGGCGGAGCGGGCGGCGAGGGAGAAGGGGGACATGGATCGGGACAGCCTACGCCGACGGTTCCAGCACGCCAAGTTCGACCGCGATCAGGTCGAGAGGCTCAGGGGATTCGTTGACGATGAGCAGCTCGTTCCAGCCGTCGCGCACCGCGCCGACGTCGACCGCGTAGTTCCACGCCGCATGCTCCTCGATGTGCCGGGCGTAGGGTCCCGCGGGAAACAGGAGGGCGTCCGTGGCCTGTCGCTCGAACACCGGCCAGCCGCCGTTCAGGCTGACGCCGCAGCCCGGCGCGGCGGCGGCGCGGTCGACGACGAGCTGCACCACGAGCCGGAGCCCGCGGTCCGCCGGCTCCGCGCACATCGGCAGCCGGAGGGCCCGCCGCTGGCCCGGCCCGAGCCGGACGGGCAGCTGCTCCGGGACGTCCCAGAGCTTGGTGGGCTGGGTCGACGCGGTGTTGAACGCGTAGTGCTTCGCGGTGCCGCGCAGCGCCGCCAGGTCACCCAGCGAGCGGAGCGCCGCATAGTCGGCGCGCTGCCCGGGCACCCGGACCTGGTCGGTCACGAAGAAGTTGAACGCCTCGATGCCCTCGGCGCCGAGGACCAGCTTGCCGGCCGCGTTGGCGCGCATCAGCGGCGCGCTGGCGGAGAGGTAGCGGGTGCCGCGGACCCGCTGCGGACCCGGCGCGGGCGCCTTGGCGCGATAGGCGTTGTCGCCCGCGAGCTGGAGCTCCTGGTAGGCGGGGCGCGCGGTGAGCGAGGGCGCGACGGTCTCGAGCCAGTTGGGCGCGTCCTCAATGCCGCCATAGATCGTGACGTCGGGGCCGAGCGTGCGGCGCAGCTCGTCGATCGGCAGCTCCCACGGGGTCTGCCAGTAGTTGCTGAAAGTGACGAAGTCCACGATCCCGCGCCGGACGAGCGCCGGCACGTCGATGCCGATGCTGCGCAGGTAGCCGAGATTGGCCGGGATGCGCAGGCCGACGGGCACGGTCCGGGGGCGCGACGCGGCCAGCGCCTTCAGGGACGCGAACCAGTCGGTGAGCTCATCCACCTCCCGCGCAGTCGCCGGCCCCTCGAGACAGACGGGGTGGCGCAGCCAGTCGAGCTCGAGCCCCTCGTAGTCGTAGTGCTCGAGACCGTCGCGGATCATTGCGAACATGTGGTCCCGCACCGCGGGCTGGCCGTAGTTCAATCCCACCCAGCCCGCCTGCGGCTCGTGCCCGGGGAGCGGAACGCGACCGGACAGCCGGTGGCGCGGGTCGCGGAACAGCCGGCAGTTCACCGGGCTGGCGGGCGCGCCGGAGAAATGCGTGGCGTTCATCCGGTAGCTCAGCCACGGGCTCACGCCGTGGGCACGGCAGGCGGCGGCGCACGCCGCGAGCCAGTCGACCCCGGCCTCGGACAGGTCGAGGTAGAGGTCGAACAGCGTCACCAGGTGCTCGACGTACTGCTCGACCTGGGCGGACGAGAGCGCGGCGTTGCCCGCGGCGATGGGCCGGACGTAGCCGCGGTCGCCGCGACGGTAGCCGGCGAGGACGTACTCGACCGTCTTCGACGGGTACCACGCGACCTGGGTGTTGGGATTGACGAGGAGGGTGTCGACCCCGCCGGCGGCGAGCGTGGCGACATAGCGGTCGATGGCGGCGGGACGGTAGGGGCCGCCCTCGGGCTGCCACAGCTCTGGGTTGTAGAAGAGAAAGTTGCAGTCGCCGTTGAAGAGCACGCGGTGGCCGGCGAGCGGCCGCGGTGGCGCCGCGGGGGCGGGCGCAGCGGCCAGGCGGGCGAGCGGGGCGGTCATGGCGAGGGCGGCTCCGGACTGCAGGAAGGCGCGGCGGCTCAGCGCGGAGGACATGGCGCGGCTCACCAGGCGGTCCAGCCGCCGTCGACGACGAGGCTGTGGCCGGTCACGTACGCGGCGGCGTCGGATAGCAGGAACAGCGTCGGCCCGACGATCTCGGCGCTGCGCCCGATGCGCCCCAGGGCGGTCTTGCGGCCGATGCCCGCGACGAACTCCGGGTGATTCTGCTGCACGACCGGGTTCGGGAACGGGCCGGGTGTGATGCAGTTGAAGCGGAGCCCGGCGCGGCCGTAGTGGACGGCGAAGTACCGGGCGAGCTGGAGCACCGCGGCCTTGCTCGCCCCGTAGTCGACGGGATTCGGCGTGAGCGGGGCGGGATAGGCGCCGGGATCGGGGGCGACGACGCCGTACATGCTGGAGAAAAGCACCACGCTGCCGGAGCCGCGGGGCCGCATCTGCTCGGCGACCGCGCGGGCGAGGACAAAGGCGGGTGTGAGGGCGGCGTCGAACGTGTGCTGGAATTCCTCGGCGGTCAGCTCCTCGAGGCGCTTGCCGGCCGACGACGCGAACGCGAGGTGCGCCAGGCCGTCGGGCGCGCCGTGCGCCTCGGCGAGCCGGTCCACCAGCGCCGGCAGGGTGGCGACCTGGGTGAGGTCGGCGTCCACCGGGACCGTGTGCCGGAGGCCGTGCGCGGCGACGAGGGCGGCGGCTCGTCCCGGTAGATCGAGACAAACCGTGGCCGCGCCGGCCGCGTCGAGCGCCCGCACGATCGGCGTGCCGAGATAGCCGGCGCCGC
>CAZUQB010000381.1:0-3206 GCA_964622405.1 uncultured Opitutaceae bacterium | reverse complement strand
GCGTGGGTGGCCACCTGGCGGCCGCGGTCGGCCATCATCTTCGCCACGACGAGGAACTCGTGCAGGCCGCCGGTGAACGAGGCGTCGGGTTGCCCGATGTCGAAGGCGTCCTGGTTGGCGAACACCCGCCATTCATACGCCGCCGTGAGGCACTCGCCGCCGGCGATCGGCACGGACGTCCGCCGGCACAGCTCGGCGTAGCCCCACGGGTCGGTGTAATGCAGCGGCTCCTCCAGGAAGAACAGGTTGAACGGCTCGAGCGCCTTCGCCACCGCCGAGGCGGTCTCGAGGGTCCAGGTCGCCACCGGGTTGTTGCCCATGTGGGCGTCCATCATCAGCCAGGCGTCCGGCCCGGCGTGGCGGCGCATGAACGCGACCTTCTCCGCCTCGAAGTCCGCGGCCTCGCGCGGCTCCATCGGCATGTACCAGCCGGTGCCGGCGGTGAAGCTGCCCGCGCCCACCTTCAGTCCGCGGAAGCCGAGCGAGAAGTAATGGTCCATCTTCTGGGCGAGCTTGGCCGGGGGATAGTTGCTCGGCCCGCCGGTCGCGTACGCCGGCAGCCGGGCATGCTTCGCACCGCCGAGCAGCGCATGGACCGGGAGGCCGAGCTGCTTGCCCTTGAGGTCCCACAGCGCCGCCTCGATGCCGTTCAGCACGATCGTGCCGAGGCCGACCCGGCACCAGAAATTGCCGCAGTGGTACATCCGCCGCCACAGCTCCGGGATGTCCTCCACCGTCTGGCCCACCAGGATCGGCCGGAAGAAGTCCACGATCGCGGGCACGGTCTCCGGGCAGAAGTAGCCGGCATAGGTCTCGCCCAGCCCGACGAGCTTCCCGTCGGTGTGGATCTCGATGAAGGCCGCGCTGCGCCGCTTGCGCGCCTCGCGGAGGAACGGGTCGTTGGTGCACGGGCCCGTGAGCAGGATGGTGCGGACGTCGGTGATTTTCATCGGGCGGCTCCCGTCACACGCGAACCTTCACCACGACCTTCAGGATCTCCGCCGGCGCGTCCCAGCTGCACGACGGGATATGGCCGTCCTCCGGGAAGAAAATCGCAAACTGGCCGGGCGTGACGCGCACCGGCACGCCGTCCGGGATGAGCGCGTACAGGGCCGCATCCTTCTCGGCGTCGAACGGCATCGTCACCGTCTTCAGCAGCGGGAGCGGCGCCCAGTACATCAGCTCCCGGCCGCGCACCATGTACTGGATGTCGATGTAGCGCCGGTGCGACTCATAGACGCGCTTTTCCACCGGCGTGGTCGCGTGCTGCTGCACGAAGGCGTAGAGGTCGTCGCCGGCAATCTCGTGCCGGCCGACGGCGGTCCGCTCGGTCACGGTGCGAAGAAAGGCGAACGCCGCGGCGAAGCGGGGCGAGAGCGCGTGATAGGTGGAAGCCTGGTCGAGGGTGTCGAGGATCATGGGAAAAGGGGAAAGCTAGTAGCCAAGGTGGCGCCGGGTGGCGTTGAGCAGGGGCAGCTGGGCCCGGTAACGGCGCAGGTTTTCCCCGACCAGGTCAAGGAACCGCGGCCAGAATCCGTCATACACCCCCGACATATGGGGCGTCATGAGCAGGTTCGGCACGTCGAACAGCGGGTCGTCCGGCGGCAGGGGCTCCCGGACGTAGCAGTCGACGGCCGCGGCCGCGAGGCGGCCGTCGCGCAGCGCGCCCGCGAGGGCCGGTTCGCTGACAATGCCGCCCCGCGAGATGATGACGAGCCGCGCGCCCGGCTTGAACCAGCCGAACTGGGCGGTGTCGATCAGGCCCTGCGTGCGCGGCGTGCTCGGGACCGTCACGACGACCCAGTCGGACTCCGCCAGCAATTCCCGGAGCTGGCCCGGCCCGTACCATTGGCTCGGGATGCGGCCCTCCGGATCGCCGGTCTCGGGCCACGCGTTGTAGCCCGTCGCGCGCCGGTTGGCGGGATCGTGCTTGAGGCACACGATGCGCAGGCCCAGCGCCGCGAGCTGCCGCGCGCACTCGCGGCCGATGCTGCCGTAGCCGATGATGCCGGCGGTCTGGCCCCGCAAGGGCTGGCCCGCCAGCGCGGGCCGGTTCGGCCAGGTGCGCGTCGGCTTGAACTGCAGGAGCTGCTCCATGCGGTGCGCCATCATCAGGCAGGCGCAGGTCACGTACTGCGCGATGGGCACGGCATGGGTGCCGCTGGCGGTCGTCACCGTGATGCCGGTCTCCTGGATCGGGTGGCCGAGGATCTGGTTGGAACCGGCCGACGGCAGCTGCACCCAGCGCAGCTTGGGCCACGCCGCGAGGGCGCGCGGGACGAGCTCGCTCACGAGCACCTCGACGTCGGCGCCGTCGAGGCGCTCCGGCGCCGTGTTGGCCAGGCGCAGCTCGAGCCCCGGCCAGATCTCCCGCAGCCGCGCCTCCTGGGCGGCCGTCGGCGTGTACGCAAAGTTCAGCAGCAGCTTCATGAGGAAAGTCAGGTCCGCTCGCCGGAAGCCGGCACAAAGCGGTACTTGGCCAGCAGCTCGGGGGTGAGCCGCACGCCCAGTCCGGGCGCCGACGGCAGGCCCACGGTGCCGTCGCGGACGCCCAGGTCATCCAGCAGGAAGTCGCGCTGGTTCGGCGCGGCCGCCACGACGAGTTCGAGCCAGTCGACCGAGCGGGTCGCCGCCGCCAGGTGCCACGACGCGGCCAGGGACGGCCCGAGCGAGGCGCCCGTGTGAATCGCCGTGCTCAGGTTGTAGGCCTCGGCGTGGTGCACGACGCGCCTGGTCTCGTCCAGCCCGCCGACAAAGCCGATGTCGGGCTGGATCACGTGGACCCCTCCGCCGGCGATCAAGGCGTGGAACTGGTCGAGCCCGCAGAGGCTCTCGCCGCCGGCAATCGGGATGCGCGAGCGGGCCCGCAGCTCGCGGTAGCCGTCGAGATTCGTGTACGCCAGCGGCTCCTCGTAGAAGCGCAGGCGGAACGGCGCCAGCGCCTCGGCGATGGCGACCGCCTCGCTGACGGGGATCGGGTTCGGCACCCCGCCCTGGTGGCCGTCGATCGCCAGGTCGAATTCGGGCCCGAACTCCTGCCGCAGGCGGGTGAACGCCTCCACCAGCAGCTCGACCTTGCGCGCGTGCGGGAACGGCACCGGGTCGATCCGGCCCTGGTGCTGGCGGGTCTCGGTGTTGTCGAACCGGAAGAAGCCGGTCGACAGCTTGGCCGCGCGGTGACCGAGCCGGCGGTAGTGCTCCACCTT
>CAZUQB010000380.1:0-3212 GCA_964622405.1 uncultured Opitutaceae bacterium | reverse complement strand
CCGAGGAGCGCGGCGAATCCGCCCTGTAACGTTTGGGTTAGCGATTGGGGTCTGATCGACCCGAGCAAGCCACGCCGGCTCCGTTTTGCCACGGAGCCGGCTTCTTTTTAGGATACCCGAACAAACGCCGAACGCCGAAGTGGCAGGTCCGGCCCTTCAACTTTCAACCGTCAACTCTCAGCTCCGCCTGCGGCGTCCGGTGTTCGCCTTCGGCTTCGAATTTTGTTTCTTCAGTTTTCCTCCTCCCCACCCAGACTGCCCCAATGGCCTCGACAAGGAAAGTGGTCGTCTGCGGCGGCGGGATCGTCGGCCTGAGCTGCGCCTATTATCTCGCCCGCGACGGCTGGGCGGTGACGGTGATCGAGCGCAACGCCGAGGGGGCCGACTCGTGCGCCCAAGGCAGCGCGGGCTACGTCTCGCCGAGTCACGTCATCCCGATCGCCGCCCCGGGCATGGTCTGGAAAGGGCTCAAGTGGATGCTGAGCTCGCGCAGCCCGTTCTACATCCAGCCGCGGCTCGACCTCGACCTGATTCGCTGGGGACTTCGCTTTGCCCGCTCCTGCACGCCCGAGCATACGCGCCGGGCGGCACCCGTGCTCCGCGACCTGTGCCTGGGCGGGCGGAGGCTCTTCGTCGAACTGGCTGCGGCCACGGGCAACGCCTTCGAGCTGCGCACGGAGGGGCTGCTGAATCTCTGCAAGACTCCCGCCGGCCTGGACCACGAGGCGCATGGCCTCGCGGCCCTGGCCAATGAACTCGGGGTCGAGGCCCGCGTGCTCGACGCCAAGGCCACCGCCGCGCTCGAGCCCGGCGTGAAGATGGCCATCGCCGGCTCGGTCTATTTTCCGATCGATGCCCATCTCTCGCCGCGCAGGTTCATGCCCGCGATGCTGGGGCTGCTCCGAGACCTCGGGGTGGAATTCCGCTGGAGCACCGACGTGATGGGCTGGCGGACCAGCGGCGCGAAGGTCACCGCGGTGGTCACCCCTCAGGGAGAGGTCGCGGCCGACGAGTTCGTGCTGGCCGGCGGCTCGTGGTCGGGTGGGGTGGCGAAAGGGCTCGGGCTCTATCTCCCGCTGCAGGCCGGCAAGGGCTACAGCCTCACCATCGAGCGTCCGCGGTTCCGCGTGACGAAGCCGATGATCCTGACCGAGCGGCGCGTGGCCGTCACCCCGATGGGCGAAACCCTGCGCTTCGGCGGCACCATGGAGATCGCCGGCCATCGCGACCGGGTGCGTCCCGAGCGAATCGAGCAGATCGTCGCCGGCGCCCAGTTCTTCCTGCCGGAGTTCACGGCCCAGGACTTTGCCGGCATCAAGCCGTGGTTCGGCTACCGGCCGGTCTCGCCGGACGGCTTGCCTTACCTCGGACGGTTTGGCCGCCACCCCAACCTCACGGCCGCCTGCGGTCACGCGATGCTGGGAGTCACGATGGCGCCGATCACCGGACTGATCGTGAGCGAGCTCCTCGCCGGCCGAAAGCCCTCCGTCGATCTCAGCCTGCTGAACCCGGACCGATTTGCCTAGGACGGGGGGATTTCACCGAAGGAAACGAAGCAAGCCGAGGTGAGGGCCCTTCGTTCCCTCCGTTTTCTCCTGTGCTATTCCGGCCGCTTGATTGGCAGTCGCCAACGTGCCGGGAATCACTTTGCTGCGTCGCATGGAATTGCTCGGCTTCTCCCTGATCGGATCGGAATTCGGTGCGGCCGGTGGGGCGACGTTCCAGGGCTTTGATCCCGCCCGGCAGGCTCCCCTGGATCCGGCCTACCACAGTGTCTCGCCCGGCGAGCTGGAGCGAGCCGTGCAGCTGGCCGCCGCCGCCGCTCCGGTCTGGGCGAAGCTCCACGGGGCCGACCGCAATCGCTTCCTGCGGCGGGTCGCGGACCTGCTGGATGCGCACGTGACCGATCTCGCCGCCCGCGCGGCGCAGGAGACGGGCCTCCCGGTCGCCCGCTGCACGGGCGAGGTCGCGCGAACCTCGGGCCAGCTGCGCCTGTACGGGGCGGCGGCGGAGGCGGGCGACTGGCTCGACGCGCGCATCGAAACCGCGCTGCCGGACCGAAAGCCGCTGCCGAAACCGGACCACCGCTCGATGCTGCGGCCGCTGGGTCCCGTGGTCGTGTTCGGCTCGAGCAACTTTCCGTTCGCGTACTCGGTCGCCGGCGGCGACACCGCCTCGGCGTGGGCCGCGGGGTGTCCCGTGATCGTGAAGGCCCACCCGGCCCATCCCGGCACCGGCGAACTCGTCGGCCGCCTCGTGGCCGCCGCCGTGAAGGAGCTGGGGCTGCCGCCCGGGACGTTTTCGCTGCTGTTTGATGCCGGCTTCACGGCCGGCCAGGCGCTGGTGCGGCACCCGGCGGTGAAGGCGGTGGGCTTCACCGGATCCCTGCGCGGTGGACGGGCGCTGGTGGACCTGGCGGCGGCGCGGCCGGAGCCGATTCCGGTCTACGCGGAAATGGGCAGCACCAATCCGGTCTTCATCCTGCCCGGGGCGCTGGCGGAACGGGCGGCGGGGATCGTGGACGGCCTGCACGCGTCGGCGACCCAGGGCGTGGGCCAGTTCTGCACAAATCCGGGACTGGTGATCATGGAACGCTCGGCGGCAGCGGAGCAGTTCGTGCGCGACCTCGCGGCGAAACTGGCCGCGACCGAGGCCGGGCCGATGCTCACGCCGGGCATCGCCGGAGCCTTCCGCCAGAATGTCGGCGTGCGGGCGAAGCAGCCCGGCGTCGGCCAGCTGGTCGGCGGAGAACCGGGCGATCCCGCGCGCATTTCAACGCTGCCGCCGTGCGCGGCGCAGCCGGTGTGGTTCGAGACCGACGCGGCGACCTTCCTGGCCAACCACGGGCTCTCGGAGGAGATCTTCGGGCCGAGCGCGGTGGTGGTCTGGTGCCGGAACCGGGCCGAGCTGTTGGACGTGGCCCGCCACCTCGAGGGCAGCCTCACGGCCTCGCTGCATGCCGGCAGCGGGGAGCTCGCCGCGCAGGCCGAGCTGGTGGACCTGCTGACCGCGCGGGCCGGGCGGCTGATCCTGAACGGGTATCCGACCGGCCTCGAGGTGAGCCACGCCATGGTCCACGGCGGACCCTATCCGGCGACGAGCGACGGCGGCCGCAGCACCTCGGTCGGAACGCGCGCGCTGCTCCGCTGGGCGCGGCTGGTCTGCTACCAGAATTTCGCCGACGAACTCCTCCCGCCCGAGCTGCAGAACGC
>CAZUQB010000379.1:0-3219 GCA_964622405.1 uncultured Opitutaceae bacterium | reverse complement strand
GCCAGGTCCGACTCGTCGCGGCCGATGCTCTTGCACACCGCCGAGACATTGCGCCGGAGACAAGCGACCGCCTTGGCGTTCTGCTCCACGAAGACCCCGCCGGCCGCGCCCCGGCTCAGCGCCTCGAGTCCATAGGCGCCGCTGCCGGCGAAGAGATCCAGGAAGCGCGCCCCGGAGACCAGCGCGCCCAGGCTCGAGAACGCCGCCTGGCGCATGCCGTCGGTGGCCGGGCGCACCGCGTCGCCCTTCGGGACGGCCAACTGGATTCCGCGGGCGAGGCCGCCGCTTATGCGCATGGCCGCGCCTCCCCCGGTCGGCCCGCCCGAACCGGCCGGAACATTTGCGCTGCGCGGGAAAGCGGCTTCATAAACGACGCCCATGACACCGCCGGCCTCGGACCACTTCAACGGGAAAACCTTCTTCCATCCCGGCGAACCCTCCGAGCGCGGCCTGCTCGACGTGCTGCGCTGGCAGCTGACGAGCCGGCCGGCGCGCTGGCCCAGGTGGGTTGAGCTCGCGCCGCAGCCGCCCCCGCCCGCGCCGCGCGCGGGCGAGCTGGTCACGACGTGGATCAACCACTCGACCTTCCTGCTCCAGACGACCCACGGCAACGTGCTCCTCGACCCGGTCTTTTCCCCGCGGGCGAGCCCCGTGTCCTGGGCGGGACCCCGGCGCGTCCACGCTCCCGGGGTCGCGCTCGAGGCGTTGCCACGGATCGACGCCGTGCTCGTGAGCCACGATCACTACGACCACTGCGACCTGCCGTCGCTGCGCGCCCTGGTGGCCCGCCACCAGCCGGTGTGTCTCGCCCCGCTCGGCCATCGCGCCCTGCTGGCCGCCGCCGGGGCCCGGGAGATCGTGGAACTCGACTGGTGGCAGTCGGCGCAGGTGCGGCCGGGGCTGGCCGTGACGCTGACCCCGGCGCGGCACTGGACGAGGCGGGAAATCGGCCGGGCGAACACCCGGCTCTGGGGCGGCTTTCTCCTGCAGCTGGCGGGGCAGCGCGTGTGGTTTGTGGGCGACTCCGGCTATCATGAGCCCACCGCGAAGGCCGTGGCACGCCGGGGCGGCGCGCCGGACCTGGCGCTGGTGCCGATTGGCGCCTACGAGCCGCGGTGGTTCATGGCGCCATCGCACATGAACCCGGCCGAAGCCGTGCAGACCCATCTCGACTGCGGGGCGCGCCGGAGCCTCGCGATGCACTGGGGAACCTTTCAGCTCACCGACGAAGGCCGGGAGGACCCGCCGCGGGCGCTGGCGGAGGCAAGGACCGCGGCCGGCCTGACGCCGGAACAGTTCACCGTGCTCCAGCCAGGCGAGAGCGTGGTCACGACCGGCACGGCCTAACATAGCATTTGCTCCGCGACCGGATTCGATTAGGCGTAGATGCTTAAATATCATTGCGTTCGGGGGAACCGTCGCTGGCCGTCGGTGCTCTTACCCTGAGCGATTCCGCCACCTCCCGCCATGTTGACCGCCCGAACCCTGCTGCTGACCGGCCTTTTCGCCGGACTGGGCGCGTGCGTCCAGGCGGCGGAGAGCAATGCCTGGCCGGTGCGCGTGGCGCAGCAGGACCGCGAGGGAGAAGTCGCCTCGTGGGAGGGGCTTGGGCCCCTGTTCTTCGGCCAGACGACCCCGGACGGCGGACGGCTCAGCGGTTTTCGTCCCTTCTATGTGGAGCGGGTCGACCCAGCCGGACGGACCACGCTGGCGACCGTGCTCTATCCCCTCTTCATCTACCGCGCCGACAGCGAGCGGTACCAGTGGAGCCTGATCCAGCTCATCAACCGGTCAGGCCGGCAGCCCGGGGCACCGGTGCGGGAGGACATTGCGGCCGAGAATTTCGACTGGTGGATCTTCTGGTTCTCGCGCCAGACCGGTTCGCCCGAGACCTCGTACCGCGCACTCTTCCCGCTCGGCGGGACGATCAAGGACCGGTTTGGCGTGCAGGAGCTGGGCTGGGCGGTCTGGCCGCTGTACGTGCATTCGCGGCAGCGCGGGGCGGAGACGACCTCGACACCGTGGCCATTCATCCGGACGACGCGCGGGGCGGAGCAAGGCTTTGCCTTCTGGCCGGTGTACGGCTGGCGCGACCGGCCGGGCGAGTTTCACCGCGAGTTCTATCTTTGGCCGCTGGGTTGGAACCAGACGATCCAGCCGGGCGAGGATGCGCCGCCGGGAACCGCCCCGACGCGCAAGGTCGGGTTCATCCCGTTCTACACCGGCGAGACCGGACCGGGCGGGCGCGACGAGACCTACCTCTGGCCCTTCTTCGGCTACACCGACCGCCGGGCGCCGGTGGCGTACCGCGAGACGCGCTACCTCTGGCCCTTCCTGGTGCAGGGCCGCGGCCCGCAGCACACCGTGAACCGCTGGGCGCCGTTCTACACGCACTCGGTGTCGAAGGGCGTGGACAAGACCTGGGTGCTGTGGCCCTTCGTCAAGCAGTCGAAGTGGAACGAGGGCAAGGTCGCCCAGACCCGCACCCAGTTCCTGTACCTGCTGTACTACTCGGACGAGCAGCGGAGCCTCACGAATCCCGCGGCGGCCCCGGCCGAGCGGACCCATGTCTGGCCGCTCTTCAGCCTCTGGGACAATGGCGCCGGGCGCCGGCAGTTCCAGCTGCTGAGCCCGCTGGACGTGTTTTTCCCCAACAACGACCAGGTGCGCGAGACCTGGACGCCGCTGTTCGCGATCTACCGTTACGACCAGCGCGCGGCGCAAGAGAAGCGCTGGTCGCTACTCTGGGGCGCCTTGAGCTGGCGCGAACAGGCCGGGCGCAAGGAGTTCCACCTCGGACCCCTGCTGCGGGCCGAGCGGGCGCCGGACGAAGGCTGGCGTGTGTTCTGGTTCGATTTTGGCCGGCAATCCCGCAAGCTGCCCCCTCCCGCCACCCGCTGAAATGAAACAGATCTTTTCCGTACTCGAAGGCGTCGGCAGCACCTGGCTGCTGCTGTTGCGCGCGGCGGCGCATGTCGGCAGCCTGCCGCGCCAGCGGGCGCGCTTCTTTGAGCAGTGCTACCTGATCGGTTACACCACCCTGCCGATCGTCGCGATCCTGAGCTTCTTCATCGGCAGCGTGCTGGCGCTGCAGGCGGGCTACTCGATGCAGAACTTCGGGGCCAAGCAGTTCATCGGCTCGCTCGTCGGCCTCTCGATGGCCCGCGAGCTCGGCCCCGTGATGGTCGCGATCCTGCTCGCCGGCCGCGTCGGCTCGGC
>CAZUQB010000378.1:0-3221 GCA_964622405.1 uncultured Opitutaceae bacterium | reverse complement strand
CCGTCCAGAGCGCAAAGGCCGAGAACTGGTCGGCATGCGCCTTGTAGTCGAGGTATTGGGGCACGCTGACGACCTGGTACCGCTGCCCGGCCTTGGGCCGCGAGTTGTAGACATCCACAATCTGCCCGGCATCGCGGAACGGCAGCGGCTTCAGCACGAGGCCGTACAGCACAGCGAGCACGGCGGTGTTCGCCCAGATGCACAGCGCCAGGGTCGCAATGACGGCGAGGCTGAACGCCGGCGATTTCCGCAGCGACCGAGCCGAGAATCGCAGGTCCTGCCAGATGGTTTCCCCCAGGTTCATCGCGTTGGAACGACGACCACGACCGCGCCGGGAGAGTTTCGTGGGTTGCGCATGGGGAAGGCGACCGCTGGCCCAGGATGCCTACCTGCGACGCCCGGGAAGACAACCTTTCCGCGACGAATAACGGCTTGGCGTGTGAATGATCGGGTCGGCGCCGAAGGCTAACCCAACTTACGCTCCCGCTCTCGCCGTATTTGTCCGCAAGCTTCCTTCTGGTCTCGGTCCCACAGTTGACACCGCGCTTGCACGCCCCGGGTTCGAGCCGTACACCGCAGGCCACGCCAACGATCATGGAACCCGGGACCCATGCATCTTCTGCGGCCAGCGCCGCCTGCTCGGGCGGCGCGCATCCGGCCCGCCGGACAAACTCCCTGCTGCCTGTGCTCCTGTTTCTGTTGGTCTCGTCCGGTATCGCCTACCTGTCGACGCGGCACCAGCCCTTGCCGTCCGACCAGGTCATCACGACCCGCTCGCCGCTCGACCTGGCCATGTGGAAGCATCGCCACCTCCTCGAACACTCGGCGGCGGAATGGTACGAGTTCGATCTCGCACTGCTGGAGCTGAAGTACCGCATCACCGCCCGGTACGAGGCGACGGGAAGCGACGCGGTTGAACACGAGCTGCAGGCAACGATCAACGGCGCGACCTTCCGGCAGGTTCTGCGGTTGGGCGACCGGGCCAAGCTCGCCCGGCTGGCCGACGAGAAAGCCCAGCTGGAATATTTCCTGAAGGTGAACGCCACCCTGCGAACCCGACCGGATGACGAGGCCTCGATCGCTTACCTGCGCTCACTGCGCGACCGGCAGACATCACGACTCGACGCGCTGGTCCGGGAAATCGCTGACACCCGGTCGAAGCTCGCGGCTCGGTGAGTGTGGGAGTTGAATGTTGAAGGTTGAGGGCCGAACGTCGGCACCCTCATCGCCCCAGGCGTCCTGTGGTCACGCCAAAGTGAAGCTCACAGGCTTGCCAAGCCTTCGGCGTCGGATGCCCGGGGTTCGCTCGACCTCTCTCAATCACCGCGTTCCCCAGGTCCGGGCGCGGATCGTGGCGAACGCATACGGGAAGATCCACGAGAGGCTGAAGAACGAGAAGTACGAATACAGCACGCCGTAGAGGAACTCCCACGAGCGTTCGTTACGCAGGTAGTACAGCGTGTTGAAGAAGGCCATCACGCCCATCGCGAGCATGAGGTGGGGAAAGATCTCGGGGTGATCGCGGATCAGGACCACCAGCAGGAAGATCACGGCGTAGTTGACCGGGTAGCGCAGGTTCGTGATGAGCCGCTCGACCAGCGCGATGCAGCGGAGTCCCAGCGGGCGCTTCCAGACGACGCCGAGGAAGCGCAGCTCCTCGCGGATATAGCTCCGATCCCAGCGCAGGAACATCTTGCAGAGCTTGGTGTACGACTCGGGCGCCACGGTGTGCACGACCGCCGACGACTGGTAGACCGTGTGATAGCCCGCCCGGAGGATGAAACTGGTCAGCGCCCGATCCTCCCCGTACGTGCAGGGCACGCCCCAGAACGTCTGCACCCGCCACTCCGCGAGAAAACCGCGGACGACCGCGGACCGGTAGGCGGTCAGCGCGCCCGGGCAGCAATAGACGGTCTTGAAGCTCGATTCCACCGCTCGCAGGAAATCGAACGACAGGATGTAGCGGACGTGCAGCATGCGTGGGATCACGCCGGAGTGCCGATTGTACACCGCCACTTTCCCGGCCACCGCCCCCACCTCGGGGTCGCGGAAGGGCCCGGCGATGGCGAGCAGCGCGTCGGGCTCGACCACGCTGTCCGAGTCGATCGTCACCACGATCTCGCCGCGCGCGCGCGCAAACCCGTCGGCCAGCACCTCCCGCTTGCCGCGGTTCACGGCAAAGCGCACCGGCGTGACCATCCCCGGGTGGCGCTCCGCTGCCGCCTCGATGTGCCGCCATGTGTCGTCCTTCGAGCCGTCGTCCATCGCGAGGATCTCGATCCGGTCGCGCGGGTAATGGGCCCGGGCCACCGACTCGATCGACTTCAGGACCATCGCGCCTTCGTTGTAGGCCGGGATGATGACCGTCAGCGTCGGTGCCGTCTCGGTCGAGGCCGGGGCGAACGACCGGTAACGAATCCAAAGCACCGTGCGAAATCCGAGCAGCACCAGGCCCATGAAGGTCCAGATGATCGCCGGACGGACGATATAGCTAGCCCACGGATGGGTCTTGATCGCCTCGATCAGCGGCCCGAAGGCGATCAGCGAGTACGCGTTGTAGGCCAGAATAACGACGCCCACCGAAATGAGCGCAAACAGGGTCAGATTCCAGCGACGCCGGGCGACCTCGCCGGTCGGGCCCACGGATGGGCCGGACGGAAAAACCAGCGCACCGAGATGCCGGTCGAGGGCTGCGGCATCGCCGAATCCGGGCGCGGCTGGGAGCTTGGGGGTAACGCGCATTGGCATGCGCCGCTTGGATGCGCGACCCCACCCGATGTTCCCGCCGCGAGGTACCCATTTCGGGGTAAACTGACTCCGCTGGCCCAACCCTGTCCGGGACGGGCACCGTCTCCCCAGCGCCATAGCCCTACTGGCTTAGGGCTTAGTGCCTATGATCTCGCCCAAGGGCTTTGGCGGAGTGATCGGCTGACCAAATCCGATGTCGTAACCGTCGAGGTCCTGAACGCCGAATTCGCGCACTTCGTAGGGTTTGTTTTCCAAACCGTAATCGATTTTGGCGCTCCGCTTCACCACCTCGGTGTACAGCGCGTCGACGTCGTCCACCCAGAAATAGAGGTTCCAGATCCCGTTCACCTTTGAGTTCGGAACGATGGCGTGATCCTTGGGCGCAAGGCTCAGCATCAGGTGCAGGGCGTCGCGGCGCAGGATCACAAAATCGGGCGGCGTGCCCCAGAATTTCTCGTAGGTGAAGCCGAGGG
>CAZUQB010000377.1:0-3226 GCA_964622405.1 uncultured Opitutaceae bacterium | reverse complement strand
GGCAAGCAGGCTTGCCCGATGCGACCGGAGTACTTGTTGGTGGTGCCGCCCGAGGAAGTCGCGGCGGCCACATTGCCCGCCTGGTCCAGGGCCACGGCACCCACCGTCCCGGCGGCCTCCGGGCTGTCGGGTGGAACCGCCGCAATCAGGTCCTCCGAAAGCGAGGTGCGCTCCGTTCCCCGCAGGCGGAGCATCGCATCCCAGCGGAACTGGGTGAAGAAGTACTCGGGCGGCTCCAGCCGCAGTCCCTGGGCGGCGGCAAATTCCTCCGCGGCCGCGCCGCCCAGTGCCACATGCGGCGTGTGCTGGAGCACGCGCCGGGCGAGCTGCACCGGATTGCGCACCGCCCGCAGCAGGGTGACCGCTCCAACCTGTTGCGTCGCGCCATCCATGATGGACGCCTCCATTTCCACCCGGCCGTCGCGGGTGAAGGACGAGCCGCAACCCGCATTGAACAGCGGGCAGTCCTCCAGCCAGGTCACCGTGGCCTCGACGGCATCCATGCTGGAGCCGCCCGCCCCAAGCACGCGCTGGCCCGCCAGCAGCGCCGTCTGCAGCGCTCCGTGAAATTCCGCGGCCCGGGCGGGAGTCATGTCGGCCCGGGGCAGCGCCCCGGCTCCTCCGTGGATGGCGAGACTGGTCATGGCTTAGCTTCCGGCCTGGGTTTCATCGTCGTTCTTCCGCGCGGCCATCGTGATTCCGGTGAACCCGGCCAGCAGGGTGAAAAAGATGCCCGCGTAGCAGAAGACCGCCCACGGTGCATAGGTGGTCACGGGCACGCCGAGCGCTCCACTCATGAAGGCGCCCGCGATGCTCCACGGGATGAGCGGCACTCCCACGATGCCGCTGTCGCCCACGGCCCGGCTGAGATTCTTGGCCGCGAGGCCCGCCTGCCGGTAAACCGGGGCGAACAACTCGGTGGGCAGCAGGATGGTCACAAAGGCCGCGCCGGTCATGAGCTCGACCACCACGCAGCTGCCCACGGTGGCGGCCACCAGCCGCCGGGTGGTCGTGGTAAACTTGAACAGCAGCCTCAGCACCGGACCGAGCAGGCCCGCTTTCTGCAGGACCCCACTGAACGCAAAGGCGCAGAGGGCGATCAGCGTCACGTTCATCATGGCCTGCATGCCGCCCTGCGCCAGCAGGGTGTCCACCAGGGGGAGACCGGTGGCGGGCTTGAAGCCGGTGACCGTGATGTTGAGGGCCGTGGCCAGCGGGAGCCCCTGCACCACCACCGCCAGCGTCACGGCCACCATGACGGAAAGCAGCATGCCGGGCATCACCGGCAGGCTGCGGGCCGCCAGCAGCAGCGTCACGACCGGCGGGAGAAGCAGCCAGGGACTGAAGACGAAACTCTTGGCCAGCGCCTGCCGCACCTGATCGTCGGCCGCGAACGACGCGCCAGCCACCACATTCGAAGAAAGCCCGGCCACCGCATAGATCGCCAGTCCCACCGCGAACGCGGGCACCGTGGTCCAGAGGCAGTGCTTGATGTGGTCGTAGATGTTCACCCGGGCGATCGCCACGGCGAAGTTCGCGTTGGCGGCAAACGGCGAGACCTTGTCACCGAGATACGCCCCGGCCACGAGGGCGCCCGCAGCCTGGCCCGGCGGGATGCCCAAACCGTGGGCAATCCCCATGAACGCCACGCCGACCGTGCCGATCGTCCCGTAGCCGGTGCCCGTGAGCACCGAAACCAAGCCAGTGGCCAGGCAGGCCGTGACCAGGAACATGCGCGGCGAAATCATGCCCAGCCCGTAGTAGATCAGCATCGGGATCGTGCCCGCCGCGAGCCAGCTCCCGATCAAGGCGCCCACGACCACCACAATCAGCATCGCCGGCATTCCCTTGTGGATGCTCTGCAGCATTCCCGACTGGATTTCCTTCCAGCCAAGCCCGAGCCAGGCCGCCAGCAGACTCGTCAAGACCGTCGCGACCACCAGAAGGATCTCCACCTTCACCTTGTAGACGCCAAACCCGATCCCGATCAGGAGCGCCGTGCCAATGATCGGTACCAACGAATGCGCGAGATTTGGCTCACGCTTCAGCTCGGCCGACGGACTGATGACGCCAGGATCCATGGGGTTCGAAAATCGGGGTCAGAGACGGAGAAGGACAAATTGTATACTTGTATACAAGGCTAAAATTGGACAATCTGCTCGCTCCTGGGCATTCATCCCTTAGGATCATGGATGTCATTCATTTATGAGCACAGCGGTCAGGCCTTCCCTAATTGAAATCGCACCGCATACCGTGCGGCCGACTTCTCTGCCGGATCATGTCTATGCGGTCCTGAAACAGAAAATACTTTCCTGCGTCCTAAAACCCAATGAGCGCCTGATCGAAAGGCAGCTCTGCACCGAATTGCGGGTCTCGCGCACGCCGCTGCGCGAGGCGCTCAATCGGCTGAGTCACGAGGAACTCGTCTCGTTCCAGCCGCACGCCGGGTACCGGGTCGCCGGCCTTTCGCTCGCGAGCTTCCGGAATCTGATCGAGCTTCGCACCATGGTGGAGCCGCAGGCCGCCGCCCTCGCCGCGGAGCGCGCGACCGCCGAGGAAATCGCGGCGCTTCGCGCCCAGGCCACGCTGCAGCACGACCCAAACGACGACCGCAGCTTCGTCCAATACTGCCAGGCCAACTCGCGCTTTCACTTGATGGTGGTCCGCTGCGCGCGGAATCCGATGCTCGAGAACGTCGTCATGTCGGCCCTGGACATGTACCAGCGCCCAACCTACCTGCGAATCGGGCGGCAGATGGATGCCGGAAACCCATCCGCCAAGCATCACGCCATCGTGGACGCGATCGAACAGCACGATGCCGAGGCCGCCCGCGCGGTCATGCTCTCGCATATCCGGGGCGGCGGTGAACGCATCATCGCGGCCCTCCGCGCCGCCAACATCGACTAGGCGCCGGCCGGCCCGGTTCCGTCCCGCGCCGGCTCCACGTGCACGGACACGTCGCTGATCGCGAGCGGCGACGAGGCCAGCAGCGCGTCCTTCACCGCGTGCGCGATGTCGTGCCCCGCCCGCACCGAGAGGTCCCCATCGACGCGGACCTGGATATCCACCAGGTGGCTCAGGCCGCTCTTCCGCACCCGCACTTTGTCGAGCGCCTCGACGCCGGGCACGGCCAGCGCCAACCCCCGGACTTCCTGCTCGAAATTTGCCGGGGCCGCCGTGTCCATCACGTCGCCGATCGCGCGGGCGAACATCCCGTAGCCGTTGA
>CAZUQB010000376.1:0-3238 GCA_964622405.1 uncultured Opitutaceae bacterium | reverse complement strand
CGATCATCGCCGCGAGCGTGGTCGACTTGCCGGAGCCGGTGGGGCCGGTCACGACGACCAGGCCTTCCGTGCGGTGGCAGAGCTTCTTCAGCGCCTCCGGGAGCTTGAGGTCGTCAAAGGAAAGGATCTTCGCGGGAATCTGGCGGAAGACGGCGGCCTGGCCCCAGTGGTTGTAGAGGTAGTTGCCCCGGAAGCGGGCGAACCCGGGAATCTCGTGCGCGAGGTCGAGGTCCTTGCGCTCCAGGTAGTCGTGCCAGCGGCGCTCGGGCACGATCTCCTTCAGCAGCGCGGCCATGCCCGCGGCGTCGAGCGCCTTCGGTCCGATGGGCTGGAGGGTGCCGGAAATGCGGGCCTTGGGCGGGAGCCCGACGGTGAGATGCAGGTCGGAGCCGCCCTTCTCGAGCATCGAGCGGAGGAGTTGGTCGATGGCGGCCATGGTCAGGTGATCTTCGCGCGCAGCACGCGGTTGCTGATGTTCGCCAGCGCCGTCTCCGCCGAGATCTCGCGCTGCTGCCACAGGCCGAAGACGACATTGTCCATGAGACACATGCCCTCGCGCACGCCGGTCTCCATGGTGTTGCGCAGTCCCTGCGACTTGCCCTCGCGGATGAGGTTCTGGATGGCGGTGTTCGCGACGAGGATCTCGCACGCCAGCGTGACCTTGCCGTCGGTCGAGGGCAGCAGGCGCTGGCAGACGATGCCGCGGAGGCTCTCCGCGACGCTCGCGCGGATCTGCGTCTGCTGCGACGGCGCGAACACGTCGAGCAGACGGTTGAGGGTCGTGGCCGCGTCGCTCGTGTGCATCGTGCCGATCACAAGGTGCCCCGTCTCCGAGGCCGTGATCGCCATCTCGATGGTCTCGAGGTCGCGCAGTTCGCCGATCACGATGACGTCGGGGTCCTCGCGCAGCGCGCCCTTGAGCGCGGTGAAGAACGACTTGGTGTGCTGGCCGACCTCGCGCTGCGTGACGTTGCAGCCCTTGGCCGGCTGGACGACCTCGATGGGATCCTCGACCGTGATGATGTGGTCGGTGCGGGTCTCATTGAGGTAGGCGACCATCGACGCGAGGGTGGTGGTCTTGCCCGAGCCGACGGGGCCCGTGATGAGGATCAGGCCGTTGTGGTACGAGAGGAGCTTCTTGAGGGTGTCGAGGTGTCCGGAGTAGCCGAGCTGCTCGAGGGTGCGCACCTGGTCCGGCACCATGCGGTAGGATCCGGCCGCACCGCCCTTGTGAAACATGAGGTTCACGCGGTAGCGGTCGGCCCGGCTCAGCGCGAGGGCGTAGTCGTAGTCTTTCCGCTGGAGGAAAATCTCCCGCTGGCCCTCCGACAGGAGCGCGGTGTTGAGGCGCAGGGCGTCCTCGGCGGTGAGGACATGGTCGGAGATGAACGCGAGCTGGCGATTCTTGCGGATGAAGGGCCGGGAGCCGGTCGAGAGGTGGAGATCGCTGGCCCCGTATCGCGCAGTCGCGCGGAGAAGCTCCCGCAGGCCCTCGGCCAGGGCGTCGTCGGCCATCTTTCCCGCCCCGGCGAAATCGAACTGCGGCGCCGCCGGGGCGGCCGCCCGGACCGGGAACGGGGCGCTCGAGGCATCATCCTCGAAGGGATCGCTGGCCGGCGGACCCGACTTGGCCTTGTTCATGGCCACGCCCGCCAGGCGCTCCAGCGCGGCGATGTCGTCGACCACGGCATCGTCGATCAGCTGCTGGGCAAAGTCGCCGATTCCGGCCCCGTCGCCCAGCTTCGCGCGGATCGCGACGCACTGCGAGCGGTGGAACATGCCTTGGTCGGTGCCGAGGCGGACGAGCCAAAGGACGTCAGGATTCATGCAGGGAGCATTCCGGTGACCGAGACGTTGGGCCGCCGGGCCGCGGGGCGCAATTGCGGAGTACGGAAATCGCTGATGGGCGAGGGCCTGGGTGAATTTGCTGTGAGAATCTCGCCGTCATGGGAAACTGCTTTACCGATCCGCGGTCCATGGCGTCTAATCCTGACACTCCCATGAAACCCAACCGTGCTCCCCGTCTCGCCTCGCTGCTCGCGCTCGTCCTCGCCCTCTCATCCTTGGTGTTCACCTCGGGGTGCATCGCCGTCGCCGCCGGCGCCGGGGCCGGCGCGGTCGCGTACATCCGTGGCGACCTCAGCGCCACCCTCGATTCGTCCTTCGACCGCGTCTACAAGGCCTCGCAGCACGCCGTCCAGCAGCTCGAGTTTGCCCGGGTCAGCGACAACAAGGACGCCCTGCTCGGCAAGATCGTGGTGCGCAACGCCGCCGACAAGAAGATCGAGATCAAGGTCGAGCGCGTGGGCGACAATCTCAGCAAGGTGAGCATCCGCGTCGGCACGTTCGGCGACGAGACGCTCTCGATGGCCATCCTCGACAAGATCAAGGCGAACCTCTGAGGCGCGTGGCGCTTGTTGAAGGTTGAAGGTGGGCGGTTGAAAGGGGCGGAAGCGGTGGCCGTCGGCGCCGTCGCTGTCGCAGTTCTGCTTGCTCCCTCGGGCCGGGAAGTCCCTGCGCCACGGGCCTTTCAGCATTCAACCCTCAACTTCCAACCGCGTCCAGCGGGCCCCAGTTCCCTGAACTGGGGGGTTGCAAACCCGTCGGTTTCCGAGAGTCTGACCGCTCTCCTATCCGACAATGCTGAAGAAAATCCTGTCGAAGCTGCGCCAGACGATCGCGCCTTCGCGCCCGGCCCAGGCCGCCCCGGCGGCGAAACCCGCTTCCTCCCCTAAGTCCCATTCCTCCCACCATCCGCGCGCCGAGCGCGGTCCGGGCTCCAAGCCGCATGGCGGCGGCCACGGCGGGTCCCATGGCGGCCATGAATCCCGCCCGCGCCGCGAGGAGCGCGGCCACGGTTCCTCCCACGGCGGTGGCCACGGCTCCGGCCGCGGTCATTCGGCCCACGGCTCCCGCGAGGGCGGCCGCGCCGGCCGCGGACCCAAGCGCGAGCATGGGCGGCCGCGCGTCGACGAGAGCTTCGAGCATCCGCGCACCGGCGACATCAAGCCGACGGCCCCGGTGGACATCCCGAAGATGGACACCGAGTTTTCCAAGCTCGGCCTCTCCGACGCCCTCGCGTTTGCCGTGCAGGAAATGGGCTATGTCACGCCCACCCCCATCCAGACCCAGGCCATCCCGGTGGTCCTCCGGGGCGGCGACGTCATCGGCTCCGCCCAGACCGGCACGGGCAAGACCGCCGCGTTTGCGCTGCCGATCATCCAGCGCCTCGGCACGC
>CAZUQB010000375.1:0-3249 GCA_964622405.1 uncultured Opitutaceae bacterium | reverse complement strand
CGCGCTGCGCGAGCAGCTGCGGCTGACCCAGGATCAGCTCGCGGCCGTGGCGCTGGAGAACAACCAGCTCAAGACCCGGCTCGCCCTCGGATCGCCGTCGCCCGGCCTGGTGATGCCGGCGCCGACCCATCCCGGCACCCCGGCGGCGGCCGCCGCGGCCACCCCCGCGCCCGCCGCGGTCCCCGCGCCGCGCACGCATGTCATCGTCGCCGGCGACACGCTCGGCAAGATTTCGCGCCAGTACTACGGCACGCCCGCCCGCTGGGCCGACATCCTGGCGGCAAACCGTGACGTCCTGCGCGACGAGAAGAGCCTCGTCGTCGGCAAGACCCTGAAGATCCCGTGAGTCGCGGCCGGCGGCCGCCGGCTCACGCCGCTTCCTTCAGCAGGTAGGGCGCCGCCTCCTGGCGGCATTTTTCGACGCCCGCCCGGTACTCGGGGAGCTTGCGGAGTTCGGTGATGATCGCGTCGCCCAGGATTTTGCCCCCGATGAGGTCCGTCGGGTAGTGCACGCCGCCGAGCACCCGGCCCCACGCGGCGCGGTGCGCGCGCTCAAGCAGCTCCGCCTGGTGTTCCGGGAAGATCTCGCCGAGCACGTAGGCCCACACGAAGGCCTGCGTCGAATGCCGGCTCGGATACGAGCCGCTCTCCGCGAGCCGGACGCAGGGCCGGATGGACGGATCAACCTTGGGCGGGCGCGGCCGGAGGAAGAGGTCCTTGGCGCGGTAGCTCACCGCCATGACGTCGGCGGTGATGCGCGCGAAGAACTCGGCCGTGTGCGGCAGCTTCTCCTTGGTGAACCACGGCCCGAGCACGCTGGCGTTGTGGAACACGGTGTCGTCCTCGATGAAGATCGCCCACGCCACGTCCTGCTCGGTGCGCATGGCCTGGACCTGCCGGACCGTCTCGAGGTCGCCGAGGGCCGCCAGCGAGCCGGCCGCCGGGGGCGCGGGCAGCAGGGCCTTCACGTCGATTGACTCGCGGGCGAGATAGCCGGTCGGGCCATTCGCCGGGGGCGGCGAGGCGAAGGCCAGGGAGACCAGGGCGAGAAAGAGGGCGGCGCGTTTCATGCGCGCACCGTGGCAGCTTGGACCGGCGGGGAAAACTGTTTTCTCACGGCCGCGCGGGCGAGTTTCATTGTGCCGCGCCCGCCGACCGCCCACTGTCGCGCGATGCGTCTCCTCCGTTTCCTCCTCGCGGCCTCCGCCGTCGTCGCGGCGGGATTCGCCGCCCCGGAGCCCGCGCCGCTGCCGGACGGACTCTACGCGGAGGTGACCACGCCGCGGGGCGTGATCGTGGCGGAGCTCTTCCCGCGGCAGGCGCCGCTCACGGTGGCGAATTTCGTCGGCCTCGCCGAGGGCTCGCTCGGGCCGCAGCCCGGCCGGCCGTTCTTCAACGGCCTCACCTTCCACCGGGTCGTCCCGTTCTTCGTCGTGCAGGGCGGCGATCCGCTCGGCACCGGTCTCGGCGGACCGGGCTACGTGTTCGCGGATGAGTTCGTGCCGGGCCTGCGCCACGACGCGGCCGGCATGCTCTCCATGGCGAACGACGGGCCGGACACGAACGGCTCGCAGTTCTTCCTCACCCTCCAGCCGGTGAACCGGCTCAACTACCTGCACAGCGTCTTCGGCCGCGTCGTGCGCGGGCTCGAGGTGCTGCCGCAGATCCAGGCGAATGACCGCATGACGGTCCGCATCCTGCGCCGCGGCCCGGACGCGCAGGCGTTCCGGGCGGACGCCGCAAGTTTTGCCCGGCTTGCCGGGCAGGCCCGCAAGTATGCAGCCGCCGCCGCGCCCGGGCCCGGCGCGAATTTCGACGACCCCGATCACCTGCTGCCCGCCACGCCGCCCCGCGCCCTCGCCTTCCAGCGCAAGCTGGCAAACTTCGAGCGCGCCACCGCGCGCAAGCTCTACGCCCGGCTGTACGCGCGCTTCACGCCGGAGACCCCCGACCAGACACCCGGCGCCTTCGTCGCCGCGCTCGCCCGGCGCCTGGCGCTGCCCGCCGACAGCGGCCTCGCGGTGTATTTTGGCGACACGGCGCAATGGGCGCTGTGGATCGGTGACGAATATCTCGCCGCCTTCACCGGCCACGCCGGCTCCGCGGCGGAGCAGATGCGCGCGGGCACCCTGCCCCGCGCCAAGCGCGAGTTCCTGCAGGCGGCGCTGGCCGAGGGCGAGCGAACCGCGGTCGCCTTCGCCCGCGACTCGGCGCCCACCCACACGCTCACGCCGGCGGAGCGCCTGAAGTTTGACGTCGACGCCGTGCTCGACGGCCTGATTTTCCGTCTGGAACCCAAACCCTGATCCATGAAGTCCCTCCTGCTGTCCGCCACGCTGCTCGCCGCCTCCGCCTTCGCCGCCGATCCCGCCGCCCTCCGTCCCGAGGTCGAGCGCCGGGTCGCCGCGGACTATCCCGCGCTCCTCGCCTTTTACACGGACCTCCACCTGCACCCGGAGCTGTCGTACATGGAGGCCGAGACCTCGGCCAAGGTGGCCGCGGCGCTGCGGGCGGCGGGCTTCACCGTGACGGAGCAATTCGCGGGCTACGGCCTGGTGGGCGTGCTGCGGAACGGGCCCGGCCCGACGCTGCTGGTGCGCACGGACCTGGACGCGCTGCCCGTGCAGGAGGACACGGGCCTGCCCTACGCCAGCACCGTGCGCGTGAAGGACCTGAGCGGGCGGGAGGTGCCCGTGATGCAGGCCTGCGGGCATGACATCCACATGACGGTGTTCACGGGCGCGGCGAAAATCCTGAGCGGACTCCGGGACCACTGGTCGGGCACCCTGGTGTTCGTCGGCCAGCACGCCGAGGAGCGCGGGGGCGGCGCGCGGGCGCTGCTCTCGGCGGGGCTCTACCGCAAGTTTCCCAAGCCGGACTTCGCCGTGGCGCTGCACGACTCGGCCACGCTCCCGACCGGCACCGTGGGCACGGTCGAGGGTTACGTGATGGGCAACGTCGACACGGTGGAGATCACGGTCCGCGGCGTCGGCGGCCACGGCGCCTATCCCCATGCGACGAAGGATCCAATCGTGCTGGCGTCGCGCATCGTCCTCGCGCTGCAGACCATCGTGAGCCGCGAGACGCGGCCGATCGACCCGGCGGTCGTGACCGTGGGCTCGATCCACGGCGGCACCAAGGCCAACATCATTCCCAACGAGGTGAAACTGCAGCTGACGCTGCGTTCCTATTCGGACAAGGTCCGGGCGCACACGATCGAGGCGATCCGGCGCATCTGCCGCGGCGAGG
>CAZUQB010000374.1:0-3262 GCA_964622405.1 uncultured Opitutaceae bacterium | reverse complement strand
CGCTCGTGCGCCCAGAGCCAGGACGTGCAGAGGTCCTCGTCCGTGGTGAGCTTGCCCTCGAGCCAGCGGTTGAGGGCGATCGTGATGCCCTCGGTCGTGCTTTCGGCCGGCGCCGGCTCAAGGTGAAGCTCGGTCCGCCAGAAGCCGAGGCGCCGCGGGTACATGACCACCAGGTCGCAGTCGAACTTGGCGGCGAGCAGGCCAGCCAGCTCGGACGTCGAGCACACGCGGCCGAGCAGGGTGGTGAGGGCGCCCTGCAGCCCGGCGTTCTGGTCGAACAGGATGCCGACGATGCCGTTGCGGCGCAGGATGCGCATCGCCTCGGCGAAGCCCTCCTTGCGCGACAGCAGCCGCAGACCGAAGCGCTCGCGCGCCCGGGTGACCCAGCGGTTGGCCGCCTCGTTGTCGAGGGGACGGTAGATCACGCCGATCTCCGGAAACGGCTTGGGGAGCACATGCGGCATGCCGATCTCCGCCTCCCAGTAGGCCAGATGCGGCGAGACGAGCATCACCGGCCGGGGCCGGCGCTGGTGCCCGACGGTGAAGTCGACGAGGCTCGGGTGCGGCCGGATGATGCGCTCGATTCGGGCCGGGCTGATATAGGGCGTGGCGGCCGAGAAGAACACCGTCTCGACCATGCGCCGCGAACTCGCGCGGGCGACGGACCGGTACCACGCGACCGGTCGGTCCGGGAACGCGTGGTGCAGGTTGGACAGCGCCGCCCGGCGCCGCCGCGGCAGCAGCCAGAAGATCATCTCGCCGATCACGGCCGACAGCCCGTGCAGGAGCGGCTCGGGGGCGTGGGCCAGGAGCCAGCTGATCGACTGGAGCAGAAGTTTCAGCAAGAGGTTGACGGCTTAGCGTTTAATCGGAACGTCATAATGCATCAAACGGCGCGGCCCGCCGGTTAAAAGCAGATTCTGGCCGGCCGCGTGTCCCCATGACCGAACTCCTCATCATCAAACCCTCCTCGCTCGGCGACATTGTGCACGGGCTCCAGGTGGCGACCTCGCTGAAGGCGCAGCGGGAGGACCTGCGCATTTCGTGGATCGTGCGGGACATTTTTGCGCCCATCGTGCGGGCCTGCGAGGCGGTGGACCACGTCTATGTGTTCGAGCGCGCCGGCGGCGCCAAGGGTTTCCTGCGGCTGATGCGCGAGGTGCGGCAGACGAAGTTCGACTATGTGTTCGATTTCCAGGGCCTGCTGCGGACCGGCCTGATGGCGTCGCGCGCCCTGGCCCGGCACAAGGTCGGGCGCAGCGACGCGCGCGAGTGGTCGGGCATCTTCTACGACGAGAAGGTGCCGCTGCCGCCCGAGGGGCGCCGCAGCCACGCGATCGACATCCTCCTCCAGTTCTGCCCGGTGCTCGGGGCGAAGCCCGAGCTGCGCGGCCACCTGAGGTTCCGCGAGGCGGACGCGCTCCACCTCTCGTTCGCCGAGGGTCGCGGCGGGGCGCGCCCCATCCTGATGTTCCCCGACAGCCGGCGCGCGGAGAAGTGCTGGAACGGCTTCAAGCAGCTGACCGAGCTGATCCTCCGCGAGAACCGGACGCGCAAGGTCATCTGGGCCGGCAACAACCGCGTGCCCGACCGCAACGCCTACCCGGCCGAGCAGTTCCTCAACCTCACCGCCAACACCAGCCTCGTGTCGCTGCCGGCGCTCATCCGGCGCTCGGACTGGGTGATCTCCAACGACAGCGGACCGATGCATCTCGCTGCCGCGCTTGGCGTGAAAACCCTCGGCATTTTCGGTCCCACCGACCCCCGCCTCTTCGGCCCGTATCCGCTGACCGGTCCCACGAATTTCGTGGTGCAAGCGCCGGTGGGAGACCTTAGGCTGCTCTCCGCGAAGGACGTCTATGCCCGCCTGCAGCGGGCCCGGGCGCGCCTCGAGAAGCCCCGCTGATTTCCCCGCCATGCTCGACCCGAAACTGATCCGTGAGTCGCCCGACCTCGTGCGGGCGGCGATTGCCAAGAAGCACCTGGACGTCGACCTCGACGCCGTGCTTGCGATCGACGCGACCTGGCGGTCCCAGCTGAAGGAGGTCGAGACGCTCCGCTCCGCCCAGAAGGCGGCCAACACCGCCATGGCCGCGCTGCCGAAGGGCTCGCCCGAGTTCGTCGCCAAGGTCGCCGAGCTGAAGGCGGTCTCGAACCAGATCAAGGAGCGCGACGCCGTGCTCAAGGAGACCGAGGAGAAGTTCCGGGTCGCGATGCTCTCGATCCCGAACCTGCCGCACGCGAGCGTGCCCGAGGGCCGGACGCCCGAGGAAAACGTCGTGTTCTCGCTGCACGGCGCGCACGGCGAGTCCCGCCCGCACGCGGCGCCGCACTGGGAGATCCCGGGTTTCGACCGCCTGTTCGACTTCGCCCGCGGCGCCAAGGTCACGGGCGCGGGCTTCCCGTTCTTCGTCGGCGACGGCGCGCGGCTGGTCCGTTCGCTCCTCCAGTTCTTCCTCGAGGAGGACACCAAGGCCGGCTACGTCGAGGTCAGCCCGCCGATCTTCATCAACGCCGCCAGCGCCACCGCCACCGGGCAGTTGCCCGACAAGGAGGGGCAGATGTACGAGACGACGCCCGACCGGCTCTTTGCCGTGCCGACGGCCGAGGTGCCGCTCACGAACTTCTTCCGCGACGAGATCGTGGACGAGTCGGTGCTGCCGATCTACCGCTGCGCCTACACGCCGTGCTTCCGCCGCGAGGCGGGCAGCTACGGCAAGGATGTCCGCGGCCTGAACCGCGTGCACCAATTCGACAAGGTCGAGCTGCTCAAGTGGGTGCACCCGTCGACGAGTTACGAGGAACTGGACAAGCTGCGCGACGACGCCGAGCGGCTGCTGCGCAAGCTCGAGCTGCCCTACCGGGTGCTGCTGATGTGCGGGGGCGACCTGGGCTTCGCGCAGGCCAAGAAGTACGACCTGGAGGTCTGGGCCGCCGGCCAGAAGCGCTGGCTCGAGGTCTCGAGCTGCTCCAACTTCGAGGCGTTCCAGGCGCGGCGCGCGCAGATCCGTTTCCGCTCGAAGGAAACCGGCAAGCCCGAGCTCGTGCACACGATCAATGGCTCCGGCCTGGCCGTCCCGCGCGTGCTTGCCGCGATCCTGGAGAACAATCTCGAGCCGGACGGCCGCGTGCGGATCCCGGAGGCGCTCGTGCCATTCTTCGGCAAGACGCACCTCTCGTTCCAGTGAGTCGAACCCGCGCAGGCGCCACGGTCCGATCCCGCTGGGCGCGCTGCGCCGCCGAGGTCGCCGCGGCCCTGCCG
>CAZUQB010000373.1:0-3270 GCA_964622405.1 uncultured Opitutaceae bacterium | reverse complement strand
GCCTGCTTTCCGGGATAGCGCTCGATGAGGGCGTAGTCCAATTCGACCGGCAGCGGCAGCACCGGCAGGATGGACACGGCGCGGTCGGAGGTGGCGCGACCACGGAAGAAATTCTCGATCGTCACCAGCAGCGCCGGCGAGAGGCCCGAGTGTTTGGTCAGGCTGCGGCCGATCTCCCCGAACTTGATCCAGTCGCCGTGACAGCCGGCGGTGCAGAGCATCGCGAAGTAGGCCGATGCGTTGTCGGTGTTGAACGGCGGGGGATCGCGCTGAAACCGCGTGTAGAGCCGGTCGAAAAGCTCGGCGTCGGGATGGCGGATGAGATGGGCGGCGAGCACCTTGACGGACGGACCCGTGAGCCGCGCGCCAAGCAGCTGCTCGACCAGCTGCTGCCGGGGACGCCGGGCATCCTGCCGCGCAAAGGCCTCGAGCTGGAGGGCGCAGGTGGTCTCGGGATCCAGCTGCCCGGTCGAGCCGCCGAGAAGATCGAGGGCGCGGAAGGGATCGCCGAAGCGGATGAAGCGGGAGATCCGATAGTAGGTGCCGTACGGCGGCACCCGGTCCCAGCCAGGCCGGTCAAGCGCGGCGCGGGACTCGGCCGGGCGGCCGGCCAGGGCGAGGAGCTCCGCGTCGATCACCGGGCGCCAGGCCGAAAGCGTCGGCTCGTCGCGGATCGCGCGCAGGGTGTCGTCGCGGCCGCCCTGCTCCGAGGCGAAGACCAGGGCCCGCATCCACGCCGAGGCGCTCGGCGTCTCGTGCAGGAGCCGGTCCCGGGCCAACTCGCGGATCCCCTGAAAATCACCCCGGGCGAGCAGCGCGCGGAACCAGTCCTCGGCCGTGGTCTCCTGCTGCAGCCGGTGCTCGCGGTAGAGCCGCTCGTAGATCCGGTTGGAGACCAGGGGCTGGCCCGACTGGAGGACCTTGGCGAGCGTGAGGCCGGCGGCGTAGTTGCCGGGGTCAAACTCGTAGGCGTTGGAGAGATAGAGGACGGCCTCCGCGGTGCGGTTCGCGGCGAAGGCCTGCCGGGCGCGCTCGGTGAAATACCAGCCACGGGCCTGTCCCACCCGGTGCCAGGAGCCGGGCCAGGTGACGTGGAGAATGCTGACGGGATAACCGACGGCGCGGAGAAAAATGAACACGGCCAGGGCGAGGGCCAGGTAGGTGCCGAGGAGGGTTCCGCCGTAGTAGGCCAGCGCCCGGCCCCAGAACGGCCGGACATCGGCGGTGTGGGCGGCGCAGCGCCAGCCCTGGGGCGTCTGGACCAGCAGCGGGCAGACCCGGCGGAAACGCTCGGGCTTGCCCCAGGTCAGCATCGCCTCGCACTGCGTCTCCAAGGCCCGACCCGAGTCGCTCGGACTCTGGCACGGGCAGGGCGAGCGGCCGCGGCGCATCCGGAACCACGACTTGCGGGCGTTCCAGTAGAGCAGGCCCCAGGCGAGTCGGAAGAAGTCGGCAAGCCAGCCAGTCACGCGCCGAGGCTAGGTGCGCCCGCAGACGCGGCAAACTGAAACGACGTCATGCACCGGCGACCAAATTCGGGCAGCGGTCTTGGGGAGGCGGGAGGGATGGCGAGGGAGATATCAGGAGGATTTGAATCCCGCGAAAAGTATGGCAGGTTGGCCGCGATCCAAAACTTCATGAAATCCCCACATCGTTTCCTTTCGTTCCTCGCAATGGCGTCGCTCCTCCTGGCCGGGCTGGCCCGCGCGGAGGTGGCCATCGGCCAGCCGGCGCCCGACTTCGCCCTCACCGACATCAGCGGCGTGAGTCACAAGCTGTCCGACTACAAGGGCCGGACCGTGGTGCTGGAGTGGGTGAACCCCGAGTGCCCGTTTGTCATCAAGCACTATGGCAGCGGCAACATGCCGAAGCTCCAGCAGGAGGCCACCGCCGACGGTGTGGTGTGGCTGTCGATCAACTCCGGCCGGCCGGGCGCGCAGGGTGACTTTGACGCCGCGCAGGTGGCGGCGTGGATGAAGCGGACTGGCGCGGCGCCGACCGCCTACTTTCGCGACCAGGATGGCAGGGTCGGCCGCCTCTACGCGGCCAAGACGACGCCGCACATGTTCGTGATCACGGCGGACGGCACGCTGGTCTACGAAGGCGCGATCGACAGCATCCGCTCGCCGAAGGTCGAGGACCTCGCGAAGGCCACGAACTACGTGCGCGCTGCATTGGCGTCGGTGAAGGCGGGCCGGCCCGTCGAGAAACCCGCGTCGCAGCCATACGGGTGCTCGGTCAAATACTAGGGGAGGAAAGTAACAGGAGGCAGGCGGCCGGCTGCGCCGGCGCCGATTGTAGTTGCCCACGGAACACACGGAATACGCGGAAGCTCATCGGAGCGGGGATTTCTTCGGTGTGCTTCGTGTGTTCCGTGGGCAGCCAAATTCGGAACTCGGAATTCGCCATTCGGAATTCGTCATTTGACCGGCGACAGAAAAAGCTCCGGGTGCATCGTGCCCTCGGCGACCTTGTTCACGGTGCCGGTCATGAGGATGGAATAGTCGGAGCCAATCTCGATGCCGATCTGGCCGCCGGGCATGTGCACGGTGACGGTACGGTCGACGAGGCCGAGCCGGTGCGCCACCGCGGCGGACGCGCTGGAGCTGCTGCCCGAGGCGAGCGTGTAGCCGGCACCGCGCTCCCAGATCTCGATCTGCACGTTGTGGCGGTCGAGGACCTTGAGAAACTGGACATTCGTCTTGCGCGGGAAATTGGGATGCACCTCGAGATCCGGACCGTAGCGGCGCGCAAGGGCCTCGGAAATCTCGGGCAGCACGATCACGCAGTGGGGATTCCCGATGGTGGCAGCGTTGAAGACAAACTCCCGGTCCTGGATCCGGATGCTCTCGCCGAGGACCGGTCGCGGCGCGCCGACGACGGGGATCTGCGTGCTGTCAAAGCTGACGCGGCCCATCTCGATGGTGAGGAGCCGGCCGCCCTCCTTTATGACGGTCTTCACGTGGCCGCCGGGAGTCTCGACGGAGAAAGTCGGGAGCTTGACGAGGCCCTGGTCCCAGAGGAACCGCGAGAAGATGCGCAGGCCGTTGCCGGACTTCTCGGCCTCGGAGCCGTCGGGATTGAATATGCGCAGGGCGAAGTCGCTCTGGCTCGACGGCAGGGGACCCCAGAGGATGCCGTCGGAGCCGACGCCGAAATTCCGGTGGCAGACGGCGCGGATCTGCTCGACCGTCGGCGCCGGGCGCCAGTGCGGAAAATCGGCGGGATCCAGGACGATGTAGTCGTTGCCGAGGGCGTGATATTTGTGGA
>CAZUQB010000372.1:0-3276 GCA_964622405.1 uncultured Opitutaceae bacterium | reverse complement strand
GAGGCTCAGCGGTATTTCGCCGGCCGGAGCATGAACTCGACGAGCTCCGGCTCGGCCTGCGCGAGCACGCGGTCGAGTCCCGGGGTCCGGACGGCGCCCTGGCAGCGCCACGCGGGGTTGTCGCCGCGGGCGTACTGGAGCTGCATGAGGTAGCGGGTGCGCTGCCCGGTGTTGGGCCGGCCGCGGTGCCAGACCTGGTGGTTGAAGAGGTAGATGTCGCCCGCGCGGCACAGCACCGGCTCGGCGCCCCGGCCCTCGAACACCGGGTTCTCCTTCGGCGAGTCGCGGCCCGAGAAGTGGCTGCCCGGGACGATCTCGGTCGGACCGTCCTCAAGCGTCAGGAGGTCGCTGAGCGGCACCTGCACGCTCATCCAGATCAGCGGCAGGCGCACCCGGGCGTCCCAGCGCGGCACGTCCGGCGGGAGGGGGTACTCGACCACGTCGTCGACGTGCCAGTGCGAGATGGCCTGGCCCGGCTCGTTGCGGATCACGTTCTGCGCGCAGAACCGGCAGTCGGGTCCCAGGATCGCGCGGACCAGCGACAGGATCGGCTCGCGGATGAAAGGGCGGAGGAACGCGACGTCCTGCTCCTCGGGATTGCGGATGATGAACGAGGGGTTGTGCCGGGCGATCTCGTCGGTGAGCTGCCGCAGCCGGGCGCACTCGTCCGCCGGGAGCACGTTGGGGACGACGACGCAGCCGTCGCGGTGGAAGCGTTCGAGGATCGCGGCGACCTCGGAGGCGGGAAGGGGAGTGTTCATGGGGCGGGGTCCGCAGCGACAGTGAGATGGGGGAAGACCAGTCCGGATTCCAGCCTGCACTGTGGGGCTCCCGCCGTTTCCCGCGTTGCAACCGCGGGCGGAAGGCCGTGTCCTGACCCCATGGCATCCGCGAAAATCCGCTGCGGCGTGGCCGGGGTCGGCTCCCTGGGCCAGCACCACGCGCGCATCTACTCGACGCTGCCGGGCGCCGAGCTGGTCGGCATCTTCGAGACCAGCGACGCCCGCGCGAAGGAGATCGGCGAGAAGTTCCGCTGCCGCCGGTTCACCAGCCTGGAGGAGCTCGGCGACGCGTGCGACGCCGTGTCGGTGGTCGTGCCGACCGACCTGCACGCCAAGGTGGCGCTGCCGCTGCTCGCGCGGAAAACCCATCTCCTGATCGAGAAGCCGCTCTGTGCGTCGCTCGAGGAGGCCGAGGCCGTGCTCGCGGCCGCGCGCCAGCACGGCTGCCTCGTCCAGGTCGGCCACATCGAGCACTTCAACCCGGTGATGAGCTTCCTCGAGAAGGAGATCGACCAGCCGCGCTACATCACCGCCGAGCGGCTCGCCCCGTACCAGACCCGCGGCACCGAGGTCGGCGTCGTGCTCGACCTGATGATCCACGACATCGGCATCGTGCTCGAGCTGGTGAAGTCGCCGATCGCCAAGCTCGACAGCGTCGGCCTGAGCGTGCTCTCGAAGAGCGAGGACATCGCCAACGTCCGGATCCAGTTCCAGAGCGGCTGCGTCGCCAACCTCAGCGCGAGCCGCCTGAGCACGAAGAAGGCGCGGGAAATCCGGATCTTCCAGTCCGACGCCTACCTCTCCCTCGACTTCATGAACCAGAAGGGTCACCTGCTCCGGAAGAGCGACCTGCTGGCCTACGGGCTGAAGATGAAGGTCGGCCTCGTGAAGGCCGGCGACCTCAGCGCGATCCCGGTGAAGGAAATCCCGATCGAGAAGGGCGAGCCCCTCGCGCTCGAGCTGGCGCATTTCGTGGACAGCGTGGCGCGCGCGCAGCAGCCCAAGGTCGGCGGCGCCCTCGGCAAGAGCGCCCTCGAGGTGGCCATCGCCATCACCGACCAGATCCGCTCGGCGCAAGGATGACGACCGCGACCCCGCTGCTGCCGTTCCGCCTGCCCCCGCCCGCGGCGGGCCGGGTCGATGTGCTCGTCGTGGCCGGCGAGCACTCGGGCGACGAACACGGCGCCCGGATGGTGCGCGAGCTGCGCGCGAAGCACCCGGACCTGGCCATCGCGGCGCTGGGCGGCCCCGAACTCGCCGCCGCCGGCGCCCAGCTGCTCCACGACCTGACCTCCACCTCGGTCGTCGGTCTCGTCGAGGTGCTCAAGCACTACTCGTTCTTCAAGGCCGTGTTCGACGAGACGGTCCGGTGGATCGCCGAGCATCGTCCGCGCGCCGTCTGCCTCGTCGACTATCCGGGCTTCAATCTCCGCCTCGCGGCCGAGCTGCGGAAGCGCGGGCTGTCGGTCCGGGGCGGCGGAAAGGTCCGCCTGCTCTACTACATCAGCCCCCAGATCTGGGCGTGGAAGGCGAAGCGGCGCTTCACCATGGCGCGGGACCTCGACGCGATGGCCGTGATCTTTCCGTTCGAGGTGGCGTGCTACGCCGACACGACGCTGCCGGTGGAATTCGTGGGCCACCCGTTTGTCGCGCCCGATTACGCGCCGCCGGTGAGGTTCGACCCGGCCGGCCCGGTGCTGCTCCTGCCGGGCAGCCGGGTGCAGGCGGTCGCGCGCATCTTCCCCGCGCTGCTCGGCGGCTTCGCGGCGCACGGCGGCCGGGAGGCCGTGGTGCTGTATCCGAGCGAGGAGATCCTCCGGGTGCTCCGGGCGGCGAGCCCGCCGGCCAACGTCCGCCTGGCGCCGACCGGCGAGACGGTGGCGGCGGCGGCGGTGCTCACCAGTTCCGGAACCATGTCCATGCACTGCGCGCTCGCCGGGATCCCGGGCGCCATCGCCTACCGCACAAACCCGCTGACCTACCTGCTCGGGCGGATGCTCGTGAAGGTGGAATACATCGGCATCGCGAACCTGCTGCTGCGCGAGCCGATGTACCCCGAGTACATCCAGGGCGCCGCGACGCCGGCCGCCCTCGCCGCCGAACTGCGCGCCTGCCTGGACGAGCCGGCGCGGCGCGAACGCACGGCCGCACAGGCCGCCCGGCTGCGCGCGCTGCTCGGCCAGCCCACCGGCGGCACGGCGGCCGACTGGCTGGCGCGGCAGTTGGCGGCGGGGACCGCCGCGGTTGAAAGTTGAAGGTTGAGAGTTGAAAGCCGGAGCTGCCGGCCGTCCGACTTTCAACCCTCAACCTTCAGCTTTCACCTGCGGAAATCCCGCGGCGGGATTTCCGCCCTGCAGGCGGCCCTCGACCTGGCGCCAGAGCGACGTGGCGCGCTCGGCGATCAGCGCGCGGCACTTGCCGATCTCGGCCTCGCGGGCCGCGCGGTTCTGCTCGGCGATCTTCGCGAGGTCGTCGAGGTTGTAGAGGAAGACGT
>CAZUQB010000371.1:0-3277 GCA_964622405.1 uncultured Opitutaceae bacterium | reverse complement strand
CCGCCTTCACCTCGTCGCGGCGGCGCGAGCGCAGGGCGGACATCAGGCCGTAATACGCCACCTCGGCGGTATTGGGGATGAAGCTGAAGACCGTGTGGGCCCAGTCGTGTCCGATCGAGCGAATGACCTGGTCGGCCAGCCCGCCGCCGAGCGCCTGGCGCTCGCGGTAGATGTCGAGGTCGTTGCCGCGCGAGAAGTAGATCCGCTCGAACGAGCACGCGGCGCGGGGCATCGGAGCGGTGAAGGCGCTGTCCTTGAGCGCGCCACTGCGCTTGAGCACGATCACGTGGCCGGGCTCGACCTCCTTGACCTGCTCGAGCGAGAGGTCGAACACCGTCATGAGCGGCGCGCGCTCGGAGGCGAAGGCGATCACCTCGTCGTTTTGGAAATAGTACGCCGGCCGGATGCCGGAGGGATCGCGGGCCACGAACGCGTCGCCATTGCCGACCAGGCCCGCGATGGCGTAGCCGCCGTCCCACTTGGCCGAGGCGCGGGTGACGACCCGGGCGAGGTCGAGATCCTCGCTGATGCGGCGGGTCAGCTCGGGACCCGAGAGCTCGCGGGTGCGGAGGAAGCGGTAGACATCCTCGTGCTCCTCATCGAGGAAGAACCCGATCTTCTCCAGCACCGCCTGGGTGTCGGACGAGAAGATGGGATGCTGGCCAATCGCGATGAGGCTGTCGTTGAGCTCCCGCGTGTTGGTCAGGTTGAAGTTGCCGCACAGCGCGAGGTTGCGGGTGGGCCAGGAACTGCGGCGGAAGTACGGGTGGCAGGCGCTGACGCCGTAGCCGCCGGACGTGCCGTAGCGGAGGTGGCCGAGGTAGAGCTCGGCGCCGAAGTCGAAGTGCTGCTTGACGGTGTC
The DNA here is from genome assembly GCA_964622405.1 of uncultured Opitutaceae bacterium. Taxonomy (GTDB): domain Bacteria; phylum Verrucomicrobiota; class Verrucomicrobiia; order Opitutales; family Opitutaceae; genus Opi-474. Next base: position 2,415 of record CAZUQB010000371.1, on the reverse strand, counting down.
CGGAAACTCCGGGTGCACCCGGCCATCAGCGACGAGCTCCTCGTACCGGCCGAGCAGCGCCTTGAACACGCGGTCGAGCGGGTTCGGCTCGGTGTTGCGCTCGCGGAACATGTACGGCTCGCCGGCCGGCATGTCGAATTTCACGCAGGCCACGCCCGCGCCGTCCTGGCCGCGGTTGTGCTGCTTCTCCATCAGGAGGAAGAGCTTGGTGAAACCCCAGAGCGGCGAACCGTATTTCTCCTGGTAGTAGGACAGCGGTTTCAGGAGCCGCACCAGGGCGATGCCGCACTCGTGGCCAATCTGCTCGCTCACGGGCGCACCCCTTTTTTCCGGTCGCGGCCCACACTGCGCTGGTCTTCCGGGAGGCTCGGCCGGGAGGGCTCGCAGGGTGTAAGGTCGAGGGGAGTCCGCACGTGCTAGGGAAGGCGCTGATTTCGGTCACAGCGGAGCATTGGTCAACGGCTTTCTCAAATCATGACGACAATTGGCTCTTTTGGGAGCTTTAGGCTCCAGGCGGTAGGCTTTCAGCGCAGCCAAGCCTGCGCTGTGGTCGTTGGTAGCTAGTAGAAGATCCGGCAGTCCGCCTCAGGGCACCCGCCATCGGGCCGTCGCCAGCCCTGCCAGCTATTCGGAATCCGTGTCAGTCCCCTTGACCGCCGCCGGGATGTTCGGAAGCATCGCGGCCCGCACCATGCTGATCCTTCGCGGCTCTCCCGCCCTCTCCCCGTTTCGCCTCCAGAAGCTTCTGCAGGATCTCGTGGCGGCCGGGGTGCCGGCCCGGTCGGTCACCACCGAGTTTGTCCACGTCGTCGACCTCGCCGCCGACCTGTCCGCCGCCGAACGGCACGTGCTCGACCAGCTCCTCACCTACGGTCCGCGGCGCGCGCCCAGCGTCGCGGCCGGCCTCCTGCAGGTCGTCGCCCCGCGCCCCGGCACCATCTCGCCGTGGTCCTCCAAGGCCACGGACATTGCCCAGATCTGCGGCCTCGCCGCCGTGCAGCGGATTGAGCGGCTCATCGCCTACTCCGTCGAGCTGCCGCCGGGCACCACCCTGACCGCGGAGCAGCAGCGCGCCCTGGCGGCCCGGCTGCACGACCGCATGACCCAGGTGGTGTTTGCCCGGCTCGAGGACGCGGCGGTGCTGTTCCACCACGAGACGCCCCGGCCCATGACCACGGTGCCGGTGCTCAAGGAAGGACGCGCGGCGCTGGTGGCGGCCAACACGACGCTCGGGCTGGCCTTGGCCGAGGACGAGATCGACTACCTCGTGAAGGCCTTCACGCAGCTGCAGCGCGACCCGCATGACGTCGAACTCATGATGTTCGCGCAGGCCAATTCCGAGCACTGCCGGCACAAGATCTTCAATGCCTCCTGGGAAATCGACGGCGCGCGCCAGGATCACTCGCTGTTCCAGATGATCCGGAACACGCACCAGCTCCACAGCGAGGGCATCCTGTCCGCCTACCGCGACAACGCCGCCGTGCTGGCGGGTTCGCGCGGCGGGCGCTTCTTCGTCGACCCGCGCACCAACGAGTACGGCGCGGCCGAGGAGGACATCCACATCCTGTGCAAGGTGGAGACGCACAACCATCCCACCGCCATCTCGCCCTTCCCCGGCGCCGCCACCGGCTCGGGCGGCGAAATCCGCGACGAGGGCGCGACCGGCCGCGGCGGCAAGCCCAAGGCCGGCCTCACCGGCTTCACCGTCTCAAACCTCCGCCTGCCCGGCGCCGTCCAGCCCTGGGAAACGGACCACGGCAAGCCCGGCCGGATCGTCACGGCGCTCGACATCATGATCGAGGGCCCGCTCGGCGGCGCGGCCTTCAACAACGAGTTCGGCCGCCCCAACATCAACGGCTACTTCCGCACCTACGAGGCCGCCGTGCCGGCGGCCCGGGAGAACGGAGCGGGGAGCAAGGAACCGGGTTCCCAATCCGCAATCCGCGATCCGCAATCCGCAATTCCCCATGAGCTGCGCGGCTACCACAAGCCGATCATGCTGGCGGGCGGGCTGGGCAACATCCGGCCGGACCATGTGCGCAAGGGCACGATCCAGGCCGGCGACCAGCTGATCGTCCTGGGCGGGCCGGCGATGCTCATCGGTCTCGGCGGCGGCGCGGCGAGCTCGATGGCGAGCGGCGCGGGTCAGGAGGACCTCGATTTCGCGAGCGTGCAGCGCGACAACGCCGAGATGGAGCGGCGGTGCCAGGAGGTCATCGACCGCTGCTGGGCGCTGGGCGACGCGAACCCGATCACATTCATCCACGACGTCGGCGCCGGCGGCATCTCGAACGCGCTGCCCGAGCTCGTGAACGACGCCGGCCGCGGCGGCCGGTTCCAGCTGCGGGCCGTGCCCAATGCCGAGCCCGGCATGAGCCCCCTCGAGCTGTGGTGCAACGAGTCGCAGGAGCGCTA
>CAZUQB010000370.1:0-3277 GCA_964622405.1 uncultured Opitutaceae bacterium | reverse complement strand
GCCGCCGTCCTGCCCGCCGCGCTCGACGGCCTGTGGTATCCGCCGGTCTTCCGCCACGGCGCGATGCTCTGGAACAACCGCTACCCGGGCTGGCGCACCGTCTTCGGCGGCACCGTGCTCGACTGGCCCGAGCGGGTCCTCGCGCAGGCGGAGTTTTACTGCGGGCATCAGGTCACCTCCCGCCGGAATCGCTCGCACGCGACCGACCCCCACCCGCTTCACTCGCTGCCCGCCCAGGGTTCCCGCTTCTACGGCCGCGGCCGCATTCTCGAGGACCAGGGGGTGTACAACATGCAGTCGCAGTTCTTCGACCAGCTCATCCACGCGTGGCGCTGGACGGGCGACAAGGCGCTCGCGAAGCGCCTGCGCCCGGCGCTGGAGCTGCACCTCGAGTGGCTGCGCGAGTGTTTCGATCCCGACAACGACGCGCTCTACGAGAGTTTCATCAACACCTGGCCGACCGATTCAGTCTGGTACGCCGGCGGCGCCGGCACCGAGGAAACCGCCTACGCCTACCGCGCCCATGTCGCCGCCGGCCAGCTCGCGCAGCAAGCCGGTGATCGCGCCGCCGCCCGTCGCCACGCGCGACAGGCCGCGCGGATCCGTCGCGCGTTTCGCCGTCATCTCTGGGTCGGCTCCCATGGGCATCCCGCGCTCTACCGCGAGCCCGCGGGCCGCCGGCGCGTGCACACCGACGCGACCCTCTACAGCCTGTTCCTCCCGATCGACGCCGGGCTTGTCACCGCCGACGAGGCGATCCAGTCGCTCCTCTACGCCGAGCGCCGGCTCCAGAACGACCCCATGCCGTGCGGCGGACACCAGGTCTGGACCACCAACTTCGTCCCGGGCATCTGGTCGGTCCGCGAGCGCTGGCCCGGCGACAACTACCACCTCGCCCTCGCCTGCTTTCAAAGCGGTCTAGCGGCCGAAGGCTGGGAACTCTTCCGCGGCGCGTTCCTTCACACTGCGTTCGACCAGCTCGTGCCTGGCGATTTTGGCGCGACCGCCGGCGGCACGGACTTCGGCGACTGCACGCACATGTTCGCGCGGGCGCTCGTCGAGGGACTGTTCGGTTTCACGCCGGATCGCGTGGAGGGGATCGTGCGGGTCACGCCCAACTTTCCTGCCGACTGGAATCACGCCCTGATGCAGACGTCCGAGGTGCGGCTCGAGTTTGCCCGCAAGGGCGCCGCCACCACGCTGACGGTCGAGTTGTCGCCGCCGGCGACCCGCCTCCAGCTGCGCCTGCCGATCTGTGCCCGCGCCGTGAAGCGTGTGACCGTCGATGGCCGCGAGGTCCGCTGGACGGCCGAGCCGGGCTACGGTCAGACGTACATCGGCGTGGATCTCCCGCAGGTCACGCGAGCCGAGTTGCGGGTGGAGTCCGTTGGCTGTTCCCGACCCGCCCCGGCTGTCATTGCCAAAGCCCGGGCTGGCGACCGTCTCAGCCTCCGTCCCGCTCGCGCCGAGGTATTGTCCTTTTCCGATCCGCAGCGCGTCCTGGGTGGCGCCGCGGTTCGGCGGGGCCGGCTCACTGGCCGTGTCGCGGCCAATCCCGGCTGGCACACCGTCCTCGCGCGGGTGCGCGTCGGCGAGCTGCCGCAGCTGCGACGCTGGCTGGTGCACGTGACCGATCCCGCCGTCGCCCGGCTGGCCGCCGCGCAACAGCCGCCCCGGGCATCCGTCCGGAGCCGCTGGCAGTGCGTGGACCTCACGCCCGTGCTGAACGGCGATGTGCGCACGATCTACGCGCAGGAATACCTGACCCCGCGCACCGACACGATATCGGTGCGGCTCGGCACCGACGGGTATTCGCCGTGGACGTTTCGCTACTGGAACACCGCGCTGCCCAAGATCCAGCTCGATGCCGTGCCGCGCCTGCTCGACCCCGCGACCCAGCAGCTCCGCACGCCCGTCGGCGTGCCGTTCGCGTGGCCGGGAGGCGCGCGGAACATCGCGTTCACGTCGCAGTGGGACAACTGGCCCAATCGCGTGACTGTGCCGGTCAATGCGGCCGGCGAAGCCGTGTGGTTCCTGGTGTGCGGCTCGACGAATCCCATGCAGAACCGCATCGCGAACGCCGTGCTGCGCCTGCGCTACGCGACCGGTCCTGACGACTCGCTCGAACTCGTGCCGCCCTACAACTACTGGAACCTCTGCCCGATCCGTCCCGGCGTCGCGGCGCCCGGACAGGAGAGCCGCGGCGACTACACGGACGCGACGGATGCGTTCTGCGTGCCAAAGCCCTGGCCGCAGACCGTGCAACTCGGCGAGAACTGCCGCGCCATGGTCCTCGGCCGTCGACTGCGCCGCGGGGCCGTGCTGCGAAGCGTGACGCTGGAGACGCTGTCTCCCGAAGTCGTCGTTGGTTTGATGGGGATTTCGGTGGAGCGGGGGCGGTAGGTGGTAGGCGGTAGGCGGTAGGCTCTAAGCTCTAGGCTGTAGGCTTAAAGCTTATGGCTTATGGCTTATGGCCTATTGCCTAGTGCCTCATGCGCTACGCCGTCGGCTTCGGTCCGTTTTTTGCCGCAAGAAAGCGCAGAAGGCGCATTGGGCGGTGGGCGGTGGACGGTCGACGTCTTCCAACTCCCATCTCCTAGCTCCCATCTTCCATATCTTATGTCCCGGTCGCGGTCTTTTATCTGCCGGCAGGTCATCAGACCGGGCTGTTCGACCGCGATGAGGCGCAGAAAAACTACTAGCTCCGAGGCGTCTCCTAGCAGCTGCCAGACTAATGCTCGCTACCCGCTACGCGCTACTCGCTACCAGCCTCTACCGGCTACTATCTACTAGCTACCAACTACTCAATGCAGATGTCCGATCCCACCCAACGTTTCTCCGACCGGGTCGAGAATTACGTCAAGTACCGCCCGTCCTATCCCGCCGCGCTGCTCGACTGCCTGCGGCAGCGCGCCGGACTGAGTCGGTCCAGCATCGTCGCCGACGTCGGCTCGGGCACGGGGATCTTCTCGGCACTCCTCCTGCCGCTCGCGGCTCGCGTTCACGCGATCGAGCCCAACGCCGCGATGCGCTCCGCCGCGGAACGCGATCTCGGTTCGCAGCCGGGCTTTGTGAGCGTCGACGGCACCGCTGAGGCAACCCGGCTTCCCGACAGCTCCGTCGACCTCATCACCGCTGCGCAGGCGTTCCACTGGTTTCGGATCCCGGAATGCCGCGCCGAGTTCTCGCGCATCCTGCGTCCCGGCGGCCGCGTCGCGCTGATCTGGAACGAACGCCTCACCGACACCACGCCGTTTTCGGTCGCGTACGAGAATCT
>CAZUQB010000369.1:0-3281 GCA_964622405.1 uncultured Opitutaceae bacterium | reverse complement strand
CCGGTGTCGCTCGGGAGCCAGTTGAGCGCGGCGAGGTGCCCGGTGATCAGGATCACGCTGAGCCGCGGGATGCGCTGCAGGAGCTGGAACGACAGGTCGAGTCCGTTGCTGCGCGGGAGCATGACATCGCAGAGGAGCACGGCGGGCGGCGTGAGCGTGGCATTGACCATCGCGAGCGCCTGCTCGGCGCTGCTGGCCAGCTGCACGGCCCAGCCTTGGGCGGTGAGGACGGCGTGGACCATGCGACGCATCAGGGCGTCATCTTCCACGATCAGGATCCACGGAGAGGCGGCGGACGAGGCGACGCGGCGACGCATGCCGCCAGAGACCAGCGGCGCGGCGGTTGGTTCGCGGAAATTTTCGCCAGTTAGGAAATACCCCGGGGCATCCCGCCCGGAAGGCCCGATTCAGACAGTTTTTTTACCGCGAAAGGGCCCCACGAACCTCAGCCATAGGCGCCCGGCGGATGGAACCCCAGCAACCGGCGGCGGCGCGGGTTGGCGCGGGCGATCACCGCCTCGGGCATGTGGTAGTTCACGTGCGGCCAGAAGCGCTGGGCCATCATGCGGCGCGCGAACGGCGTCTGGACCACCCAGCGGATGCGACCGTTGGAGACATTGGGGCCGCCGCGATGCCACGTCTGGTCGTTCCAGAGCACGAGCGTACCGGCGGGACCGGCGGATCCGACCATGGTGCGGCCCTCCCAGGTCGGGTTGCCGTTGGCGTCGTTGTCCGACGGGCGCGGCGGACGGCCGGCGCGGTGGCTGCCGGGAATGAACTGGGTCGGACCCAGTTCGTCGTCCACGTCACACAGGTAGTAATTCATGTTGATGACGTAGGTCGGCATCGGAATCCGCGGGTCGAGCTTCACGCCCTCCGGGATCGGAAACCGGCACACGTCATCGAGGTGCCAGAACGAGATGGTCTTGCCAGGCAGCGTGCGCAGGCCGGTCTCAGCGATGAGATGGCAGTCGTCGCCGAGCACGGCGTCGACGAACGGGGCGATGCCCGGATGGTCAATGAGCGCTTCAAATTCCTCGCCGTGCTCGAAGAGCTTCGGGCGCCAGATCTCCTGCATCCGGAACACGTCCGCCTCGGGACTGTGCTGCGCGAAGACCCGCTCAAGGCCGGCGCGGAGCGTGGCGACCTCCTGGGGCGAGAGCAGCCCGGGCAGGACGAGAAATCCGTCGCGGTTGAATTGTTCGAGAATCTCCGGGGTGGGAGTGATGATTGACATGGATAGTTAAGGGACGAACACCGAACATCGGGCGTCAGGCGCCGCGCGCCGAAGGGGTGGAAACGGCAGGGGAACGTTCAACGCCCGACTTGCAACGGCAGGCACACCTTGGGGGTTGAACAACGGTCGGCTCTTCAGGCCGGCCAGCCGGCTTCATCCTTGTACGGCCGGTAGGGCATGCCGCGGGTAAGATCGGCGATGGCGGGGCGGCGCTGCAGGTGCAGGGCGTGGCGGTCGAGCTCGCGGGCCGTCACCTTGCCGGCGGGGAAGAAGCGGAACGTGAACTCCTGCTCGCCCTGGTCGATCCAGGCGTAGTGCTCGAGTTTCTCCGGCAGGATTTTCGGGTCGTGGTGTGCGAACGGGCACGAACGCAGGAGCGTGAGGTGCACGGCGGATTCGTCACCGCTGATGGAGAACACGGTGGGAGCCACCACGCCGGCGGTGCCGTCGTGCGCCAAGTGCAACAGCGAGCGGTCGCGGAGCGGGAGTTCGCGGCCGTCGCTGGCGCGCGGGATGCCTCCGCCCGGGATGCCGTCGTCGCGCCCGGCGATCGCGCTGCCCGGGTTCCACGACAGGCGGAGCAGCTTGTGGTGCTCGTGCCAGGTGACGCGCAGGCGGAGCTCATAGAAGTCCGCGCCCGCGTACCGCCGCCAGTCGGCGCAGATCCGGCTTTGGCCGATGGTCCCGTCGACCCGCCAGGCGTGGCGGATGGGGCCGGACTCGACCCGCACCGGGGCCGACCAGTGGGCGTGGTCCACCTGCGGCCCGGCGAAGCGGTCGATGTTGTGGGACCACGTGTCGGACTTGTCCTCGATGAGCCGGAGCTCGGGCAGGGGACAGACGGCGCCGGCCGCCGGCTGCAGGGCGCCGCTGCCGTTGGGCGCGGTGTGCAGCTCGAAGTCGCCAGAGGTGCCCTTGACCGTCGCCGTCCGGCCGGCCGCGGCGCGGGCGATGCGGAGCGTGCTGAATTTCCCGGGCGCGATGTCGGCGGGGAACAGGATCCGCATGGTGTCGGGCATCAGGGTTTCCGGCTCGATGACCTGGTGCGGCACGAGGCGGTTGCGCTCGTCGAGCAGGCACCAGTCGGGCTTCCAGTGCGTCCACTCCAGCCATGGCTCGTGCTCGAGGAAGTCGCGGAACCGCTCGGTCGTGAAGTTGGCCAGCACCATGCGCTGGCGCCGGTCGGGCGGCAGCGCGTGGGCGCGGCGGCGGAACGCCTCGCTCAGGACCTGCTCGGCCGTCGCCTTGACGCCGGCCAACTGGTCGTCGGCCGCGCGGGCCGCGCTCGGCGTGCAGCTGCCGCCCAGCGTGTCGTGGAAGGAATTGAAACAGAGCGTGTGCCAGGCCGCGTCGAGCGCGGGTGCGGCGGCGCGGCGCTCGGCGGCGGGCGCGGCGGCGAGCGCCTGCTCCGCCTGCACGAGCAGGTTCTCCGCGCGGCGGACGCCGAGCTTCACGGGCCGGTGGCTCGTGTAGCACCCGATCGCGTGCATCTGCAGCTCACCGGTCACGAGGGGCAGATGACGCAGCTGGGGCTGCAGCGCGCGGAAGAACTTCTCCGGTGAGGAGAACTCAAGGCGGGCGCCAGGGATCGCGTCGCGGTGGTCGCGCACCCACTGGATCATGTGCTCGTTCGGCCCGCCGCCATGGTCGCCGACCCCGAGGAAGCACATCGTGTGGGTGACGCCCGCCGGCAGCGGCGTGAGGTTGGACTCCACGTGCTCGAGCGTCGGCGGGAAGATCGTGGCGTAGCCCGCCGAGATGCGGAACGCCGTGACGGACTTGCCGCCGGGCCGGCCGCGCCAGCGGAAGACGTTCGCGGGCAGGTCCCGCTCATGCGCCATCGGCCGCATGAAAACGTAGTTCTCCTGGCCATGGGCGGCCATGACGTCGGGCAGCGCGGCGGTGTGGCCGAACGAGTCGACGTTGTAGCCGATCTTGGGAAACAGCCCGAGGTGGCGCTTGAACCAGTCGCGGCCGAGCGCGATCTGCCGGTGCATGTTCTCGATGCCGGGCAGGTTGCAGTCGGGCTGGATCCACCAGCCGC
>CAZUQB010000368.1:0-3286 GCA_964622405.1 uncultured Opitutaceae bacterium | reverse complement strand
ACCTCAAGCCGACCCAGCGCGAGGCCGTGTACATCGGCGGCGGCGCGGGCATGGCGCCGCTGCGCTCGCACCTGGCGCACCTGTTCGGGAGCCAGCGCACGCAGCGCCGCGTGAGCTACTGGTACGGCGCGCGGTCGCGGCAGGAACTGTTTTACGAGGACTATTTCGCGACCCTCGCCGCGGCCCACCCGAATTTCTCCTTCCATGTCGCGCTGTCGACGCCGCTGCCGGAGGACCGCTGGACGGGCCCGACCGGACTGATCCACGAGGTGGTGCTGGCGCAGTACCTGCGCGACCACCCGCAGCCCGCGGCGGTCGAGTACTACCTGTGCGGCCCGCCGCAGATGATCAAGGCCTGCACCCGCATGCTCGCCGGCCTCGGCGTCCCGCCCGCCCAGATCGCCTACGACGAGTTCTGAGCGGAGCCCCGGCGGTCACTCGGGCGCGACGTAGTGTGCCGTCCCGCCGTACTGCACGAACCGCCGGTAGACCATCAGCGTCGCGACCAGCGCCAGCAGGCCGAGTCCCGCCGCCCAGAGGTACATGTAGCGGTACTCGTGATGCAGGAGGTCGAGCGACCAGCCGACGATCGGGCCGATCACCATCTGGCCCAGGGCGCCGGCCATCGCCTTGGCGCTGTCGAGGCTGGCAAAGCGCGAGCGCGCGAGCAGCGCCGCCGGCAGCGCCGACGAGGCGGTGTAGTAGAATCCCCACAGCGATCCGCACACGACCATCGCCACGCCGTAGGTCATCGCGTCGCGCACGAGGACAAAGGCGAGCAGGTTGCTCGCGACGATCAGGATCACCGCGAGCAGCGTCACGCGCAGCGGATGGAACCGATCCGCCAGCCAGCCGATCGGGTAGGCCTGGGCCAGCGACAGGACGAACTGGATCGCGGACAGCTTCCCGTACGTCGCCATGCTCAGGTCGAGGGAACGGGCGAAGTAGAGCGTGAAGAGATTCGCCGGGACGCCGGCCATCATCGTCAGCGCGAACGAGGCGAAGAACCAGCGGTAGTACGGCTGCGCGAAACACTCGCGGGCGTAGGTCCTGGCGCCGCCGAGGAACTGCCGCACCCGGGCCGCCCAGCCGATGCCGGGGGGCACGGCCGGCGCGGGCGGCGGCGGATAGTCGCCCTCCTTCACCTTGAGGCACATCGCGGTGAAGCTCACGCCGTAGATCGCGGCGATGGCGAGGAAGACGATCGTGTAGTGCCGCTCGACGTGGCCGAGGACGAAGTAGCTGAAGAGGATGCCCGCCAGCAGCGACACGAACCGGAAGAGGCCGAAGAACCGCCCGATCACGGGCGCCGGCACCACGTCGGTGATGAGGCTGATGAGGACCTGGTTGCAGACCAGCGCGCTCAGTTCAAACAGCGCCCAGAACAGCGCGAGGGTCGCGACCACGCACGGGCCCTCGCCCGGCGAGGAGGCGCCGAGCGCCGCGTGCGCCCAGCTTCCGAGCGCCGGCCCGTAGGCGAGGCCGACCATCGAGACGACCGCCACCGGGGTCGGCACGAGCAGGAACGGAATGCGCCGGCCCCACTTGCCGCGGTGCCGGTCGCTGCGGTACGCCACCACCGGGCCCACGAGCAGGATGATCAGCTGCGGCAGCGTCGCGAGCAGGAAGCCCGTGAGCAGGTCCGAGACGTGGAACTGCCGCAGCAGCACCTGCAGCGTCACGGGCACCGAGCGCTCCTTCAGGTTGAACCCAAAGTCGCCGCCCAGCAGCCAGAAGAAGAGCCCGACGAGGCCGCCGGTGGTGTAGGTCAGGGTCCCGGCGTGCCAGACCCGGGCGGCGGGACGGGGCGCGGGCGGTGATTTCTCGTCGGCGGGAGTAATGGCGCGGGGGGAAGTTCCCGGCGACGCTCAACGCCCGGACGCCGCCCGGCAATGCTCAAGTGCGAGCTATCGCGTCCACTGGATCGCGACGAACGTCAGCAGCGTGGCGCGGGCGTCGAGGCCGTTGTGCAGCTCGCGGCCGACGGCGGTGAGGAGATTGAGGTTCTCGGTGAGCTTGAAGCGGAAGCCGGCGTTGACCGCCAGGGAGGTCCGCGACAGCCCGCGGTCCCCCTCGCCGTGCAGCTCGAGGCCCGCCTCGACGCGCTCGCCGAGCGCGTGGCCGACCACGACGCCGTAGAGCCAGCCCGACGCGGACTTGCTGGGACGGACCACGCCGATCTCGGCGTTGAAGCACCAGCCGCCGACCTCGCGCTGGAGTTCCAGCGGCAGCACAAAGGTGTTCTCGTCGTCCGCCAGGCCGCGCTCCACCGCGTCCGAGCCCGGGTTGCGGAACTCGAAGGCCGGCGTGATGGCCGCCGAGATGCCGGAGGCCTGGTCGTCGTAGAACCGCCACTTCACCCCGAACACCGAGTTCGCGAGGCCCGTCTCCGCCTCGGTGCCTTCGTCGTGCTGGCGAAGGTGCGTGACCACGAGGTTCAGCTGGCAGCGCTCGCCGAGGCCGTAGGAGACGTCGAAGACCGGGAAGGCCGTCGCCGACGTCCCGTCGCGGCGCTCATGGGTCGAGACGAGGTTGAATTCCCAGTGGCCGTCGCCCGGCGTGCCGGGGTCGTCGGTGAGAAAGGGCGCGCCCGCCTGGCCGCGAAGCCAGGGCGCCGCGAGCAAAAGCAGGAGACTGACGCCCGCCAGCCGGCGAAGAGTCGAAAAGGGTAGGTTCATGCGAGAGCCCGGCCCATGGTCACGATTCCGCGTGCCTTGGCGAGTCCGCGCTGGACCGCCCGGGCAGCCGTCGTGCAACGGTCCGGTGCCCAGCCTTTCGGATCGTTCCCCCGCCAACTTGAGGAGAATTACTCCACTTCCTCGGGCGCCGCGGGGCCGTGAAGGGGCGTGGGCTGACGTCCGACCCGGGAACGTCCGGCTCCGTCAACTTCCATCGGTCAACTCTCAACCGCGCCCGGCGCCTCAGTGAGCCGCGTGCTCCAGCACCCACGCCGCCTCGGCCGCGCGCAGTTCTGCCAGGGTCTGATTCGAAGCCAGCGCCTGCCGCCGGGCCGCGCGCTCCGGGGTCGACGACTCCAGGCGGTCCAGCGAGGCGACCGCGGCCAGCTCGGCGTCGATCGACCGGATGCCGGTCAGCTTCGCCCGGAGATCCAGGCGGAGGTCGGCCGTCGTCTGCGCCCGCATGTGCGCCTCCAGCGCGTCGACGAAGCGGTCCACGCTGCCCTGCGGCCCGAGCAGCAGGTGCAGCTGCTGCTGGAAGGACAGCAGCGTGTTGGCGCCGAGGCCCATGTAGAACGAGCCGGTGTAGTAGCCGTTGATCGTCCCGC
>CAZUQB010000367.1:0-3288 GCA_964622405.1 uncultured Opitutaceae bacterium | reverse complement strand
TCGACGTGCTGGAGAGCGTGAGCCGCCTCTCGCGCGACGTCTGCACGCCCGAGGAACTGGCCCTGGCCGGCCGCGCCCGCGAACAGCTCGCGCTCTACCGGAAGAACGAGGACCTCGTGTCCATCGGCGCCTACCAGAAGGGCGGCAACCCGGCCCTCGACGACGCGATCCAGCGCCAGCCGGCGCTGCGGCAGTTCCTCTGCCAGACGGTCGAGCAGCGCACCGCCCGCCCGGAGACTTTCCGCCACCTCAAAACCCTGCTGTCATGAAACGCTTCCGCTTCAATCTCCGCCCGGTCGCCACCGTCCGGGCCTACCGCGAGGCCCAGGCCCGCGACGCGTTCGCCTCCGCCGTCCACCTGTATGTCGAGGCCGAGGAAAAGCTCGCCCGCGTGCGCGAGCGGAAGGCCGAGTTCGAGGCCGCGCTGTTCGCGGGCCGCTCGGACCGCTTCCAGCCGGCGCTGGAGGCGCAGACGCTAACCGCCTACCGCCGCGAGTGCCTCGAGGAGATGGAGGGCGAGCGCGCCGTGATCGCCGCCCGGGCGACGATGTACGAGCGCCGGGACGCGTACGTGGAGGCGCACCGCCGGGTCGAGGTGATCCAGCGGCTCGAGCAGAAGGCCCGGGCGTCGCACCGCCGGACCCTGAACCGCGAGGAGCAGGCCGAGTTTGACGACTTCGCCGGCCGCGCCGCGCACCGCAAGCTGGTTTCCGCATGATCACGAAACTGCAGAATCCGATCGCCGCCGCCGCGCTGGGCCTCGTGCTCAGCATCGGCCTGGGCGCCGCGCTGGCGTGGCGCGCCGCGGCCCCGTTGCTCCAACTCGCCGTCGCAGCGCAACCCAAGCCGGTCGCGCCGAACAAGGAGAAGGGCTGGGACTTCTGGACGATCGAGGTCGAGAATCTCTCCACCGACCTGAAGGAGGAACGCGCCCGCCTGCGCAAGCAGGCCGACCTGCAGGAGCAGCGCGCCGCCCGCCTGGCCGCCGAGGAAAAGGAACTCGCGAAGGTCCGCGCCGACATCGAGGTTCTCCGCAAGAGCATCGGCGACAAGGTCGTGGAGATCACCGCCGACGAGTCCAAGAACCTGCGCACGCTGGCGCAGACCTACACGAACCTCTCGCCGCGCGCCGCCGTCGCGATCCTCCGGGAAATGGACGATGTCACCGCGACAAAGATCCTCTCGCTCATGAAGCCCGACGTCGTCGGTCCGATCTTCGAGGAGATGAGCCGCACCATGGGCGCCGACGGCCCGCTGGCCCGCCGGGCCGCGATCCTGTCCGAACGGCTCCGCCTCATGAAGGCCAGCAAGCCGGCCGCCTCGAGCTGAGTCGTCCGACGCCGCACCCAGGGAGGGGCGCGGCTTACCACCAAGGAGGGTCCACCATGCATGCAACTAGCTCCCGCCACTCTTCCCATCGATCCCTCCCGTTCTGTCGCGCCCGGCGCCGTCCTGGCCGCGGCCGGCCTCCCGGTATCCTCCGCTCCCCTCGATCCGGGCGCAGCTGACGCCACCGGGGCTTTTTCCGCCCTGCTCGTTGAGACCAGTTCCGCTCTGCCGGCCGCCGCCGCTCCGTCGGGGTCCGGACCCTCGACTGCGCCTGGCGTCCCGGCCTTCTCCCCGTCGCCAAGAAAGACGGCCGAGGGCCCGCCGTCCAACGATCAGCTTGCCGCCGCTGCGTGGTCCGGCTGGATGCCGGCCAATGTCCCGGTCACCGCGCCGGCCACGCCCGGGCTGCCCGCCGACAACCAGGTTGACCCGGATGATCCGGACGGAACCGACTGGAATGCGGACGCATCTCTCCCCGGAAAGTCGTCCGGCTCCGCCGGGAGTCCCAACGTTCGACCGGCGCATCTCGGCGAGCCCGCAGTCGCCCACTTTGGCTCCGCCAAGTTCGCCGTGACGCTGCCGTCGACGGATCACGCTGCCGGCACCTCCGTTGAGACGTCGACGGATGACGCTGCCGGCACCCCCGTGGAGCTGTCGGCGGATAGCCATGCCAAACCTGATCACCCAGAAGTCTCGCTGACGGCGGGGTGGGGCGATCCGTCGCCGGAAAAATTCGCCGTACCAGCCGGCCCGGTCCCGCACCAGCCTGCCGCGGAACCCAAGCCGACGATTCACTCCCCAGTGCGCTTCGCCAGGGTCCCGGATGCGACGCCGGCGGCTCCCGACGCGATGCCGGTGACCCAGGCGCCGATCCAAACCTCCACCCGTCAGACACCGGAAACCGTGGCCGCGCTCCCGACGTCCCCGTCGGTCGAGGCTCAGGTGGTGGTCACCGGGTCCATCTTGCCGGCGACCACGCGGCCGCCAAGCGAGCGCGCCGAACCAAGCCGGGCCGCCCGCCGGACCGACCGTGAAAACCCTGCCGGGCCGACCCCGGAAAATATTGCCGCTTTCGCCCGTCCGGATTTGCCGCGTGCCGTTTCGGCTGCGGACGTCGGAGAGAAAAAAATTCTAAACGTTGATGAACGTCAGGTTACAAAGCCTACTGAAAGGCTTGGCATCGGCGCTGCTAAACCGGCCCCCGCCATGTCGAACTACACTTCCAACCACAGCGTGACGGTCCCCGCGACTGTCAGCCCGCTGGCGGGTCGCGCCTCGGAAGTGAGCTCGGCAGCCCCGTCCGATCTGCCGGCCGCGAGCCATGCCGAGCGGGCGGTGGCCACGGTGCTGGCGACGACGGAACGCCTGGGTGCGACCGGCCAATCGTCGGTGCACCTGAAGTTCGCCGTCGGCGACGCAGACCTCTCGGTGAAGATCGAGCTGCGCGGCGGCGAGGTTCACACGGTTTTCCGCACCGACTCGGGCGATCTGCGCTCAGCGCTGTCGGTGGCGTGGCAGTCGGTCGACGCCGAAGCGTCGCGCGGCATGCGCCTGGCGGATCCGGTGATCGCGCCGGCGACGGCCCACGGCGCCGAGTCCCAGCTCGGCCACGATGCGAGCGGGCAGTCCGGTTCCCGTCGCGAGACCGGCGCGGGCCAGCCGCTTCCGACCTACTGGCGCGGCGAGCCGGTGGATCCTGTTTCCGTCCCGGCGACCGGCGAGTCCCGCCCGGCGCTCCGTCCCGACCTCAACCTCTACGCCTTTGCCTGAACACCATGTCCTCGATCTCCCCAGTCTCGTCGACCACCTCCACCTCGGCCGCCAACACCCAGTCGACGACCGTTGTCACCAACAAGCAGACCCTCGGGCAGAATGATTTTCTGCAGCTGCTTTCCACCCAGTTCCAGAATCAAGACCCCATGAAGCCTATGGAAGACACCGCGTTCATCGCGCAGATGG
>CAZUQB010000366.1:1775-3319 GCA_964622405.1 uncultured Opitutaceae bacterium | reverse complement strand
AGGAGGAGCAGGATCGGGATCACGGGAAACATCGGGACGGAGGGTTGGTTCAAAAGGGAGGGCGAGGCGGAGAGGGAACACGCGGGCCAAGGGGAAAGTTACAGCGCGGCGGTGATTTTCGGCGGAGCGTCAGTTCAGGCGCACGCGGTCGTTGGCGTCCCACTGCGACATGTCGGACAGGATGACCCGGTCGCCGGGCTGGAGCCCGGCGACGACCTCGATGGTGTTGACCGAGCTGCGGCCCAGCTTGACCGGCACCCGCGTGGCGTAGGAGCCGTCGCCGTCGAGCTTGAACAGCCCGACCGTGCTGCGCTCCTGGCCGAACGCCGGGCGGCCGACATAGACGACGTCGTCGAGGCGCTCGAGCTCGATGGTGCCGTCGACCGAGAGGTCGGGACGCGAGCCCTTCGGCAGCGGGCCGTCGAACACGACGTCGACCGTGACCGTGCCGTTCTGCACGGACGGGTCGATGCGCGAGACATGGCCGCCGACGATGCCATTGCGGGTGTCGACCTCGGCGGCCTGGCCGATGGCGACGTCCTTGGCCTGGGTCTCGGCGACGCGGATCTCGGCCTTGAGCTTGGCGGGATCGGCGACGCGGGCGAGGTTCACGCCGGGCTGGATCTGGGAGCCGACATCGACCGGGAGGAGCTGCAGGACGCCGTTCATGCCGGCGCGGGCGGTGAGGGCGTCGAGCTCGTCGTGGCGCAGCTTGGCGACGCCGCGCAGGCGCTCGACCTCGGCCTCCTTGACGGAGAGCTGCGGGGCGATGGACTCCTTGGCGAAGGCGTAGCGTTTCTGCTCGATCATGTTGCGGGTGGCGAGCTGCTCGGCCGACACTTTCAGCAGGCGCAAGTCGAGCTCCGACACGAGGCCCTCCTGGTGCAGCTGCTCGTTGACCTCGGCCTTGAGGCGGGCCTGCTCGTAGTCGGCGCGGGCGGAAGCCGCGGCGGCCTCGGCCGCGAGCACGCCGCTCTCGAGCTGCGCGCGCGTGCCGACCAGGTCGGCTTCGGCGGCCTTCAGCTGCGCGTCGGCGCTGGCGGCGGCCTGCTCGACGTCGGGGTTCGCGAGGATGAGAATGACACTGTCCGGCGTGACCTCGGCGCCGGGCCGCAGGACGATCTTGTCGACGCGACCCTGGGTGCGCGCGGCGATCCAGCGGATTTCCTCCGGCACCAGCGTGCCGAGCCCGCGGACCTGGCGCAGCATCTGGCCGCGTTTCACCGTGTCGATCCACACCAGATTGCGCTCCACCGTCGGCGCCGCCGGCTTGAGCCGCGCCAGGGTCACCGTGATGACGGCGAGCGCAGTGGCCGCAATGGCACCGATGAGGATGCGCTTCTTGCGCTTGGCTTTGGATTGGTCGGGACGCGGGATATCCATGGACGCGGGCCCAATTGCAGGCCCTGTGCCAGCGCCAAGTGAAGGGTGTAAGTGATTGCTGGTAAGATGATAAAAATTGTTGGGGCCGGGCGGTGTTTTTGGCTCTGGGTCGAACGCGGGACGGTGGAGTCCCGGAAATGGGACCGCCCGGAAAAGTCGGG
>CAZUQB010000366.1:0-1675 GCA_964622405.1 uncultured Opitutaceae bacterium | reverse complement strand
CCGGAAACCGTGGGCGAGCCCGAGACGGACGGCGACGATCACCGCGAGGTCGAGCACGACCTGCGCGACGCTGCTTGAGTCACCGGCTTCTTCGTCGTTCCTGGCGCGAGGGAACTGCGGGGCCGTCGATTCTTTCCGCGGATGGCGCGAATTTCCGCGGATAAGAATGTCGGTCCGTTCGGCCACCGGGAGCAATTCGGCCATTGCACCGGATCTCCTCGAACCCGCCTCGCAGACCGCGCGGCGACGGTCGTCGCCGCGCGGTCTGCGAGGCATCGTCCGTCATCTCCGCCCCAATCCACGAAATCCGTGGTCAAAAACCCACCGCCAAACCGACCAGCCCAGCAGCACCCAACCCGTCCGTTCCCTTTGTTGCCTCCTGTGCAGCCCGCTGGGGCTTCTTAGACGGGCAGGCGCAGCCGCGCGACGCAGCCGGGGGCGTCCTGCCGGTTTTCGAGCGTCAGGGTGCCGCGATGGTTCTCCGCGATCTGGCGGCAGAGCACGAGGCCGATGCCGGAACCTTCCGGCTTGGTCGTGTAGAATGGCACGAACAGATTGGTCGCGCCGGCGATGCCCGGCCCGTCGTCCTCGACGAAGATCTCGATGCGCCCGGGGGACTGGCTGCAGCCGATGCGCACGCCCCCGCCCGTCTCGATCGCGGCGTCGACGGCGTTCTTGAGGAGATTGATGAGAGCCTGCTCGATCTGGGCGGCGTCGCACGCGATCGTCACGGGCGGGCCGGGGATCAGCTCGACGGCGAGCCGCGTCTCGAGCGCCGCGACGCGCTCGACGAGCGAGCAGACGTTGCACGGCGCGAGCGTGGGCGCGGGCAGGCGGGCGAGGCGGGCGTAGGCCTGCATGAACCGGCTCAGGCCCTCGGCCCGGCTCTCGATGATCGCGAGCGCGGACTGCAGGTCCTCCTCCCAGTCGGGGGGACGCGGCGAGCGGCGGACCATGCTGGCGAGACTGCCGGCGAGGGACTTGATGGGGGCGAGGGAGTTGTTGAGCTCGTGACCGAGCACGCGGACCAGGCGTTGCCAGGCGCGGAGCTCCTCCTCGCGGAGACTGCGGCTGAGGTCGGCGATGACGACGAGGTGGTGCGGGCGGCCGCCCTCGTGAAACTGGGACCGGCGCATGCCCCAGCGGCCGCCGGCGCCGCCGGGAAACTGGATCGTGAGGAGGCGGCCTGGTTCGCCGGTGAGCCAATCCTCGAGCCCGAGTTCCTTGGCGTCGCGGCCGAGGATGCGCTCGGCGGGCTTGTTGAGCAGGACCTGGCCCGCGTGATTGGCGAGCCGCATGCGGCCGTCGGAGTCGAAGGCGAAGATCGCGACGTCGATCTCCTCCATGACCGTGCGCAGCAGGGCGGTGGCCTCGAGGGCGCTGAGCCGCTGGTCCTGCAGCGTGCGGCTGAGGATATTGATCTCCGCCATCACATCGCCGAGGGGTTCGTCGCGCCGGGCGCCGCGGGCGCGGACGGAGAAGTCGCCCTCGCGGAGGGCGGACAGCAGGTTGGCCATCGTCTGCAGCGGCCGGATGACCCGCGCCTGGACGGCGGCGGCGAAGCCGAGCCAGCAGCCGACGACGAGCAGGGTGAGGGTCCACTGGACCTTGGTCGAGGCGTCGCCGAACCAGAGGTAGCACAGGGCCACGACGACCGCCGGCAGTCCGCCCGCCA
>CAZUQB010000365.1:0-3321 GCA_964622405.1 uncultured Opitutaceae bacterium | reverse complement strand
GCCTCGGTGCATTCCAGGGTGACGACTTCGTTCATGGGATTTAAATGGTTGAGGGGTCAGGACAGTGACCCGGCCGGGTCGGTGCAACCCCAAACTTCGGGTCAGCGACGTTTCTCCGTCAGGGGCAGCATCACCCCGCGCCGGAAGAGCGTCACCTGCCCGGTACTGGACGAGACGACGATGGCTATGCAGTTGGAGGACACACTGATAGCGGCGGCGGCGGCATGACGGCTCCCCAGCCCGCTGGGCAGGGAATGGTCGCTGTCGGTGGCCTGAATCAGGCTCCCGGCCGACGCCACCACACCGTCGCCCCGGATCACGAAGGCTCCGTCGATCGACGAGAACTCCTTCACGGTCTCGTCCATGAACGGGTTGAGGATATTCCGGTCCTCCTCCTTGTAGCCGAAGAATGGGTTGAGGACGAGGGGCTTGGTGAAGGTCTCGACCTTGTCGATGTCGCCGACGACGAACAGGCACCCCACCGGGCGCCCCTCCCGTCCTTCCACCGCGAGCTCGGTGGCCACCGCGATCACGCGCTCCAGGACCTCGGGTTTCACGTCCTCGGGCAGCAGGTCCGAGGTCTGGCCGGTCAGCAGGGTCTGGAACTCGCGCTCGACATCGACCACGACCAGCGTGTCGAACTGGTTGCTGCCAGTCATGCCGCCGACGCAGCAGATACGGTCGGTGAAACCGATGATGCCGCGGGTCAGGGCCACGAGCATCGCGCTCCGGAGCTGGGCCAGGCGGTGGCTGGAAAACGACCGGACCTGGATGGTCTCGGCGAACGACCCGCCCTCCTCGCTTGGCTCGGACGGATTGCGGGTGACGAGGATCGTCTTGAGCTTCGAGCGCACGGTGCCGGCGTCGATGCCGCCGATGAACGTGTCGCCGAACACCATGATGGCGCTGCAGTCGGCGCCGCGCGCGACCCGCTCGGCCTCGCGGAACATGAGCCGGTTGACCCGGTTCTGCTGGGTCTGGACCGGGCGGATGCCGCCGAAGCCGCCGACCAGCCGCTCATGCAGGGCGTCGAGATCCGGGGCGTGAACCAGCTTCTCGACCAGCTCGGGCTCCTTCACCTGCCGGGCGATCGAGGCGAGGACCTGCAGGTAGTCGCGGGCGTTCTCCCCCGCGATCAGCATCACGATCAGGTGCACGCGGTCGTCGCCGACGGCGCCGTCGTGCCGCACCCCGACGCGGCTGCGGCCGATCGCGAGCACGTACCGGCGGCGCATCTTCACGCGCACGTGCGGCAGGGCGACGCCCATGCCGAGGTAGGTGGTCATCGTGCTCTCGCGCGCGAGCAGGCCCTTGAGCAGGGCCTCGGGCTTCAGGTCCGGGAACCGCTCCACCGAGACCGCGAGCAGCTCCTGCAGCGCGCCCTCCAGATCGAGGCTGCGAAGCTCGATGATCCGGCTGCGGGAGATGATCTTGTCGAGACGCACGGGCTCTTAGGGTCGAAGGTCGCTGGTCCGAAAGTCGAAGGTCAAGTTCAGCGCGGGAGGTCTCAGGCGGTCCGGATCAACATTCGCCGTGCGACCTGGGGCTCTCCACCCGGCAGCCGGCTCACTTCTCCCACTCGAGCGCGCCCTTCTTGATCTCGTACACGAGACCGAGGACGAGGACGCCGAGGAAGAAGAGGACCGGGCCGAGGATCGGGATGCTGTGCGCGAGGAACTCGCGGTAAATAAAGGTCCACGGCACGAGGATCACGATCTCGAGGTCGAAGAGCATGAAGAGGAGCGCCGTGACGAAGAACTTCACGGAGAACCGCGTGTGGATGAGCCCCTCGGCCGGGACGCCGCACTCGTACGCCGAGTCCTTGATCGCGGTCGTCTTGCTGCGCTGCCCGAACAGGTGGCTCGCGATGATGACCACCGCGGTGATGCCCGCGGCGAGGAGCGCCTGGATCAGGAAGGGAAGATACGCGGCGGAGGTCATGTCAGCCTAGAATTGGGCCCACCGGCGCGACGGAGACAAGGCGTTTTATTGGAGGACCGGCACGAAGTGCGCGGTCGCGATGTGCGTCGAGCCGACGCCCAGGGTCTCGGCAAATTCCAGCGTGCGGATCTCCTCGGAAATGGGCTCGAAGCCGGCCTGCTTCCGCAGGCCGTTGATCCGGCTCCGCATCAGCGAGTCGAGCAGCACCGGGTCGGTGCTGAGCCACAGCAGCGGCTCGGACGTCGAGTAGAGCGAGTTGAAGTACGGGCCGCCGATGAACTGGTAGTGCTCGAGGCTGACGATCGTGCAGCGCCACGTCTCGCGGAGCTCGGGGATCGCGCTCATCTCGGCCACCGCGGCGGGGGCGTTGGCCGGCGACCGGAAGAAGCGGCCGGTGTTGGACGCGTTCCAGAGGGTCGCGTTCACGAGCGCGCCGTTCACGCCGAGCATCGGGTGGTCCGTGTAGACCGGGAGGTTGATCCAGAAGTCCGCGTCGAGGAACAGCGGCGTCGCGAGGAAGCTCTTGCGGTCCTCGTCCTTCGTCGAGGAGTTCGGGTAGTCCTTCGTCTGCTGCTCCGCCAGGATCGGATCGAAGCGCTGCGGGAGCGGGCTGTCGTAGAACCACACCGGGTCGTAGAACTTGCCCGACTCCAGCACGTACACCGGATGACCCTTGAACGGCGTCTCGCCCGTCACCAGCGACGGCAGGAAGCCCGTCATGCGCATGCGGAGCGCGTTCAGCCCGACCAGGAAGATGTCATGGGTCCCGAACCCGCGCCGCTCCAGCGCGGCAATCACGGCCTTCACCAGCGGGATGGGCGTCGCCATGCCCGGGCCCGAGTCGGCGTAGATCTTCAGGCCGACCTTCTTCTTGGCGCCCGGGACCATCTTCCGACCGGTGCTCTGCTCGAAGCGCGAGATCAGGGCCTCGACGCTCCGGTCGTAGGAGTCCTGCTCGAAGGTCCCCAGCTGAACTTGGTAAATCGGGTCGGTCGGCGGGGTCCGCGGGACCGCCGTCTCGTTCGCGCGGGCCAGGGGCGCC
The DNA here is from genome assembly GCA_964622405.1 of uncultured Opitutaceae bacterium. Lineage (GTDB taxonomy): Bacteria > Verrucomicrobiota > Verrucomicrobiia > Opitutales > Opitutaceae > Opi-474. Next base: position 338 of record CAZUQB010000365.1, on the reverse strand, counting down.
GCCAGGATCGCAGCCAGGAAACCGAGAAGGGAGAAAGTGCGCATTGGAACAGAGTGAGTCGCCCAAAAGCCGGCAATGTTTCGTCGCGGAGCCGGGAAACTTGACAGTCCCACCGGCGGGTTGAAAGTGCATTCTTCCGTCCGGCCCCCCATGCCCGCCATCAAGCCCACCTGTGTCCGCGACCTGAAGCTGCGGGTGAACCTGGCCGATGTCGTCGCCCGCGTGGTGTCCCTGAAGAAGGCCGGCGCCGGGCGACTCAAGGGCCTCTGCCCCTTCCACAACGAGAAGACGCCCTCCTTCCACGTCGACGCCGACAAGGGCTTCTACAAGTGCTTCGG
>CAZUQB010000364.1:0-3323 GCA_964622405.1 uncultured Opitutaceae bacterium | reverse complement strand
CGCTCAGCGGCAAGGGTCCCGGCGCCGTCGCCGCCCGCGCGCTCGCGCTGGGCAAGCCGGTGCGGGTCTTCGCCGGCCAGGTCACCGCGACCCAACCGCCCGCGGGCTTGACCCTCCACGCGATCACGCCGGAGGGCCAGCCGCTCGACGAGGCCCTGCGCCAGGCCGGCGGCAACCTCACCGCCGCGGTCGCCCGCACGCTGTGACCGGTCGGGCGCTTTTTTCGGGGAAACAAATCCTCGACGCCGCCCGCCGCCGCCGCAAGTTTCCGGCGCACATGCCCGGACGCCCTCGCCCGCTCTCCTTGAAGCATCACTGCGCCTCCCTGCTCCTGGTGCTCGGCCTGTTCGGCTGCAGCGCCGCCCGGCCGCCGACCCGCCCGACCCCGGGCACCGCGGCCCCGACCGCCCCGACCCTGTCCGCCCCCACGGCGCCGGCGGGGACCAACGGCGGCGCGGCGGCCGCGCCGGTCGTGACCGTCAGCACCGCGTCCTCCGCGCCGGTTTACCCCGTCATGCTGGGCATCGACGTGCTCGAGTCCCAGGGTTTCGCCGCGGTGAAGGGCAAGCGGATCGGCCTTCTCACCCATCCCGCCGGCGTGAATCGCCGCGGCGAGAGCACGATCGACGTCCTGCGGCGCGCGCCCGGCGTGAAGCTCGTGGCGCTGTACGGCCCGGAGCACGGGATCTACGGGGACGAGGCGGCCGAGGTGCAGATTCCGGACCGGCGCGACAAGCGGACGGGCCTGCCGGTGTACTCGATCTACGGGAAGTACCAGCGTCCCACCAAGGGCCAGCTGAAGAACCTCGATGCCATGGTCATCGACCTCCAGGACATCGGCTCCCGGTCCTACACCTTCGTCAGCGCGATGCGCTACACGATGGAGGCCTGCTTCGAGAACAACATCGAGGTGATCGTGCTCGACCGGCCCAACCCGCTGGGCGGGCTCAAGGTCGACGGCCCGCCGCTCGACGCCAAGTGGACCAGCTACGTCGGCGCGTTCCGCGTGCCCTACGTGCACGGCCTGACCATCGGCGAGCTCGCGAAGATGGCCAAGGAGGCGCCCGGCGTGCTCGCCGTGTCCGACGCCGTGCGCCAGCGCGGCCGGCTGACCGTGGTCCCGATGCGCGGCTGGCGCCGCTCGATGCGCTGGACCGAGACCGGCCTGACCTGAGTGCCGACGTCGGCGTACATCCAGGATTTCGCCGCCGTGCTCGGCTACCCCATGGTCGGCCTCGGCGCGTTCTGGAACCCGCCGAAGATCGACACCGGCTTCCGTCATGGCATCGGCAAGTCCTACCCGTTCCGCGGCCTGTCCCACCGCAGCGCCAAGATCGACCAGGTGGAAAAGGAACTGCGCGCCCTCGGCCTCCCGGGCCTGCAGTTCCGCCGCGTCAGCGCGCCGGACCGCGACGGCAAGCCCGCCGTCGGCCTGTTCATCGAGATCACCGACTACGACGACTGGCGGCCGACCGAGCTCAACTTCCACCTGCTCCGGCTCGCCTGCAAGTTCGACCCCAAGGGCAACCCCTTCACGCCGGCGCCCGGCCGTGATTTCAGCGGCTTCCTGCGCCACATGGGTTCCGAGGAGTTCCTCCGCGCGCTCCAGCGCGACGGCGCCAAGGTCGACGTCGCGAAGTTCCTCGCCGAGTGGGCCGCCCGCGACAAGATCTACCAGGAGCAAAGCAAGAAGTACTGGCTGTACCGGTGATCCATGTCCCGCCCCGCCTCGCTCCTCGCCATCCTGACGCCCGATGAGGTGACCAAGTTCACCCCCGGGCCCGTGCTCGCGGAGTTGCGGGACTACGCGGCGAATTTCCGCCTGGTCGACCCGGCTTCCCTCAATGCGGCCGCCTTTGGCGCCGTCGTCGCCGAGGCGAACCCGGAGGTGATCCTCGCCTGCTGGCGGACACCGCGGCTGCCCGCGGCGCTGCCGCCGCGCCTGCGCTACGTCTGCTATCTCACGGGCTCGGTGAAGCACCTCGTCACCCGCGCCCAGCTCGAGGCCGGCCTGCGGCTCACCAACTGGGGCAGCGCCATCAGCCGGATCGTCGCGGAATGCGCCCTGTTCCACACCCTGTGCTGCCTGCGTCACGCGACGCGCTACACCTTCCTCATCCACCGCGACCGCGGCTGGCGCGATCGCTGGGAGGAGGTCGGCTCGCTGTACGAGCGGCGCGTCGGCATCCACGGCTTCGGCCCGGTCGCCCGCGCCCTCGTCGAGCTGCTGCGCCCGTTCCGCTGCCAGGTCTCGGTGCTCGCCCCCGATGTTACCGAGGCCGTCGCCGCGCAGCATGGCATCCGCCGCGCGACGTCACTCGACGAACTGTTCGGGGGCAACGACGTGATCGTCGAGCTCGCGCCCCTGATCCCGGCGACCATCGGCACCGTCACCGAGCGCCACCTGCGGCTCATCCGCCCGGGCGGCGTGTTCGTGAATGTCGGCCGGGCCGCGATCGTCGACGAGGCCGCGCTGCTGCGCGTCGCCCGCGAGGGCCAGATCACCGTCGGCCTCGATGTGTTCGTCGAGGAGCCGCTCCCGCCCGACAGCGGCTTCCGCGGCCTGCCCAACGTCTCGCTCTCCCCCCATATCGCCGGCCCCACGCTTGACCGGTACTGCGATGCCACGGCGTTCGCCCTGCGCAATCTGCGCGCCTACGCCGCCGGCCAGCCGCTCGAGGCTGTGATCACGCCGGAGATCTACGACCGCTCGACCTGAGCGGCGGCCGCGCTGCGGCCGGCCCGGGGCCCGCGAACAATCAGGGCGGCGCCGATTTTCCCTTGCCGCTCCGGGCGCGCGGCGCGAAATCTCGGGTCGGTCGCCGCGACCGCGGCGAGCCCCGCCCCCAATCCCCAACCGCTGCACACCATGCCGAGACCTGTCACCCTGTTCACCGGCCAATGGGCCGACCTGCCCCTCGAGAAACTCGCCCCGCTCGTCAAACAGATGGGCTATGACGGCGTCGAGCTCGCCTGCTGGGGCGACCATTTCGATCCCGACCAGGCCGCGGGCTCGAAGAAGTATGTCGCCGAGAAGTGGGCGCTGCTGAAGGACCACGGCCTGACCTGCTTCGCCGTCTCGAGCCACCTGGTCGGCCAGGCCGTCTGCGACCGCATCGACGAGCGGCACCAGGCGATCCTGCCGCCCGACGTCTGGGGCAATGGTGACCCCGAGGGCGTCCGCACCCGCGCGGCGAAGAAGCTTGCCCTCACCGCCAAGGCGGCGCGCGCGTTCTTCGACGCCAAGCCCGGCCGCAAGGGCGGCGACGATTTCCCGGCGGTCGTCAACGGCTTCACCGGCTCGAGCATCTGGCATTCGATCT
>CAZUQB010000363.1:0-3325 GCA_964622405.1 uncultured Opitutaceae bacterium | reverse complement strand
CCAGCTCCTCGTCGGACCGCAGCCGCAGCGTCGCGAGCGGCTCGCGCGCGTAGCTTTCCATCAGGTGGACCTCGTTGTCCTCCAGGTGCACCAGCAGCGCGGCCGCCGGGTGCCGGCGGAGGTAGGCGAGGGTGAACTCCCGGACATTCTCGCGCGGCGTCCAGGCATGGACGACGTCGGCGCCGCGGCGGTCGGGGAAGACCGGCTCGTCGCGCAGCATCCGCTCGAACGTCGCCGCGGTGAACAGCGGCTCCGGGACGACGCTGAGGGTCTCGGGATTCTCCGGCACCGCGACCACGCACACGTGACCTTGCAGCGTGAGCCGGTTGGCGAACGCGCCAATGTGGTTCAGGCTGTTGCTGGTGAAGTCGCCGTAGTTGACGAAGAGGAGGTTCACTCGGGACGGAAGGTTAGCTAAAGCCGCTCGACGAATTCGAGTACCGATTTGGCGCTGCGGGCCCAGGAGAACGCCCGGCCGCGCTCGAGGCTGGCGGCGGCGCGCTCCGCCCGGGCCGCCGGGTCGCGCTCCAGCGCCAGCATCGCCTCGGCCAGCGCGGCCGGCTGGTCCGGCGGGAAGTAGGCGGGCGCCCGCCCGCCGACCTCGGGGAGGCTGGTGCGGTCGCTGGCGATCACGGGCAGGCCGGCCGTGAGGCCCTCGACCACCGGCAGGCCGAAGCCCTCGTGCCAGGACGCGCAGACCAGGGCGAACGACGAGGCGTAGAGTTCCACCAGGGCGCGGTCGGGCACGTACCCGAGGTAGCGCACGGGCAGCCCGGCCGCCTGGAGGTCCGCGAGCCGGGCGTGGAGGGTGTCCGACTTCCACCCGGAGCCGCCGGCCACGACAAGGGGGCGGCGGAGGGTCGAGTGCGCGTGGTAGATCTCGTAGGCGGCCAACGCGGCGGCGTGGTTCTTGCGGGGCTCGAGCGAGCCCACGACGAGCCACGGCGAGGTGTCGACGGGGGCCGCCGGCGCGCCGGGCGGGCCGAAGCGGCTGGCGCCGTGCGCCACGAGCACGGGCCGGGCCGTGAGGCGCAGCCAGGCCGGCAGCATCAGCTCGAACTCGTCCAGGGTGTGCTGGCTGTTGAAGAGGAACGCCGCCGCCCGCGACAGGGCCTGCAGCAGCTCGCGCTGGCAGGTCACCCGCGTCTCGTCGGTCGCGAACTCCGGGTGCACCCAGAACGCCAGGTCGTGGACGGTGTACACCAGGCGGCTGTGCGGCAGGCGCGGCGCGTGGAAGTTGAACGACAGCACGACGTCGGGCTTGCCCGGCAGCGGCTCGCCGGTCTCCACCTCGTGCCAGAAGGTGCGGGCGGCGACGGGGTCGAGGCCCCGCAGGGGCGCGGTGACCCGCGGGTCGTCGACGGCGGTGCCGCCGCGCGTGTCGGCGTTGATCCAGCTGCCGAAATGATGGTACAGCTCGAAGGAGTGCCCGCGCGGCAGGCCCTCGGCGATGAGCGCGCGGCTGAGCCCGTCGGCGTACCAGGCGCACCCGGCGCGCTGGGCGCAGGTCTGGGAGACGTCGAGGCCGATCCTCATGGCGTGACCCTCCGGGCGGCGGCCGCGAGAAAATGCGCGAGGCGGCCAGCCTCGAGCTCGAGCGAGAAGGCGGAGAGCCGGGCGTGGCCGCGAGCGACCAGCGCCTCCTTCAGGTCCGTGCGGATCGCGATCCGGCGCATCGCCTCGGCCAGCGCGCGGGGATCGCGGGCGTCGACCGTCAGGCAGGCGTCGCCCGCCACCTCGGGCAGCGCGGTCGAGTCGGCGGCGATGATCGGCACGCCGAAGCGCATCGCCTCGAGCAGCGGCATGCCGAAGCCCTCGTTCAGCGACGGGAACACCAGGGCGCCGGCCCGGGACCAGAGCGCGGCGAACGCGTCGTCCTTCACGTGGCCGAGGAAGACCACCCGGTCCTTCAGGCCGAGGCCGTCGCGCAGCTCGCGGAGCAGGTCCATGCGGGCGTCGGGGTGGCCGGTGCAGACCAGCGGCCACGCGCGCGAGGCCGCGCCGAGGGCGTAGAGGCGGTAGGCGACGAACAGCGCCTCGTGGTTCTTGTGCGGCCAGAAGTTCGCCGGGTAGAAGAAGAACGGCTCCGCCGGGGCGCCGGCGGGCAGCTCGCCCGGCGGCGGGAACCGGCCCTGCACGGCATTGTAGGTGAGGAGGCACTGGGCCGGATGCACGCCGTAGTGGTGCACGAAGCGCCGCACGACGAAGTGCGAGTTGCACTGGAAATAGGTCGCCTCGCGCGCGACGCGCTCGAACCAGCTGTGGCGGTAGTTGACCTCCTCCACCGGCAGCGTCGCGGGCTGGTCGCGGTGCAGGAGGTCGACGATGAGGTTCACGCTCGGCAGGCCGGGCCGCATGAGCGGCGAGGTGCCGAAGGGCGCATAGACGACATCGAGCCCGGCGCGGGCCGGCAGGTGCTCGTCGTCGGCCAGGGTCCCGGCTGCCTTCCAGCCGCCGACGTGGCGGCGCTCCACCAGGTAGTGGTCGCCCGCCGGCCCGACCAGATAGTCGCCCGGCCGGAGCACCGGCAGGACGTCCTCGCGCACCGCGGGCGGGGCGAACACGACCAGCTCGAACTCGCGGCCCCGCTGGCGGCCGATCTCGACGAGGAACGCCAGCACGAAGGGCTTGATGCCGCCATTGGCGCCGCCGGGCTGGAGCCGAAGCAGGTCGACGCCGATCCGGACGCGGCGGGTCTGCGCGAACCGGGCCCGCCGCGCCTCGGCCAGCGCCGCGCGGTGCACCCGGCGCAGGCTGGGACGGCCGAGGCCGAGCCGGCGGTGCCAGAGGCGGAAGTACTGCCGGGCGGCGACCGCGGCGCGCTGCCGCGCGACCGCGAGGTTCCACTCGCGCTCCAGCGCCGCGGCGCGCGGGGCCCAGCGCGCCAGGAAGCGCCGGGCGTTCCGGAATTCATGGGTGCCCCGGCCCTCGGACGCGGAGACATGGTGCCGGACGACGCTGTCGATCGCGACCAGGTTGACGAATCCGTCCTCGCGGGCCCGCAGGCAGAGGTCGGTGTCCTCGAAGCCGTTCTGGTAACCCTCGTCGAAGCCGCCCGTGCGCAGGAACCAGTCCCGGCGCACCAGGCAGCAGGCCGCCGTCACGGCCGGAAACTGCGCCAGCCCGTCCGTCGCGAACTCCGCCGGGTCGTCGCGGTGGTGCACCGGGTAGCCGCCGTCGCGGAACACGACACCCGCGTGGTCGATCGCGCCGCTCGCGGCGTTGAGCTGGACGTTGCCGACGACGCCGGCGCGCGGCACCCGGCGGAACGCGGCCAGCATCGGTTCGAGCCAGCCCGGGGTCAGGACCAGGTCGTTGTTCAGGA
>CAZUQB010000362.1:0-3333 GCA_964622405.1 uncultured Opitutaceae bacterium | reverse complement strand
GCCCGAGCACCCACAGCGCCAGCAGCAGCGGGGTGGCCGGCGCGAGGTACATCGCATGGGTCGCATGAAAGGATGTGGCGTCCACCAGCGCCACGACCAGCGCGAGCGCCAGCACGCCGCCGCCCAGTGCAACCAGCACGGCCGAGCGTACCAGTCCGGTGCGGCGGCCGCGGACGGACAGGGCGAGGAGCGCGAGGCCGAGGGCCGGCACCGTGAGAATCCAGCCGGCCCAGCCGTAGACATTCGCGACAACTTGCCGCGCCGTGGTGCGGACCGTCGGCGGATCTAGGTTCGCGGCGACGGGCTCGTGGGTCACGGCCCCGACAGCCGCCGCCAGCTCGGCCGGAACGGGGCGCGGCGGGAATTGGAGGGAAAAATCCGACCAGGTCGCGATGACGGCGCATGACTCCTCTAGGCCGTGGACCAACTGAGCCCCGCGCGCCGCCTGCCACGGAGGGAGGAAGCCCGTCCGCGGCGGCCCTGCCGCCAGTCGCCCGGTCTCGGCCGCGGCATTCACTTCGCGGGCCACGCGGCGCCAGTAGGCGTCGGCCTCGGCCGCGGTCCGGTAATGTCCGGCGGTGGCCGCGGCCTCCCGCAGCGCCCACTGGAACCAGCCGCCCTGGATCTCGCCCTGCGTCGCGGGATCCGGCTCGGCGCCCTGGCTGATCTCCTCCCACCGCCGGCCGATCGCGCCCTCAAGGAAGGGTTGCAGCTCCGCGAAGGTCGGGCTGGCGGCGTAGGCGCGCAGCCGGCTTGCCCGGCTCACCGGCACGCGCGCCTCGAAACGGTCGGGGGTGATCCGCAGCAATGCACCATAGGCCGATGGGAACGCACCGTCGCGCACATCGACCGTGACCGGCGCGCCATAGGCGCGGCGATTGACGGCGCGCAACGCTTCGCTGCTGCCGTAGAAGAGCAGGGCTGGCAGGACCACCCAGACGAGGCGACGGGCGCGTCCGGTCGGAGAGGGCCACGCCGAGACGACGGTCACGGCCAGCAGGACGGCGACCGAAGGCAGGAGCCAGATGCCTTCCTCCCGGCAATGCCAGAAGAGGACCAGCGCGATTCCCGCCAGCAGGCTCCAGCCCATCGGTCGCCAGCCAGGGCACCGGATCCGCGTGGCCAGGCCGATGAAACCGGCAAGCGTGAGCAACGTGAGCGCAGGCTGCAGGCCGCTCCGCAGAATTCTCCCCATGGCCGCGCCGGACAGGGTGTGCGGATCGAACAACAGGAGGACCACGAGTGCCAAGCGGGCCGCAGGTGAGGCGACGAGCGGCCGCAGGGCTCGCACCACCAGGACGACGGCCAAGGTGTGCAGCAAAGTCTCGGTGACAAGCAGGGCATCGCCGCTGCGGCTGACCGCCGCGAGAAACAGGGGATAGACTGGACCTTTCGCGAGCGTGATCTCGTCGAATGGCCCGAGCCAGTGGCCCTCCAGGATCGACTGAGCCTGACGAACGAACAGGAGGTCGTCGTGCCGCGCCTCGGGCAGCACCGCGAGGTGCAGGTCGGAGGCGAGTACCACCTTCAGCCCGATGAGCGCCACCACGATGGCCGGCTCGAGCCAGGGCCGCCGCAGCAGGGCCGTCCCCAGGCGCGGTGCGAGCCAGGTGGCGCCGGCGGCTGCCAGCAGCAGCCACATCAGCGTCGCGGTCCAGGCGCCGTGGAAGGTCGTGGTCACGGTCACGGAACGGACCTCAACCGGCGCGGCCAGGTCGTCCGGGAGGTCGAGGCGCACGATCTGCGAGTCATCCAGGATCCAATGGATCGCGTAGCTATCCGCACGAGGTTCCACCCGACCGAGCACGACGTGCGAGTCGTCGAGCTCGACATCGAGGAGGTAGGCCGACGACTGGTAGACGTAGAATTTCGTCGGTCCGTCCGCGGGCCGGCCGGCGAACTCAAACGTGACGGCTTTCACTGGCCCGGCACCTGGCAGCGCGAGCCACACATAGGGGTCGTCGCCGGTACGGCGGAGGCGGCGGGTGGCGGGATCCCAGTCGACCGCGTGACGTACGCTAAACTGCACGCGGTCGCCCGGCAGCACCCGCGTGGTCTCTGCCTGCCGCGCCGCGCCGGCCACCAGGCCGAGCAGCAGCAGGACGACGGCGAGCGCGTTCGAGCGGGTCATCGCCGCAGCCGCAGCCGGATCAGGCCGAGGAAGAACCCGCCAAGCGCGACCTGGGTCGCGAGGACGAGGCACGTGACCGCCGGCACCACCCAGCGCAGCATGTGGGCCGGGACGAGGTCGCCGAAGCGCTCGCTGCCCCAGAGGCGGACGGCGTTCACGCTCAGCGCGAGGCCGGCCAGGGCGAGGACGGCGGCGGCCGCGAGGCAGGACTCGACGTTGATCCGCTCGAGCCGCGCGCGGGCGGCCGCGGTCACGGGCGCCAGGCCCGCCTCGATCACGAACGCCTGGGAGATCACGGCAAAGGCGCAGGCCTGGAAGCCGCAGAGCACGGCGGCGGCGGCGTAGAGCAGCGTGTGGACGTCGAGCCGGACGCCGCCGAACGACACCGGCCCCCCGAGCAGCGCGGCAAACCCGACGAGGCCCGCGGCCAGCAGGGCCAGGCCGGGATAGAGGAAGAGCCAGCGCGGGCTGAAGAGCAGCATGAACCGCAGGTGCCGCCACCCGTCGCGCCACGGCCGGAGGTGCGGCGGCCGGTCGCGCCCGTCGCGGCGCAGGGTCACGGGCACCTCCTCGATCCGGAGCCCGAGCAGCGCGGCCTTGATCGGCATCTCCGAGGCGAACTCCATCCCGCCGGTGTGCAGGTCGAGGCGGACCAGCGCGTCGCGGGTGCCGCCGCGGAGCCCGCAGTGGAAGTCGCGCACGCTCATGCCGAACAGCAGCCGGCCGACGGCGCTGAGGACCGGGTTGCCCACGTAGCGGTTCTTCCACGGCATCGCGCCGGGCTGGATGCCGCCGTCGAAGCGGTTGCCCATGACCAGGTCGGCGCCCGCCCGCAGCCGGTCGAGCAGGCGGCCGGCCTCGCGGAAGTCATAGCTGCCGTCGGCGTCGGCCATGATCACGTGGCGGCCGCGGGCCTGGGCGAGGCCGGCGCCGAGGGCGTGGCCGTAGCCGCGGGCGGCGACCGGGACGACGCGGGCCCCGGCGGCCGCGGCGAGCGCGACGGAGCCGTCGGTGCTGCCGTTGTCCGCGACGACAATCTCGCCCGCCACGCCGAGCGACTCGAGCGCCGCGCGCGCCTCGGCGAGGACGCCGGGCAGCGTCCGGGCCTCGTTGAGGCAGGGGATGAGCAGGGTGAGCTCGGGATCGGGGGGCATCGGGGCCTCCGCCGGCGGATCCGGCGCGGTCGGCGGTTACCGGGCGCG
>CAZUQB010000361.1:0-3334 GCA_964622405.1 uncultured Opitutaceae bacterium | reverse complement strand
TCGACCAGGGCCCGGCGATCAACGAGGAGCGCGCCGCGCTGGCGGACAAGCTGCGGCTGCGCGTGTTCAAGGTGCCGGACCCGCTGGGTGGCGGGCGCATGCACGACCGCGTGAAGAGCATCGAGCTGATGCGGCGGAAGGCCGGACCGGGCATGTCGATCGTCGGCTGGATCGAGGGCCCGCTCGCCCTCGCGGCCGAGCTCCGCGGCCTGAACACCATCATGCTGGACTTCGGCGACGACCCGCAGTTTGCGCACGACCTGCTGGCGTTCACCGCCGACGTGGCGATCGCCTACGCCCCGGCGCAGATCGCGGCCGGCGCCGACACGATCGGCATGAGCGACGCGGCCGCCGGCCTCATCGGGCCGACCCTGTACGAGGAGTTCCTGTGGCCGCAGCAGAAGCGCGTGCTGGAGACGATCCGGCGGAACCACCCCGACGTCCTCCTGCGCCAGCACATGTGCGGCCGCATCGACAAGCTCTACCCGAAGATGGCCGAACTGCCCGTCGACATCTACGAGATCGACTTCCCGGCCAACCTCGAGCTCGCCCGCGCGCAGCTCGGGCCGACCCGCGCGCTGGCCGGCAACGTCTCGACCATCACCGACCTGCTCGAGGGCTCGCCCGAGCGCGTGTACGAGGCCTGCCGGCGCTGTCACGAGATCAGCGGCCGCCACTTCATCGTCGGCGCCGGCTGCGAGATCTCGCCCCTCACCCCGCCGGAGAACCTGCGGGCCATGATCGCCTACGCCCGCGACCACAAGCCCGACGGCAGCCGGGCCTGAAGGCTGCACGGGAGACAACGGAGCGAACGGAGAATCCGGCCGGTCTTGCCCGCGGATCACGCGAAGGTCCGCGGATGCGATCGAGGCCTGCGGCAGCCATCCGCGAGCATTCGCGCGATCCGCGGGGGACAATTTTTCCCCGGTCCGAGCCGTCGCCTCCTGCGCCTGTTTGCCCGGGAAGATCATGCGCGCTGCTCGACCAACCGCTGGGCCATCGCGGCCCACTCGCGGAGGTGTTCCGGGCGGCGGGCGACGGTGGAGATGTCCTTGAGCACGATCTCGACGTGGCCGCCGCGGGTGCAGTCGAGCATCCGCTCGAGCTCGGCCCTGGCCTTCGGGAGATCCCAGGTATCGGTGGCGAACACCGCGGGATTGGGCTTGTAGCTGAAGACGTAGTCGCCCCGGACGGCGGCCGCGGCGCGGTCGACGTGGATGCGGTAGTTCATCGAGACCTTCCGGATGTTCGGGATCCGGCGGATGATCTCCATCTTGATGTCGAGCGCCTCGCAGCAGCCGTAGTACACCAGGCCCCAGCGCTCGTACCACGGGCGGTCGTGCCGCAGCGCGAACTCCCAGTGCATCTCGGGGGACACCTCCGTGAAGATCTGCGCGTTGCCGCAGCCCCAGACATGCCCGGACCGCACGTGCGCCGGGTCGAACCCGGGCTTGGGCAGCTGGGTCGTGTAGCCGTAGGCGCCCGCGCCGATGCGGCAGTTGTTGAGGTTCGACGCGAGGAGGTTGTGGGCCTCGAGCTGGTCGAGCTCAATCAGGTAGCACTGCACGATGCGCTCGATCGCGGCGTTGATCACCTCGGGCTGCTCGATCAGGTCCGCCAGCGCCTCCTGCACGCCGTACCACATCACGAGGTTGTCCCACGGCGTGTACCAGTAGTTGTTCAGGCCGCGCTCGCGCACCGGCATCAGGTCGCCGAAGGCCGCGCGCATCGCGTCGAGCCGCGCGGCGGTGTCGGCGCGGTCGACCGTGACCACCGGGTCCTTGATCTTGCCCAGGTCGGCCAAGCCCTTGATCTGCGGCTCGTAGTGCTGCGACGAGATGCCGCCGTCGGTGATGTTGAGCAGCTCGCCCTGGCGCAGGATGCCGAAGCTCGTGCTGCGCCAGGCAATCGGGCACGGCACGTGATCGTCGAAGATCATGTCGCCCGGGAAATTCCGCCACGAGTAGAGCTGGCGGCGCAGGTCGGTCTCCAGCTGGCGCGCCCAGGCGGCCTCGCAGCGGTTGACCAGCTCCGGCACGCCCGCGCTGAACTCGTGCCACGGCACCTCGGTGATCCAGATCATCGGGCGCACGCTGCGCAGGTCGTTCAAAGCCTCCCACAGCTTCGCCTTCTCCCGGTGGACCGGGAGCGCGGCGATGGCGGCGTACTGCCCGACGAGGTCGCGCAGGACCTCCCGGTCGCGCGCGCTCAGGACCACGGGCTCGGCGGCGGGGGTCATGACCGGCCTCCCTTCGCCGCGCCGGTGAGGCGGTCCCACGCCGCGTAGACTTCCCGGACATTCTCCGGCCGGGCCGCGGCGCCAAACTCGCACTGGGCGATGCAGCCGCCGTTGCGCCAGAGGTGATGGTGGACGTTTCCGACCGCCTGGGCGATGTCCGCGGTCGTGCCGTCGGGCAGCAGGTGCTGGCGGTCGATCTCGCCCCAGAACGTGATCTTCCCGGCAAAGGGCGCGAGCGACTCGACGCCCATGCAGAAGAGCTGGGAGTTCACCGCGTCGAGGCCGATCTCCACCAGGTCGGGGTAGATCGCGGCGATGTGGCCGTCGGAGTGCATGAACAGCTGCTTGCCCCGCGCGTGCGCGATCTGGACGTAGTCCCGGTACATCGGCTTGAACAACTCGCGCCAGAGCCGCGGGGCGATCAGCAGCGCGCGCTGGGAGCCCCAGTCGTCCATGAAGCGCAGGGCGTCGACATCGGTCCGGGCCCAGGCCTCGAGCAGCTCGCAGTAGAACGCGTGCATCTCGCGCAGGAACGCCAGGAGCTCCGCCGGCGGGTCGGCGAGGTCGACGTAGAGGTTCTCGGAGCCGCGGATGAACTGGAGCTGCTCGAACGGCCGCGGGCAGCAGGCGGCGAAGGTGTAGCGCTCGGTCGCGGCGCAGTCGCGGTTGACCGCGTCGCGGTCGAGCGTGAGCCACTCGCGCGGCACGTGCACGCGGGCGCGGTCGGCCGCCCAGTCGGCCACCTGCGGGTGCTTCACCTCGCCGATGACGCCGTGCTGGATGTTGATGAAGGTGCAGCCCCACTCGTCGGTGAATTCGCCCACCACGTGGGGCTGGCCGCGGGTCGGGGCCACCGCGCGCTCGTGACCGGACACGGCGGTGAAGTCCGGCGGGAACTCCCGCTCGATCTCGCGCAGGGCGGCGGGATGCGACTCCGCCGCGATGGGCAGGACCCACAGGTCGCGGGCCGCGCGGGGCGGCGCGGCGAATTCGAGGGTGCGGTGCACAATCTCCCGAGGGGTGGCGCTCATGGTGAGGGGGAGCGGCGGAGAGCGCTGGCGTGGGGTGGCGCGCGGCGGATCAGGGCAGCATCAG
>CAZUQB010000360.1:0-3342 GCA_964622405.1 uncultured Opitutaceae bacterium | reverse complement strand
TTCTCCGGCGGCTACAAGGCGGTCTTCCCGGGCATCGCGTCGCTCGACGCCATCATGCATTACCACGCCGCCGACGTCATCGGCGACCCGCGCAGCACCTGGGGCGAGCTGGAGGACAACCCCACCCAGCGGCACGTTCGGGCCGGCGGGTCCCTCCTGCCGGTCGACTTCTGCCTGAATGTAACGCTTAACACCCGGCGACAAATCACCCGCTTCTTCTGCGGCGAGACCCTCGCGGCCCATCGCGCCGGCTGTGCCTTCGCCAAGGCCACCGCCATGACCGCCTGCCGGCAGGAGTTCCCGATCGTGGTCACGACCAACAGCGGCTACCCGCTGGACCAGAACCTCTATCAGACGGTCAAGGGCATGGCCGCCGCCACGCGCATCGTCCGCCGCGGCGGCCTGATCGTCACTGCCGCCCGCTGCAACGACGGCTTCCCGGCGCACGGCAATTTCCGACAGATGCTCGAGGCCTCATCCTCGCCGCAGGACTTGATGGACCGGATCATGGCCCCGGGTTTCTCGATGCTGGACCAGTGGCAGTGCCAGCACCTCGCCATGGTGCTCCTCAAGGCGCGGGTCGCGCTCTACAGCGAACTGCCGGACGAGGCCGTGCGCCGCGCCTTCCTCACGCCCATCCGCGATCTTCGCTCCGCCCTCGACGCCGAGCTGGCTCGCGTCGGCCGCGATGCCCCCATCGCCATCCTGCCCGAGGGCCCGCTGACGATTCCCTATCTGGAGTAACGCCCGCCAGAAAAGAGCACCGAGTCCTCGCAGAACATCCATCGCCTTCCCCATTCCGCAGTCGGGCGCGATAGGGAAAAAGCAGTCGGAATTCGGAACTCGAAATTCGGCACTCGGAATTCGAATTCCGTATTTCGAATCCCGAATTACGAAAGTCTGCCCTCCTCACTCCAGCCCGAGGATCTTACGCCCTTCGGCCGAGATCATCTGCGGGCCCCAGACCGGATCCCATACCACGTGGACCTTGGCGGACTCGACCGTGGGCAGGGCCGAGATCTTCTGCCGGGCGTCCTCGGCGATCACCGGACCCATGCCGCAGCCGGGCGCGGTCAGGGTCATCTTCACCTCCACGCTGTGCCCGCCCGCGGGCGTTTTCTCGACCGCGAGGTCATAGACCAAGCCGAGGTCGACGATGTTGACCGGGATCTCCGGGTCGAAGCACGTCCGCAGCGCGGCCCACACCGCCGCCTCGCTGAAGGCGCCCGCCGCCGGGCCCGCCTCTGCGGACGGCGTGAATCCAGCCAAGGCGGACGCCTGGTCCGCCGCGATGCGAAACAGGCCGCGGTCCGTCCGGACCGTGACGTGGCCGCCGAGCGTCTGAGTCACGTAGACGTCCGTGCCCGCTGGCAGGGTAACTGCGTCACCGGCCGGAATCGCCGTGGCGGGACAGTCGCGCGAAAGCTGATAGGTCATGCCGAGAATCTCAGCGCAGCCGCAGGTCGAGCGGCAAGCGCGCATACAGGCCCTGCGGATCGTTGAAGGTCTCGAGGGACTTCAGCTCCTCGGTCAGGCGGGCCGACACCCGGCCGGCCAGCGTCTTGGCGCCGGAGCCCGCTCCCGGGTTCATCTTCTCGAAGGCCTCGGCCAACGCCTCGGCGAGTTCCTTCTTGCGCGGGAATTCCTCCAGGCGGTAGTCGCTCCCGACCTTCGCGCGGTCGGCGGCATACTTGATCGCGGCATCCAGGTCGCCGATTTCGTCGACCAGGCCGAGCTTCTTGGCCTCGCTGCCCGACCAGACCCGGCCTTCGGCAATCTCGCGCACAAAATCCAGCTTCAGTCTCCGCCCCTCCGCCACCTTGGCGGTGAACTGCTCGTACACCCAGTCCACCATCCGCTGCAGCACCGCGAGTTCCTCGTCGGTCTTGGGCCGGGTGATGGTCAGCGAGCCGGCGAACTTGCCGGTGGTCACGCTGTCGAACGTCACGCCAAAGTCGTTCGCGAGCTTCTTCACGTCGAACTGCACGCCGAACACCCCGATGGAGCCGGTCACCGTCGAGGGCTCCGCAAAGATCCGGTCCGCGTACGCCGAGATCCAGTAGCCGCCCGAGGCGGCGTACGTGCCCATCGAGACGATCACCGGCTTGACCTTCTGGGCCAGCCGGACCTCGCGCTGGATCGTCTCGGAGGCCGAGACGCTTCCGCCCGGGCTGTTCACGCGGAGCACGATCGCCTTGACGCTGCTGTCCTGGCGCAGGCGGCGAATCTCGCGGGAGAACTTGTCACCGCCGACATCGCGCAGTTCGCCCTCGCCATCCACGATCGCGCCCTCGGCATAGAGGACCGCGATGGTGTTGCGACGGCCAAGCGACAGGCCGTGCGAGCCGCCGGTCCCGCCGCTGGAGCGGGCATAGCTCTGGAGCGAGATCTGCTTGAACGAATCGCGCGAGCCCTTGCGGCCGGTCAGGGCCTTCAGCTGGTCGATGACCTCGTCGCGATAAGCCACGCGGTCGATGAGCTTCGAAGCCTTGGCGGCCTCGGGACGGATCAGCCCCTCGGCATCAACCACGGCCTGCACGTCGCCGGCCTTGAGATGTCGGCTGGCCGCGATGTCGCCGACCACATTGCCCCAGATGTCGTCGAGCAGCTTCTGGAGCTGCTCGCGGCTCTCGGGACTCATCTCCTTGCGGGTGTAGGGTTCGACGGCGGACTTGTACTTCCCGACGCGGGTCACCTGCACGCCGATGCCGTACTTCTCAAACGTGCCGGCGAGGAACATCGGTTCGCTGGCCAGGCCGGGCATCAGGATCACTCCGTACGGGTCGAGGATGATCTCGTCCGCGACCGAAGCCAGGTAGTAGTCCTTCGTCTGGGCAAAGGTCAGGTAGGCCTTCACCGGTTTCCCCGAGGCCTTGAAAGCCAGCAGCGCCTCCCGGACCTCCCGCAGGGCCGCGAAGCCCGTGCCGTAGCCGGCCGGCGAAAGCGACCCCTTGAGCAGCACTCCGGCGATGCGGTCGTCCTTGGCGGCCGCCCGAATCGCCCGGGTGGCGGTGCGCAGCTGCAGCGTCTCGATGCGGCCGCCGGTGAACAGGGCGAAGTCGACGACCGGCGGCGCGTCGGTAATGTTGGCCTCAAGATCGAACACCAGGTAGGAACCCTTCTCCACCGTCTCGACCTTCTGCTTGTTGCCCATCGCGGCGATCACGCCGACGAAGCCGACAAACAGCAGCGCGGCGCCGCAGGTGAAGATCACGAGGGCGGCGAGTGCGCCCAGCATGGAAGTGAGGAAGTTCTTCATGGAGATGGGGTCAGGCTACCCGGTTTCGGGGTTTCCTCCAGTAGAAACCAGACGAACGGTCCTAAAGCCGGTCGGACGGCGGC
>CAZUQB010000359.1:0-3348 GCA_964622405.1 uncultured Opitutaceae bacterium | reverse complement strand
CGTCACACTTCCCGGATCCATCCCGCGACCCGCGCCTTCCAGGGCATCCGCATCGCGGTCAACGACGAGATTGGTGCGATCGAGCGCGCGCTGCCGGCGGCGTTCGCGAAGCTGCGGGCGGGCGGGGTGCTCTGCGTGATCAGCTTCCACTCGCTGGAGGACCGGCCGGTGAAGCAGTTCTTCCGCCGCCAGTGCGGCCAGCCGCTCGATGCCGACGACGCCACGCCGCAGGACCTGCGCGTGAAGCTCGCCGAGCCCCTCACGCGAAAACCGGTGACGCCGGCGGACGACGAGCTCGCCGCCAACCCGCGCAGCCGGTCCGCGAAGCTCCGCGCGCTGCGCAAGCTCTGAACCTTTTCCCTCCGCCCCTGAACCGCCCCACATGAAAGCCTCCTCCACCCATGCCTTCGTGAACCAGCTGCTGGTCTACACGCTCGTGATGATCTGCTTCAGCGGTTCGATCGGACTCGGCACGGTCTGGATGCGCCACCAGATCTCGCAGACGGCCAACGCCACGAAGGTCCTCGACGCGAAGATCGCCGAGCTCGAGCGCCGGGCGACCGAGAACACCGCGGTGATCGAGGCCGAGCAGACGCAGGCCGTGCTGCTCAGCCGCAACGCGCAGTGGGGCCTCGGACTGGTCAACCCGACCAAGGAACAGTTTGTGGACCTGCCGGGTGATCCGGTCCGCCGCCTCGCGGCGAAGCACAACCGCGACCTCTTCAACGACGGCGCCGCCCCGGTGGCCGTGTCCTTCCATCTCGCCGGCCTGGCGCCCTGAGTCCCATGTCCAAGGGGTTTGCCTCCACCTACCGCATCGTCCTCCTCGCGGCCGGGATGATGGTGTGCTTCTCCGCGCTCGGCGCGCGGCTGGTGTACCTCCACGTGATCGACCGCGACGAGCTCGTGCGCTACGTCGACCGCGCCCGCCGGCAGATCATCGTCGAGAACGCCCGCCGCGGCGACATCCTCGACGCGCACGGCAAGATCCTCGCCACCAGCCGCACGCTCATCGTCCTCGGCGTCGATCCCCAGTCGCTGCGCCCCGAGGACGAGAAGAAGTGGCCGCAGCTGGCCAGCCTGATCGGAATTCCCCCCGAGGAACTCCGCCGCGTCTTTCTCACCAAGTCCCGTCCGGCCGTCCCGGTGACCACGGCTCCCGTCTCGCCGGCGGCGCAGCCGGAGGGCTTGGTGATCAGCTTCTCGCCCGCCAAGGCCGCCGCCGTCACCGCCGCGATCACCCCGCCGGCCCCGGCGGCCGACGAGGCCAAGCCGGCTGACGACACCGTGCTCGACGACAACGCCGACGAGCAGGGCGCCCGGCTCATCCGCTGGGCCAAGCTCAGCGAGGCCGTCGAGGAGTCCACCTACGCCAAGATCCAGGCGCTCGACGTCCGCGGCGTCTACGGCCAGCGGGTCTTCCGCCGCGCCTACCCGCACGACGGCCTGGCCGCCCATGTGGTGGGCTACGTGAACAAGGAGGGCGAGGCGGTCGCCGGGATCGAGCGCTACGCCGATTTCTTCCTCCACGGCCGCGACGGCTGGCGCGAGGGCGAGCGCGACGGCCTCCGCCGCGAGCTCGCGCAGTTCCGCACGCGCGACGTGCCGCCGTCCGACGGCTACGCGGTGACGCTCTCGATCGACAGCAACATCCAATACTACGTCGAGCAGGAACTGGCCGGGATCGCGAAGCAGTACCAGCCGGAGAAGGCGACGATCATCGTGAGCGACCCGAAGACCGGGTTCATCCTCGCGATGGCGAACTACCCGAGCTTCAACCTCAACGAGTACAACCGGGTGCCGAAGGAGCAGGAGGCCGCGATGAGGAACGTCGCGGTGACCGACGAATACGAGCCCGGCTCGGTCTTCAAGATCGTGGCCGCGTCGGCCGCGCTGAACGAGCACGCCGTGACCCCCGGCATGCGCTTTGACTGCGGCCTCGAGAGCATCGAGTACCGGGGCCGGGTGCGCAGCCTGCCGCGCGACGACCACCACTACGACCACGCGCTCAGCGTCAGCGAGATCATCGCGAAGTCCTCGAACAAGGGCGCCGCCCAGCTCGCAATGCGGGTGGGGGAGACCAAGTTCTACGAGTACGCCCGACAGTTCGGCTTCGGCCAGAAGACCGGATTCCCGGTCGGCGGCGAGGTCGACGGCAGCATGGCGGCGCCGGCGGATTGGGACGGCCTGACCATCACCCGCATGCCGATGGGCCATGCAATCGCGGCAACCGCGCTCCAGATGCAAATGGCCATGAGCGTGATCGCCTCGGGCGGATACCTGGTGCGCCCGCAGATCATCAGCCAGATTGCCGACGCCTCCGGCGAGGTGGTTTACCGCTACGGCCCGGTGGTGAAGCAGCGGGTGATCTCCGAGGAAACGGCCCACACGATGGCCCACATGCTCGAGGGCGTGGCGACCAAGGATGGCACGGCGCCCGAGGCGGCGATTCCCAATTTCGAAGTCGCGGGCAAGACCGGCACGACGCAGAAGCTCGTGCGCATCCCGAACCCGAAGGGCGGCACGAAGCTGGTCTACTCGACCACGCACCACGTGGCGTCCTTCGTCGGTTTCCTGCCGGCCAGCCGGCCGCGGGTAGTGATCTCGGTGATCGTCGACGACGCTGACGCGCACGCGCCGAATGGCGTGGCGTACGGCGCCAAGGTCGCCGCCCCCTCCTTCAAGCATATCGCCGAGAAACTGATCACGTATCTCGACATCAAGCCGGTCTACGACACGACCGGCCGCTCCGTGCTCGCGATGGAAGGAGGCCGCCGATGATCGGCTACCTCACCTCCAACGCCGCCCTGATCCACGCGTTCTCGCCCCGCCCGGCCCGCCGCACGCGCCGCGAAACGCTCGCCCTCAACCGCGTCTTCAAAATGGCCCCGAAACTGTCCGAATACTTTGCCGACGGCGAGATCCTCGCCAGCCGGGGCGGCCTGGACCGCCCGATCTCCGGTCTCGCCATCGACAGCCGCCGGGTCGTCCCCGGCAACCTGTTCTTCGCCCTGCCCGGTCGCCGCGCCGACGGCGCGTCCTTCATCGACGAGGCCATCAGCCGCGGCGCCGTCGCAATCGTCACCCAGAAGCTCCCCGCCCACGCCCCGGCCCGCGTCACCTTCATCGAGGTCGCCGACGCCCGCACCGCGCTCGCGCGGGTCGCCCAGCGCTACTACAAGTTCCCGGACCGCGACATGACCGTCGTCGGCGTGACCGGCACCAACGGCAAGACGACCGTCACCCACCTCCTCAAGCATTTCCTCAACGGCGACCAGCGCGTCGGCCTGCTCGGGACGATCAACTACGACCTCGGCGCGCGCACGGTGCCGTCCTTCCGCACGACCC
>CAZUQB010000358.1:0-3367 GCA_964622405.1 uncultured Opitutaceae bacterium | reverse complement strand
GAAGCCGAGGGATTCTCCCGCACCCGGCCAAGCCACTCCGCGATCAGCGGCGAGGCTGCCGTGGCCTCCGCGGGCCACGGGGCCGCGACCAGGTCGATCACCCGCAACCCGCGGTCGACGCATCGCACGAAGTTCCGCGCGTGCAGGTCCGCCACGAGCCACGGGCGGCCCTGCACAAAGCAGAGTCGCGGATGGTCGCGGTTCGCCCGCAGGAAGCGCGACGGGATGGCGATCAGGCCCGCGGGGAGCACCTCGGAGACGTCGTCGCCCTGGGGCAGCGGGTCGCCGAGCGCCTGCTTGGCGACCAGGATCCCCTCGGGCGTCACGGCCATGACTTCCGTCGCCATTCCGCCCAGGGCCTCGATCAGCATGAGTTTCTCGAGCAGGCCGCGGTAGTCGCCCAGCCGGGCCTCGGCCTGCAGCGCGGCCTCCTCGCCCGGTCGGAAGCCGAACACGCTGCCAATGCGCTTTTCCTCGCGCGGGAGGTAGAACTTGTACACCGAGCCGTCGGCCTCGGCGGCGAACGCCCACGCCTCCACCCCGCCTCCGATCCGGCGGAGGCGCGGATTGGCCTCCTCGAGCGGATTCTCGGCCTCCGCTGGAAAGCCAAAGTCGTCGAGCGGATGCAGCGGCAGCAGCGCCCGCCAGGCGCGGATCGCGTCGCCCAGCGCCGCCCACTCACCGCCGGCGGCCTCGAGCAGGCTTACTTCGTCTTCCGCGAGGAGGACGAGATCGCGGTCCGAATCTGCGCGGACACCGCATTCTTCTGCCGCCGCGCCGAGGCGAGCGAGCGCTTCCAGTCGTCGCTCGTGATCGTGTTGAAGAGCGGCTCGGTCGGCCGGGCCCGGGAGGGCGCGGCCTTGGATGCGGGTGTCTTTTCCGGTGAAGGCATCGTGCATGAATCCGCCGCCGCCGAACTTCGGGGGTCAAGGCCCGAAAAGCAACGGGTGTTTTCGTCGCCTCAATCCTCGGCCACCGGCGGAGGCACCGGCACGCGCGCGATCAGCACCTTGTCCACCCGGCGGCGATCCATGTCCATCACCTCGAACTTCCAGCCGTTCCACGTGAAATAGTCCCCGGCCGCCGGGATCCGGCCGAACTGCGTCATCACGAAACCCCCGACGGTCTGGTACTCGGCGTCGTGCTCCTGCGGCAGGTCCGTCTGGATCTCCAGCAGGTGCTTCAACTCACCGGTTGCCAGCGTCGCGTCCACCAGCAGCGAGCCGTCCTCCCGCCGCTTCACCTCGGGCTGGTTCCGGTGACCCTGGCTCGGCAGGTCGCCCACGATCGCCTCCAGCACGTCGATGAGCGTCACCAGGCCCTGCACCGCGCCGAACTCGTCCGTCACCACCGCGATGTGCTTGCCCGTCTTCTTGAACTGCTCGAGCAGCTGGATCGAGGTCTGCGTCGCCGGCACCGACAGCGGCGGCACCAGCAGGTTCTTCAGCGTCGTCGGCAGGCCGATCGCCGAGTGCGCCCACAGCGCCTTCACCGCCACCATGCCGACGATCTGGTCGCGGTTGGTCTGGTAGACCGGGAAATAGGAGTGGCCGCTCGTGACGATCTTCCGCCAGTTGACCTCCTCGGGATCGTCGAGGTTGAGGAAAATGATCTTCGGCCGCGGCGTCATGATCGCCGTCACGGGCAGCTGGTCGAGGCCCAGCACCCCCTCGACCATTTCCTTCTCCGCGCGGTGGAACACGCCGGCGTGGAGGCCCTGCTCGATCAGGGCGCGCACCTCGTCCTCACCCACCGCCTCCGCGACGGGCCGCGTGCGCAGGCGGATCAGGCGCGTCACGCCGTCGGTCGCCAGCTCCAGCACCCGCAGGAACGGCGCGGCGAGCCACGCGAGCGAGCGCATCGAGCCGCCCAGGATGGAGGCGACCTTCTCGGGGTGCGCACGCCCGATGCGCTTCGGCACCAACTCGCCGAAGAGCAGCATGAAACCGGTCAGCCCGAGCGTCACCGCGACAAAGCCCAGCGGCACCGCCACCGGCTGGAGTGCCGGGATCCGCCCAATCGCGGCCGCCGCCTGGCCCGCGGCCTGGGCGCCGCCGAGCACGCCGGCGATCATGCCGGAGAGGGTCATCCAGAACTGCACCAGCGCGAGGAACCGGGTCGGGTGTTCGGCCAGCTCCAGCGCCCGCGAGGCGCCGAGATTGTTCTTGGCCGCCAGCTCGCGGAGCCGCGCCTTGCGCGCCGACACCACCGCGGTCTCGGTCATCGCCAGCAGGCCGTTGCCGAGCACCAAGGCCAGGAGGATGGCGAGTTCGAGCGGGACGCTGAGCATGGTCGGGCCGAAGGTTGGCCCGCGCGTCGGGCGACGCAATCCCCTTCGCCCGGGCCGGTGCGCAGGCTTGCCGCCCGCCGTCCCCCGCCTTTCAGTCGGGCTTCCTCCCGTCCCCCTCATGCGCTCCGGAATCATCGCAGGCGGCAACTGGCTCATCGACCACGTCAAGGTCATCGACACCTGGCCCGCCCAGGACAGCCTGGCCAACATCCTCAGCCGCTCCCTCGGCAACGGCGGCGGTCCCTACAACGTCCTGAAGGACCTCGCCCGCATGCGGGCGCCGTTTCCCCTCGCGGGCATCGGGCTGCTGGGCGACGACGCCGACGGCCGGCGCATCATCGAGGACTGCCGGACGCACGGGATCGACGCGACGCAGCTGCACGTGACGGCGGAGCGGCCCACGAGCTACACCGACGTGATGAGCGTGCGCGACACGGGTCACCGCACCTATTTCCACGACCGCGGCACCAACGCGCTGCTGTCGCCGGGGCACTTTGATTTCCAGCGGACCAGCGCGAAGGTCTTCCACTTCGCGTACCTGCTGCTGCTCGACACCCTGGACGCCGCCGGGGCCGACGGCCGGCCGCGCGCGGCCGAGGTGCTACGCCGGGCCCGGGCCGCCGGGTTGCGCACCACGCTCGACTGCGTGAGCACCGACGCCCAGCGCCAGCGCGCCATCGTCGCGCCCGTGCTGCCGGAGGTCGACCTGCTCTTCATCAACGACTACGAGGCGGAGGCCGTGACCGGCATCGCGATGGGCCGGGGCGAGCAGCTCGACCGCGGCGCGGTCGAGCGCGCGGCCCGCGCCCTCCTGGCGCTCGGCGTCCACGAGTGGGCCCTGATCCATTTTCCCGAGGGCGCCTGCGCCGCCTCCAAGCGCGGCGAGGTCCTCTGGCAGGGCAGCGTGCGGATGCCGGGCTCCGCGATCGCCGGCACCGCCGGCGCCGGCGACGCCTTTGCCGCCGGCGTGCTCTACGGCTACCATGAGGACTGGCCGATGGCGCGCTGCCTCGAGGTCGGCGTCTGCACCGCCGCCGCGTCGCTGCGCCACCCCACGACGTCGGACTCGGTCGCGCC
>CAZUQB010000357.1:0-3377 GCA_964622405.1 uncultured Opitutaceae bacterium | reverse complement strand
GTTAATCGTAGGCCAAGAAATGAGAATACAATCTGATTGCTCCGGGGAGCCGGGTCCGCGAGTTCAAGGGGCGCTTTTGGCACCCTAAGCGATGCAGACCAAAGATTTTCGCCCGGACGTTAACCGGATGGCCCCTCCCGTCGTCATGGTTCCAGCCATCCCCCTATGAGTCCTCGCCTGCGTCCGCTCGCCGCCCACGCCCGCGCCGCCGTCTTCGCCGCCTCCCTTTACTTCGCGCTGCGGCGCGACGCCCGCGCCGAGTCCAGCGTCACCTACAAGTACGAGGATTACCGCGAGGCCGACGGCCGGATTTCCGTCAAGGCCCAGTACGGTCTCTGGCAGCAGGACATCGGCACCGACTCGGTGCTGAAGGTCAGCGGGGCCATCGACGCCATCGCCGGGGCGACGCCCACGGGACAGCCGGGCGCCGCCGCCAGTGATCCGGTCATGCTCGCCGACATCCACGACCGCCGGAAGGCCTGGAACGCGGACTTCTCGCGCCAGGTCGGGCGCGTGAACCTCGACCTCGGGGTCTCGAACTCGCGCGAGGGCGACTATGTCTCGAACGGCTACTCGCTCACGACCATCACGGACTTCAACGAGAAGAACTCCGGGCTCGGGCTCGGGCTCGCCGGCAACGACGACGATGTGAAGGTGTTCTTCCAGCAGCCGTGGCTCAAGAAGCGCAGCGTCGACGGCATCATCGGGCTAAACCAGGTGCTCGATAAGAACACCACGATGTCGTTCAACCTCACGTACGGGCGTTCGACCGGTTACCTGAGCGATCCGTACAAGGTGGTCCTCAAGACCACCGAGATTGTGCCCGGCGTGACGCTCCCGCTGACGTTCCCCGAGAACCGTCCGAACGAGCGCGAGAAGTGGATCGCGTTCGTGAGCTACAATCATGCGTTCGAGGGCTGCGACGGCGCGCTCGAGGCGACCTACCGATATTTCCACGACAGTTATGGCAGCTCGAGCCACGCGCTGGGCGCCACGTGGTTCCAGAACCTCGGCGCGAAGTTCGTCCTCGCCCCAACATTGCGGTACTACGAGCAGGACGCGGCGGACTTTTATCATGTGTCGCTCAACGGCACCTCGATCACGCCGCTCCTCGCCCCGTCGTCGCAGGCCCCGTACTACTCGGCCGACTACCGGCTCAGCCATCTCCGGACCGTCACCTACGGGGTGAAACTGGTCTGGCATCCGACTGATTCGGTCCAGCTGGACCTGGCCTATGACCGCTACGACATGAGGGGCCTGGACGGCGTGACGTCAGCCAGCGCGTATCCGCAGGCCCACACGATCACGGCTGGCATCCGCTATGCATGGTGACCTCCCGATGAAACCCCGCCGCTCCCTGGTCCATTTTCTCCTGCTCACGCTCGGCCTCGGGGCCGGTTTGCTCGGGGCCGGTTGCGCGTCGCAGCCGGTCCAGCCGTGGGAGCGTGCGACCCTGGCCAGTTATGCGATGCGCCCCGACCGGGATCCGCTGGCGTCGGCGATGTCGGAGCACATCTGGTTTTCACGCGAAGCGGCCTCGGGCGGTCGCGGCGTCGGCGGCAGCGGGTGTGGCTGCAACTAGCGCTGACTGATCAGGGATGCCGTAAATTGGCGCAGGAGGCTCAAGAAAATCACCGAATCCCGGCGCTGCGCACCACGGCTTTCGAATTTCACTCCATGTTCTTCCCTCGTGTGTCTGAGGCCTTGGCGCGGTTGACCGCGCTGGCGCTGCGTTACCTCAATCTGCCGACGGGCATCCTGCTGGTGTTCCTGCAGCGCTCGCCGGCGCTGCCGGTGGCGGCGACCGTGGAGCGGCTTGCGGTCGGATCGCCGCTGGGCGTCGTGCTCAAGGCGGTGATCTCGGTCGGGGCGCTGGGAGCGATCGACACATTGGCGGGCGCGACGACCACCACGCAGCTGGCGGCGACGGTGTCGCTGCCGGCGCAGGCGACGGTCGGCCAGCCGTTCACGATGGCGCTCTACATCACAGGAAAGGGCGTGAGCTACGCGCAGTCCTGGGACGTGACCAACACCCTGCCTCCCGGCATCACGCCGGCGGGGGCGACGCTGACCAACAACAAGTGGGTCGTGAAGTCCACGAACCTGACCTATCTGACCCTTTCGGGCACGCCGACCACGGCGGGCACCTACACCTTCACGGCGGAGGGCTGGCAGTACACGAACCTCTCCGGGCCGGTGACGGCCGGCACGACCCAGATCATCGTGTCGGCCCCCGCGGCGGGCAGTCCGTCCTTCACCACGCAGCCCCAGAGCCAGACCGTTTCGATCGGGGCCTCGGTGGTGTTTTCCGCGGCGGCGACCGGCACGCCATCGCCGAGCTACCAGTGGAAGAAAAACGGCACGGCCATCGGCGGCGCGACGAATTCCTCGTACTCGATCGCGAGCGTGCAGGCCACGGACGCGGGCACCTACACGGTCGTGGCGTCGAACTCCGCCGGCTCGGCGACCAGCAACGGGGCGGTCCTGTCGGTGAACTCGACGTCGGCGCCGGCCTTCACCGTGCAGCCGGTCACGACCAACGGCTTTGTCGGCAGCACGATCACGCTCACGGCGACGGCCAGCGGCACGCCCGCGCCGAGCTACCAGTGGTTCAAGGATGCGGTGGCGATCCCCGGGGCGACCTCGGCCACGCTCACGTTGGCGAACCTCCAGACCGCGGATGCGGCGACCTATTTCGCGACCGCGACGAACGCGGTCGGCATGGTGACCTCGGACGCGGTGGCGGTCGCGGTGGTGCCGGCGGGCTCGCAGCCGACCTCGGTGCTGTCCAATCTCTCGGTGCGCACGACCCTCGCGGCGGGCGACAAGCTCATCCCGGGCTTTGTCACCAACGGCTCGAAGTCGCTGCTGTTCCGCCTGGCCGGCCCCATGTTGAACCAGTACGGCCTGAGCGGACTGCCGGACCCGCAGGTGCAGGTGTTCAACAACCTGGGCGTGATGACGACGCAGAACGACAACTGGGACGCGTCGCTCCAATCTATTTTCAACCAGCTCGGCGCGACGCCGTTCACGGTGGGGAGCAAGGACTCGGCGCTGGTCGCCTCGATCAACGGGCCCAACACGGCATGGGCGCTGGGGGCGGGGAGTGGCACGGTGCTGTTTGAGCTGTACGACACCGACCCGGCGGACGTCGCGCACCGCTTGGTGAACGTCTCGGCCCAGAACCAGGTCGGCACCGGGGCGGACGCGCTGATCGTGGGCTTCGTGGTGGCGGGGACCGGCAGCAAGACCCTGCTCATCCGCGGCATCGGACCGAAACTCGCGACCTACGGCGTGCCGGGCACGCTGGCGGACCCGTACATCGAGGTGCTCGACAGCGGCGGCACCGTGGTGGCCTCGAACGACAATTGGAATGC
>CAZUQB010000356.1:0-3412 GCA_964622405.1 uncultured Opitutaceae bacterium | reverse complement strand
TGCGCCTGCTGATGGTCGACCCGAAGGTCGTCGAGCTGAAGATCTTCAATTCGCTGCCGCACATGCTCATCCCGGTCGTCACCGAGCCCAAGAAGGTGCCGGCCGCGCTCAAGTGGCTGCTCGGCGAGATGGAGCAGCGCTACCAGATTTTCGCCAAGGTCAACGTCCGGAACATCGTCGGCTTCAACTCGCGCAAGCGGTCCGACGACAACAAGCCGGTCGACGAGGCGCAGGCCGCGCTCTCCGGCCTGGACCCGAGTGCCGACCAGGACATCGAGATCCCGGACCGCCTGCCCTACATCGTCGCCATCATCGACGAGCTGGCCGACCTCATGATGATCGCGCCGGCCGAGATCGAGACGAGCATCGCCCGCCTCGCCCAGCTCGCCCGCGCCGCCGGCATCCACCTCATCATCGCCACGCAGCGCCCGTCGGTGAACGTCATCACGGGCGTCATCAAGGCCAACCTCCCCTCGCGAATCGCGTTCCAGGTCGCCTCGCAGGTGGACTCGCGGACCATCCTCGACACCAAGGGCGCGGACACGCTGATCGGCCGCGGCGACATGCTGTTCTCGCCGCCGGGCACCTCCCGCCTGGTGCGCGCGCAAGGCGCGTTCGTGGCGGACGAGGAGATCTCGGGACTCGTGGAGTTTCTCAAGCGGAACGGTCCGCCGCAGTACGCCCAGGCCGTCCAGCAGCACATCGACCGCGCCTCGCGCGAGGATGAGGAGGGCGACGAGGGCGGCGGCGAGGAGGGCGATGCCGGCGACGACGAGGCGTTGTACGCCCAGGCGATCGACGTGCTGAAGTCCACCAAGCGCGCCAGCACGTCGATGCTCCAGCGGCGCCTGCGCATCGGCTACAACCGCGCCGCGCGCATCATGGACCTCATGGAACAGAAGGGGGTCGTGGGACCCGAGAACGGCTCCAGTCCGCGCGAGATCCTCGTCGACCTCGACACCCTCTAGGCGTCCGCCCCGCCCGAGAATCACCTTTCCCTGACCGGCCAACTCCCTTAGTCACACCCCATGCAATCCATCGGCGAGCGCCTTGAAGAAGCCCGCAAGAAGAAGGGCATTTCGATCCGCGAGGCGGCGGAAGCGACCAAGATTCGCGGCGATTACCTGCAGCAGTTCGAGAACAACCGCTTCGACATCAATCTCACCGAGATCTACGTCCGGGGCTTCCTGCGCTCTTACGCCGCCTTCCTGAAGCTGCCGGTGGACAAGGTCCTCGCCGACTATGCGGCGCTCGGCCGCGGCGAGCCACGCGTGCGTCAGCCGAGCCGCGAGATCTATGGCCGCATGGATGTTTCCATCGCGTCGGCCGACGACCGGGGCGAACCCTCGGGCGATGAGGCGCCCGCGCCGCAACCCGCCCGGCGGCAGCCGAGCGTGTCGCGCGGCAGCAGCGAGGCCATGGGCCCGGCCATCGATCCCGCGCTGCTCTTCAAGGTCGGCAAGTGGGCCGGCCTCGTGATCATCCTTCTCCTCGTCGTGCTCGCCCTGAAGGCGATCTTCGGCGGCAGCACCCCGGCCGCCACGCCCTCGCGCACCACGACAGCCGTCACGACGCCGGCCCAGACCGCGGCGCCCGCGAACCCGACCCCCGCCGAGCGGAGCATCACCTTGGTGGCCGTCGATGTCGTGCGCGTCACGGTGCGCCACAAGAACGCCGACGGCAGCGAGGGCGACATCATTTTCCAGGGCACCATGTCCCGTGGTCAGACCCAGGTTGTGCCGTGGCCCGGGCCGATCTACATTTTGGCCAGCGCAGGCGAGAATCTGCAGATCGAGTATCGCGGCAAGCGCTTCGGCTCGCAGTTCACGGGCAACGGACGCGCCCAGATGTAACCCGGGCGGCGGGCCTCAGCGCAGCGCGACGGGCCGGTCGAGGATTTCCCGGAGCACGAACGCCCGGCGCAACGCCGCCGGGTCCTGCAGGTCCGTCAGGACCGAATTTCGGGTCGCGTGAACGGCGGCCTGCAGGGCGCTGGCCTCCGCCGCGGCCGCCAGGTTCGCCTCCGCCCGGCGCTGCCGGGCCTGCTTCTCCAGGGACACGGTGCGCAACTCCTCGAGCAATAGATTCTGGCGCTGGAGCTCGCTCGAGCTCACCGCCGGGGCGGGGGCGGTCTCATCCAGCGTGACTTCCGGGGTTGTCATCACCGGCGGCTCTGCCTCCGTGCCGGCGGCGGCGGTCACCGGCCCGCGGCGCTCGGCGATCTTGCGGCGGATCTCTTCCTGGATCCGGCGCGTGCGCTCGGCCTCGGCCGGATCGATTTCCGCCTCCCGGCGGCCGGCCGGGGACGCGGGGGTGATTCGACCCAGCGTCCTCACCACCCCGCGGATGACCGAGATCACCACGAACAGGATGATGAAGGCCGGCAGGAGATCGAAGAACCAGCGCACGGCGGACCGGGATTACTTCTTGCCCTCGGGATGCGCGATGCTGGAGCGCATGGCGGTGTCGGACTGCACGTTCTCCATGCGGTAGTAGTCCATCACGCCGAGCCGGCCGGAACGGAACGCCTCGGCCATCGCGAGCGGCACCTGGGCCTGCGCCTCGACGACCTTCGCCTGCATCTCCTGCACGCGGGCCTTCATCTCCTGCTCCACCGCGACGGCGGCCGCGCGGCGGATTTCCGCCTGGGCCTGGGCGATGCTCTTGTTGGCCTCGGCCTGCGCCTCCTGGAGCTTGGCGCCGACGTTCTCGCCGATGTCGACGTC
The DNA here is from genome assembly GCA_964622405.1 of uncultured Opitutaceae bacterium. GTDB lineage: Bacteria > Verrucomicrobiota > Verrucomicrobiia > Opitutales > Opitutaceae > Opi-474. Next base: position 686 of record CAZUQB010000356.1, on the reverse strand, counting down.
GGCGATGTCGATCGAGAGGATCTCGAACGCCGAGCCCACATCGAGGCCGCGGGCCAGCACCGTCTTGGAAATGCTGTCCGGCGCCTCGAGCACGCTCTTGTAGTTCTCCGACGAACCGATCGTGGACACGATGCCCTCGCCGACGCGGGCGATGATCGTCTCCTCCTTCGCGCCGCCGACGAAGCGGTCGAGGTGCGTGCGGACCGTGACGCGCGCCTTCACCTTCACCTGGATGCCGTCCTTGGCAACGCCATCGATGGTGGAGCGGCCGCTCTCGGGATTCGGGCAGTCGATCACCTTGGGATCGACGGACGTGCGGACGGCCTCCTCGACGGACTTGCCGGAGCCCTTGGTCGCGAGGTCGATCGCGCACGAGCGCTGCCAGTCGAGCGCGATGCCGGCCTTCTGGGCGGCGATAAGGGCGTGGACGCAGGCGATGACGTTGCCGCCCGCGAGGTACTGCGCCTCGATCTCGTCCATGGACAGCTGGATGCCGGCCTTGGTCGCGCGGATGCGGGCGTCGACCATGACGCTGTAGGGCACTTGCCGCAGCTTCATCGCGAGCAGGTTGAGGGGACTGACCGGCGCGCCGGCGAGCCACGCGCGCAGCCAGACGCTGAAGAAGGACAGGAAGATCGCGACGACGACAACGACGAAGACGCCAACGATCAGGAAGACGAGGTTGC
>CAZUQB010000355.1:0-3412 GCA_964622405.1 uncultured Opitutaceae bacterium | reverse complement strand
CGGAGTCCACGTGTTCGCCCTGATCCTCATCTTTGCCAATCCCGGCTGCAGTTCCACCAACAAGCCCGCGCCCTCCCCGGCGGACACCGTCGCCAAGACGGAGCCGGCCGCGTCGCCGAGCATCACGGTCCCGGCCACCACGGCGCCCACAGCCGACTCGCCCGTGATCACCGCGCCGGGCGGCTTCGACCCGAACGCCCCGGCGGTATCGGCGTCCCCCACCATCCGCTTCAGCCCGACCCGGCCCAACACGCCCGCCGCCTCCGCGCTCGAGGCCGAGCCCGTGGCCGACGTGACCCCCGCGACCACCTACTCGGTCGCGAAGGGTGACAGTCTCTGGACGATCGCAAAGAAGCACCACGTCGGGGTCTCGGACCTGGCCGCCGCGAACAACCTGAAGCCCGGCGCCTCGGTCCGCTTCGGCCAGAAGCTCATCATCCCGAGCAAATCGCTCCCGCCCGGCACCGCCGCGGCCCACACGGTCCGCGAGGACAGCGGCAAGGCCCCGGCTGCGGCTCCCGTCACGCCGTCCGCCGACGCGGTGAAGCACACCGTGAAGGCCGGCGAGACGCTGGGGGCGATCGCGCGCAAGTACGGCGTCCGCATGGGCGACCTCGCGACCGCGAACAACATTGCCGACCCGGCCAAGATCCGTCCGGGCATGGAGCTGGTCGTTCCCGGCTGGCAGGCGCCCGCGGCCAAGGGCGGCAAGGCGGCCAAGGCCGCGACCGCGACCACCGCGACGCCGCTGGAGATCCCGACGATCCGGGTCTCGACCGACGCCCCGGAGACCAAGTCCGGCGGCGACGCGCCGGTCATCACGGTCGACGACAATCCCGCGCCGAAGAAGCCCTGAGCGATGGCGTTTGACCTCCCGCCCCCGGCGCCGCGGGCGCGCTTCGTGGTCAATCCCGTGGCCATCATCGTCGTCTGCGCGATCGCGCTGACGATCCTGGGGCTCACGATCCTCTTCAGCGCGAGCGCCTCCTACAAGCAGGGCCCGTACTTCTATCTTAACAAGCAGCTCGGCGGCGTCGCGGCCGCCGCCGTGCTCTGCCTGGTGTTCAGCCGGGTGAACCTCGACTACCTGCGGAAGCATGTGTGGTGGATCGGCGGGATCACCCTGGTGCTGCTCGCCCTCGTGCTCATCCCGCATGTCGGCATCGCGGTGAAGGGCAGCAAACGCTGGCTGGGTCTCGGCGCGGCCCGCCTGCAGGTCTCGGAGTTCGCGAAGCTGACCATGGTGTTCTGCCTCGCGCACTACCTGGCGATCAACCAGACGCGCCTCGGCAGCCTCAAGCACGGCTACCTCCTGCCGCTCGGCATCATTGGCGCGTTCGCGGCGTTCATCATCCTCGAGCCGGACTTCGGCACCACCGCGCTGGTCGTGGCGGTCGGGCTGGTGCTCCTCTTCCTCGCCGGCGCGAAGTGGCGCTACATCCTGCCGACCATCGGCGCCGTGGCGCTCGCGTTCGCCGTGCTCGTGATCCACAACCCGAACCGCCTGCGGCGCCTGACGGCGTTCATGGACGTCGAGGGCAACAAGAACGCGGGCACCTACCAGCTCTACCAGTCGCTCGCGGCGTTCGCGGCGGGCGGCGTCGACGGCGCCGGGCTTGGCCAGGGCCGCCAGCAGCTCAACTTCCTGCCCGAGGCGCACACCGACATGATCTTCGCCGTCGTCGGCGAGGAGCTGGGCCTGTGGTTCACGCTCGGGGTCGTCGTGCTGTTCACCATCATTTTCGTCGCCGGCCTGATCCACCTGCGCCGCGCGCCCAACCTGTTCCAGTACCTGCTCGTGACCGGCTGCCTGCTGATGATCTGCCTCCAGGCCATCATCAACCTCGGCGTGGTGACCGGCATCTTTCCCACCAAGGGCATGTCGCTGCCGTTCATCAGCGCGGGCCTGTCGAACCTGCTGCTGATGGGCATGCTGCTTGGCATCCTGCTCAACACCCAGCGGACGTGGGGCCGGGCGACGCTCGGCGGCCGGGGGCGGGCGATGGAGGAAGTCTTTGTCTAGGAAACGCCAAACTCCAAACCGCCAAATCTCCAAATAGTCCCCGGGCCAGTCTGGTTCTTCGATCGCACGACCTTTCGCTTCCCGTCCTCCCCCTCTCGACTCGCTCTCCGTTTGGCGTTTGGCCGGTTGGCGTTTGAAAATTTCCTCCCTTCCATGAGCTCATTCCTGATTTCCTGCGGCGGCACCGGCGGCCATCTCGCGCCGGGCATCTCGCTGGCCGAGGGTCTCGTCACCCGCGGTCATGCCGTCACGCTCCTGATCAGCCAGAAGAAGGTCGATGCGCGGCTGGTCGAGAAATACCCCCAGTTCAATTTCCTCCGCGTGCCGGGCACGGGCTTCTCGTGGTCGCCGGTCCGGTTCGTGCGCTTCGCGGTCACGCAGCTGCAGGGATTCCTCTACTGCCTGCGCCTGGTCCGCACGTCGCGGCCGGACGGCGTGGTCGCGTTCGGCGGCTTCACCTCGGCGGGCGTGGTCCTGGCCGGCTGGTTCTGCCGGGTCCCGGTGGCGCTGCATGAGTCGAACCGGGTGCCGGGCCTCGCGATCCGGGTCCTGGGCCGCCTCGCCCGGCGGGTCTACCTGCCCACGGGCATCCGCCTCCCGGGCGTGCGGGCCGCCGCCACGCGCTATGCCGGCATGCCGGTCCGCCGCGAGATCCGCCGCCTGCCGCAGGCCGCCGCGCGCGCCGCGCTCGGCCTCGATGCGAACCAGAAGGTGCTGGTCGTGTTCGGGGGCAGCCAGGGCGCCGGGCCGCTGAACGACTGGGCGCGTGCCAAGCTCGCGCTGCTCGCGGCCGAGGGGATCCAGGTCTATTGCGTCACCGGGCTGGGGAAGGGCGGCGACGAGCAGCAGGAGCTCCGGACCAAGACCGGCGCGCCGATCCTCGCGCGCTTCACGCCCTTCTGCGACCAGGTGGCCGAGCTGTTGTCCGCCGCCGACCTGGTGGTGGCCCGCGCCGGCGCCGGCACCATCGCCGAGCTCATCCGGTGCGCGACCCCGGCCATCCTCGTGCCGTACCCGCACGCCGCCGACGACCACCAGCGCGCCAACGCCGCGTTCTTCGAGCGCCAGGGCGGCGGGGTCGTGGTGGACCAGGCGTTCCTCGCCGCGCTGCATGCCGAAGTGCTCGACACGATTTTCAACGACTGGCTGCTCCGGCAGTTCCGCGCGAACCTGGAGCGCATGGACCGCGAGAGCTCGCTCGGGCTGATGCTCGCCGACCTCGAGGAAATCGTCCGTCCGCCGCCGGCGGCCCCGTCCGCCCCGGTGCCCTCCGCGGCATGAATGGTCCCGCGCGTCCGCCCCTCTTCGGCCGGCCCGTCCAGCGCATCCACTGTCTGGGCGTCGGCGGCATGGGCGTCGCCCCGCTCGCGTCCTACCTCGCGCAGCTGG
>CAZUQB010000354.1:0-3415 GCA_964622405.1 uncultured Opitutaceae bacterium | reverse complement strand
TGGTTCGCCGACGTGAAGCGCCGCCGGCGCGAGGCGTGGCTGAGCTACTTCTGAGGGAAGGCACGGGGGCCGACTGCAGGTTGAAAGTTGAAGGTTGAGAGTTGAAAGAGCCACACCGGCGCGACCGGCCTCGGCCCCGGCTCTCAACCTTCAACCGTCAACTTTCAACTCCCCTCACACCCGGCCGCGGAAGTACTCGATCGTGCGCTTGAGACCCTCCTCGAGCGGGACCTTGGGCTCCCACTGGAGCACCTTGCGGGCGAGCGTGATGTCGGGCTGGCGCTGCTTCGGGTCGTCGGACGGCAGCGGCTTGTGGACGAGCCTCGATTTCCCGCCGACGAGCTTCAGGGTCAGCTCGGCGAGCTGCTTCATCGTGAACTCGCCCGGGTTGCCGAGGTTCAGCGGCCCGACCGTCTCGGTCTGGGCCATGAACCGGACAAAACCCTCGATGAGATCGTCGACATAACAGAACGAGCGGGTCTGGGAGCCGTCGCCATAGATCGTGATGTCGTCGCCGCGGAGCGCCTGGACGATGAAGTTGGAGACCACGCGGCCGTCGGCCTCGTGCATGCGGGGACCGTAGGTGTTGAAGATCCGGACGACGCGGATATCGACCTTGTTCTCGCGGTGGTAGTCGAAGAACAGCGTCTCGGCGCAGCGCTTGCCCTCGTCATAGCAGGACCGTTTGCCGATCGGGTTGACGTTGCCCCAGTACGACTCCGGCTGCGGGTGGACCTGGGGATCGCCGTAGACCTCGGAGGTCGAGGCCTGGAAGACGCGGGCCTTGACGCGCTTGGCGAGGCCGAGGCAGTTGATCGAGCCCATCACGGACGTCTTGATGGTCTTGATCGGGTTGTACTGGTAGTGCGGCGGCGAGGCCGGGCAGGCGAGGTTGTAGATCTGGTCCACCTCGAACTTGAACGGGTCGATGATGTCGTGGCGGACGAACTCGAAGCGCGTGTTGCCGAGCAGGTGCTCGATGTTGCTCTTCCGGCCGGTGAACAGGTTGTCGATGCAAACGACCTCGTGGCCCTCGCGGAGCAGGCGTTCGCAGAGATGGGAGCCGAGGAAGCCGGCGCCGCCGGTGACGAGAATGCGCATGGTCTGGTTGCGGATAGCGGATCGCGGCTTGCGGATTGGCGGACGACCAAGGCGCGGCCGGATCGGGTGTTGGGTCCTATGTCGCCCGGGTGGACGCGAATCCGCAATCCGAAATCCGCCCCCGGCACCGCCTTGGCGGAGCCCGCCCCGTCCGGATCGGGCGGATTGGGCTGGCCGGGGAAGCGCGGATGCGCAGCGTAGGGGCCGATGGCCGGCGCCCCTGCCCCGCGGATCACGTTTCCCGACACCGGTCGCGCGGTGTTGATGGTCGTCGGTTACACCTCGATGCAGCTCGCACTGGGCATCATCGCGGGAATCGTGGCGTCGATCTTGGGACACGCCGATCCGCACGCCGCGAATGACATCGTGCGGGACCCATGGGTGCTGCTGGCGCTCCTGGTCCCGGCGGCGGTCGTCATGCTGGCCTTGGGACTGCGGAGGACCCGGGAGTCGAGCACGGAGTTCTTCCGCCTGCGGCCGTTCGCCGTCAGCCTGGTGCCGGCCATCGTGGTGACCGCGGTGGGGACCGCCCTCGTGCTGACCGAGGTCGACAACAGCATCCGTCACCTGCTCGCGATGGCGGTGGCCCCAAAGCCACTGCCGCCGGACCTGCTCGACCTAGCGGTCGCCCCGGCCGGGGCCTTTATCCTCGTGGTGCTGGTGGCTCCCTGGCTGGAGGAGTATTTCTTTCGCGGCCTGATCCTGCGCGGACTCCTGGCGTGTCAGCGCGTGCGCGCCGCCGTGATCCTGAACGCGGTCCTTTTCGGCCTGATGCACGCCAATCTCCGCCAGTTCGTGATCGGCGCCGTCCTTGGTCTGATCTTCGGCTGGTGGTATGCCTGCACCCGGTCGGTCGCGCCCGGCATAATCGGACACATGCTGTTCAACGGTGTGACCTGGCTGGCCGCGCAGTGGCGCGAGTCCGCCGAAGTCCTGGGGCTGGGCGGATTCGCCCGTCCCGACCTGCATGAGCCATGGTGGGTCTTCGTTGGCGGGGCGGGACTGATGGCAGGCGGCTTGCTGCTGTTTCACCGCCAGTGTCCCCGCCTGGCGCCGCCCGAGCCGGTCATGCCGCCGGCCGAACCGCCGCTGCTGGATCAGCCCCCGCTGCTGGCACCGCCGCCGGCGAACTCCTGACGCCCTCAGGGTCGGCCAGGCGACCCAGCCCGGAATCCGGATTCCGGAATCCGGAATCCGATCACCGCCGCTCAGTGCGCGCCGCCGCGCCGGCCTCGTAGCGCTCGATCCACGCGCGGTGCCACGGCGTGTAGTCGCCGGCCTCGAGGTGGGCCCGGGCCTGGGCCATCAGGTCGAGATAGAAGTGCAGGTTGTGCAGGGTGAGCAGCGTGCAGCTCAGGATCTCGCCGGCGAGCGTTAGGTGGCGCAGGTAGGCGCGGGAAAAATTGCGGCAGGTGTAGTTGTCCAGCCCCTCGACGATGGGCCGCGGGTCGGTGCGGTACTGTTCGTTGCGCAGGTTCAGCGGGCCGTCCGGGGTGAACACGAGGCCGTTGCGGGCGACCCGGGACGGCAGGACGCAGTCGAACATGTCGACGCCGAGCGCGACCATCTTGAGCAACTGCGGCGGGGTCCCGAGGCCCATCGTGTAGCGGGGCTTGTCCGCCGGCAGGAACGGCGTGGTGGCGGCGACCTGCTTCAGCATCTCGGGCTCGGGTTCGCCGACGCTGACCCCGCCCACCGCGTAGCCGGGGAAATCAAGGGCGGCGAGGGACTCCGCCGCCTCGCGCCGGAGATCATCAAAGGTCGAGCCCTGGGCGATGGCGAAGACATGGTGCCCGTTGGCGAGGAAGCCGCTGTCGGTCGCAATCTGCCGGCACTGCTGCGCCCAGCGATGACTGCGCGCGACGGCGGCGGCACAGGCGTCGCGCTCGCAGGGCCAAGGCGGGCACTCGTCGAGCACCATGGCAATGTCGCTGCCGAGATTCTGCTGGATCCCCATGACCTCGCGCGGGCCGAGGAAAAGCTTGGCGCCGTCGAGATGGGACTGAAACGCCACGCCGTCGTCCCGGATGTCGCGGAGCTTGGCCAGGGAAAAGACCTGGAAGCCGCCGCTGTCGGTCAGGATCGGGCCATCCCAGCCCATGAACCGGTGCAGGCCCCCCAAGTCGCGGACCAGGTCGCTGCCTGGGCGCAGATTGAGGTGGTAGGTGTTGCCCAGGATGATCTGCGCTCCGATTTCACGCAGATGGGCCGGCGTGAGCGATTTGACCGTGCCCTGAGTGCCGACCGGCATGAAAATCGGCGTTTCCACGACCCCATGACGCGTCCGCAGCCGGCCGCGGCGGGCGGCGGAGGC
>CAZUQB010000353.1:0-3419 GCA_964622405.1 uncultured Opitutaceae bacterium | reverse complement strand
AAAAGGATTGGCAAGGATCCGAACCGCCATCCCAGACAAAGGCACTGCTATAGCCCGCGAGGGTCCATCCGCCCCGCTCCTGTGCCTTCTGCGCTTTCTTGCGGCAAAAGAGGTCCAGCGCCGTTCGCCTACAGCCTCCCGCCTACAGCTTTCAGCTTTCAGCCTACAGCCTCTCGCCTACCGCCACCAGCCCCCCTACTCCTTCGGCGGCGCCTCCGGGAAATGCTGGAGCAGCGCCTCAATTAGCGGCGCGAAGAGATAGGTCATGTCCTGCTCGGGCCAGCGGTCGATCCAGGCCGAGCCGCCCCAGACGAGGTCGTTCTTGTAGGCCCCGGTTGCGTCCTTCACGCGGATGATCGTGAGGTCAAACGCGTGCCGATAGCCTTTGCCTTCGAAGGCCGGCACGGTCCGGTAGGTGTAGTGAACCTCGAGGTCCGGGATTTGTTCCGTCCGCGTCAGGCCCACCCGCTGCAGCTGCGTCGCGATCATCACGGAGATGTTCCGGTGTCGCGTCGCCCGGAGTTCGTACGGCTCCGAGAACTGCGCGGGATCGTACGACACCTTGAACGTGCCCGCAATCGGCAGGCTGAGCTGGCTCAGCCCGCTGTGGTGGATCGCCCGCGGATCGGGCCGCCCGGAGCGGTCCCCGGGGCCTGACACACAGCCGGAAACGGCAAGGAGAAGCGCTGCGCCAAGAAGCGGGAGGAAGGCGACGTTTGTTCTCATGGGCGGACGCCCACATTAAAGTAATTTGTGCGCTCTGCGGCGAGGCAAATTGCGCCCGGGGCACGGCTCGGGGGTTGGGGCTGCGGCGGGGTCCGGGGTTGGCGGGGTTTCTCTTTTTGCCACGGAGGGAACGGAGCGTTCATACCGAGATTAACGGAGGTCGGAAGAAGCCTCGCGGACCGTCGCACTGCGCGTTGCGCACTGCTAGGTCCGCTCGGACTTGGGGTACGATCCGGAGCGGGCGGCAACTCCCGAGTCCTTGACCCAACAGTTCGTGCCCGCGTGTAGCGACATTCGACCTCCAGACCTTCGACCTTCGACGCCCCAACGGGGCCCCTCCGGATCCCCAACCAAGTCCACGCGGACCTAGCAGCGGCGGCACGCCGGTGCGACGGTCCGTGTGGGTTCGCCTGGGATTGCTCTCGGTTCCCCTCGGTACGGACCCTCCGGGTCCTCCGTGGTAAAATGAATATCTCTGTCCACCCCACCCCCGCCGCAGCCCCTCACCGCAGTCCCCACACCGCCAACCGCTGCGGGTTACGGCCCGTAGGTGATCGTGCGGACGCCCGCCACGCCGAGGACAGTGATCGTTTCTCCCTGGGTGAAGCTGTCGGGGTAGGTCTCGTTTGCGACGAGGTTGATCACCTTCACGTAATTGCTAGGGCCGACGAGGTCGCCGATCGTAACGGTCGAGACGCCGGTCTCCAGGTAGTACTGGTCGGCCGCCGACGACAGCTGACGGGCGTTGTTGAACACCGCGCGGTCCTGGGCCGACCGCCGGATCCGGTCAAACGCCGGCAGGGCCATCGCCGACAATAAGCCGATGATGACCACGACAATCATGATCTCCACGATGGTGAACCCCCGGGGAGAATGGAATGCGGGCTTCATGAGATAGCCCGCCACAGGGCAAGGCCGTTGCACCCTCCCCATCGGCACATTCCGCGAAAACCGAAGTCCCCGCGGCAAAGCTCCCCCGCCCGCTCGACCCCATTCATCCGCGTTCATCCGCGACATCCGCGGAGGCCTGCCAGTGGATCGTCCCCTTTGACCACCGCAAAAGCAGTTTCACCAAAAGCATAGCCGCAAGAACGCACAAAAGCGCAGACCGATCCGAACATGGTCGCGGTCGCGGCGGTATAACAAATTCCGGTCTAACTTTGTTTTCCGCGATAGCGCTGCAGCGGCAATTTTCTGCGCTTTTTGCGCATTCTTGCGGCTACCGATCCGGCCAGAATGCCCTAGCTGTCGAGGGTCCGGCGCACGACCGTCAGGAGCGTGATGCGGTCGATCGGCTTGGAAAGGTAAACACCGACCTCCGTGAACGGAGTCTTCGAATCGGACGCCTCGGCTGAATAGCCGCTCACGATGATCACCTTCAGCGCGGGCTTCATCTCCTTCAGCATCTTCGCGAGCCGCAGGCCGCTCATGCCGCCCGGCATCACCATGTCGGTCAACAGGAGGTCGAAGCGCTGGCCGTGCTCCTCCCACTTTTCCAGGCCCTTGATCGCGTCCGGCGTCACCACCACGGAATAGCCGACCTCCTCCAGGCACATCGCCGCGACCTCGCGCACCGCCGGGTCGTCCTCGACGATCAGGATGCGCTCCTTGCCGCCCGGGACGTCCGGCGGCGTCTCGTTGGGCGACGCCGGCACCGGGGTCTCCACCGCGGGCAGGTAGACCCGGAAGGTGCTGCCCTGGCGGACGACGCTGTCGACTTCGACCCAGCCGCCGTGCTGCTTCACGATGCCGTAGACCGTGGCGAGGCCGAGGCCGGTGCCCTTGCCCACCTCCTTCGTCGTGAAGAACGGCTCGAAGATCCGCTTCAGGGTCGGCGCGTCCATGCCGTGACCGGAGTCGGCGACGGTCAGGCAGACAAACCGCCCGGCCTTCCGGCCGTCGCGCTGGCGGGCCGTCTCCGCCGTGAAGGTCACGTGTTCCGTGTCCACCAGGAGACGGCCGCCGTCGGGCATCGCGTCGCGGGCGTTCACGCAGAGGTTCATCACCACCTGCTCCATCATCCCGGCGTCGGCGTTGATCCACATCGGCGTCGTCCGGTTGCGCAGCGTCATCTCGATGTGCTCGCCGAGGACGCGCCCGAGCATCTTGAAGATGTCCACGAGGCACTGGTTGAGGTCCATCACCTGCATCGCGGTCGCCTCGCGCCGGCTGAACATCAGGAGCTGCCGGGTCAGGCGCGCGGCCTTCTGCGTGATGGCCTCGAGGCTGCGCAGCTTGGTCACGACCGGCGCCGCCAGCGTCCGGTCCGACGCCAGCAGGTTCAGCTGGATCATCAGCACGGCGAGGATGTTGTTGAAGTCGTGGGCGATGCCGCCGGCGAGCTGGCCGAACGCGTCCATCTTCTGCGCCTGGACGAACTGGGTCTGCAGCTGCGCGTACTCGGTGATGTCGGTGTCGACGCCGCCGATCGCGTAGATGCGCCCCTGCGCGTCGCGGAGCGGGAACTTCACCGCGAGGTAGGTCCGCTTCACGCCGTTCTCGTCGCTGTGCTCCTCGGTCGTGAGCGGCGCGCCCTGCTCGATCACCAGGCGGTCGTGCTTCTCGCGCTGCTCCGCCTGCTCGGCCGCAACAAGGTCCCGGATGGTCATGCCGATGATCGACGCGCCGCTGTGCTGGAACTTCTCGTTGAAGAGCCGGTTCGTGAGCAGGAAGCGGCCCTCGAGGTTCTTCAC
>CAZUQB010000352.1:0-3420 GCA_964622405.1 uncultured Opitutaceae bacterium | reverse complement strand
CGATGCGGATGCCCTGGAAGGCGCGGGTCGCGGGATGGATCCGGGAAGTGTGACGGTCCCGGGCCGGGATCGCTTCCGCGATCACCGCCGCCAGGGAGGCCGTGCGGGCCAGCGCGCCCGTGCCCCGGGCCGCGAGCAGCGCCCGCACCACGCGGCGCCAGTGGGATTCCTCACCGTAGTCCCGGACCGCGCGCACCAGCATCTCCTCGGTGGCCGTCTCGAGCCAGCGCGCGGCGGGCACCCCGGCGCGGGGGTCCATGCGCATGTCGGCGGGAGCGTCGTGGCGGAAGGAGAAGCCGCGGTCCGCGTCGTCGAGCTGGAAGGACGAGACCCCGAGGTCGAAGAGGGCGCCGTCAAACCCGTCGGCCGGCAGGTCCGCGAGGCGGCCGAAATCCTGGCTGACCAGTTCCAGCCGGCCCGGACACTCCGCGGCCAGCGCGGCGGCGCGGGCCTGGGCGGCCGGGTCGCGGTCGAAGGCGGTGACACGCACGTCCGGAGCGGCCGCGAGCAGCGCCCGCGTGTGGCCGCCCCCGCCGAACGTCGCGTCGAGGTAGTGGCCGTGGGCGCGCGGCGCGAGGAAGCCCAGCACCTCGCGCAGGAGGACGGGCTGGTGGCCGGGCGTCATCGTCGCAAACGGGGCGTCAGCGGGCGCCGTGGGCATAGGAGGCGGACCGGACCGTCGTCGGCTTGCGCTCGACGAGGCGGAGAACGAGACAGTCGCGGACGCGGGGGGTGACCACCGCGGCGGGGAACGCGACGCCGGACTCGGCATCGATCCACGCCGGAAAGGCCGGACGCAGCGTCAGCGCGGCGGCGACCTGGCGCAGTGACGCTCGCACTGCGGAGACCTTGGCTTTGGCGGAACTCTTCATGATCAAAGTCCGATGCGGCGCATGAGGTCGCCGAAGTTCTCGCCGGACGTGCGGTCTTCCACCTTGGTCCACCGCGTGGGCGCGTAGATGTTGAACTTCGTCAGGGAGCCGACGAGCACCGCGTCGCGCTTGATGCCCGCGTGCGCCAGCAGCGCCGCGTCGAGCATGATGCGCCCGGCCTTGTCGAACGAGAACGACTGCGTCTGCGCGAAAAACCGCGCCACAAAATCCTGGCCCGCGCCGTCGCTGAGCGCCATCTGCGCCACCTTCGCGTGCAGCTTCTCCACCTCGGCCGGCGGCAGCACCGCGACGTAGCCGTCCGGGTGCGGCGTCGCGAGAAACTGGTCCTCCTCCGCATGCGCCAGACGCCACGCCGACGGAATCGTCAGACGATTCTTGTCGTCGAGCGTGTGCCGGAAAAGCCCGGTGTAAAAAGCTCTGCCTGGTTGCGCCATGTGGGGTGCAGGGCGCCTTCCGCCCCACAACGCCCCATTTCAACCCATTTTAACCCACGACCGTCAAGCCGATACGTGTGAAAAACCCGAGAATTTATTCACAATTTGCTCCCATCCGCCGGAACGCTTTCCCGCTCGCGGCCAAGTCCCGTCGGCTCGTCCGCCGATCCCGGGAATTTTCTCGCGTGCCCAACCCTTCCGCCGGCAGGTTTTCGGCTCCACGCCGTCCCACCGGGATCGGCTTCCGTCCCACCGCCATGTTCGTCGTCCAGACCACCGCCGGCGCCGCCAAGCCCGACCTCTATCGCGAGCTCGCCGCCCAGCTGTCCGCCCTCCTCGCCGGCGAGCGCCACGGTCTCGCCAACGCCGCGAACACCGCCGCCCTCCTCCACCAGGGTCTGCCCGACCTCAACTGGGCCGGGTTCTATTTTCTCGACGGTGGCGAGCTCGTGCTCGGGCCGTTCCAGGGCAAGGTCGCCTGCGTCCGCATCGCCCTCGGCCGCGGCGTGTGCGGCACCGCCGCCCGCGACCGGAAAACCATCGTCGTACCCGACGTCGCCGCCTTCCCCGGTCACATCGCCTGCGACCACGCGTCCCGCTCCGAGGTCGTCGTCCCGCTCGTGCACGACGGCCGTCTCATCGGGGTCCTCGACCTCGACAGCCCCAGCCTCAACCGTTTCGACGCCGACGACGCCCGGGGCCTCGAAAACATCGCCGCCCTCTTCCTCCGCGCCTCCGACCTCTCCCGCCTCTCCCCCACTTCCGGTCACTAGTCCTCGTCCCTAGTCACTCGTCCCTCGTCACTTCCCATGTCCGCCCCCACCCCCGCCCCGCTCGTCCTCGGCGGCGGCTGCTTCTGGTGTCTCGACGCCGCGTTCAATCTCCTGCCGGGCGTGACCGGCGTGACCTGCGGCTACGCGGGCGGCAGCGTAGACGCCCCGACCTACGAGCAGGTCTACACCGACCGCACCGGCCACGCCGAGGTCGTCGAGATCACCTATGACCCGGCCAAGGTCACGCTCGAGCGTGTGCTCGAGTTTTTCTGGCACGTGCACGACCCGACGCAGGCCGACGGCCAGGGCGAGGATCTCGGCACGCGGTACCGGTCCGTGATCTTCTACGCCGACGAGACGCAGCGTCTCGCGGCCGAGCGCTCGCGCGCCGCCGAGCAGGCAGGCCTCGCGAAGCCGGTCACGACCCAGATCCTGCCGCTGGTGAAATTCTGGCCGGCGGAGGACTACCACCAGGACTATTTCGCGCAGCATCCCGAGCGCGCCTACTGCGCCGCGGTGATCAAGCCGAAGATCGCCAAGCTCCGCCAGGCCCTCGGCCCGACGGCCGACCGCTAGCCCCCGACCCTTTTCCTCCCCATGAAAAACCCCCGCACCGCGGCCAACGTGCCGTGCGAGTTGTCATTCCAGGCGCAGCAGCGCTACGCCGACCCGTTCAACACCGTCGTGCTCGACGTCGTGTTCACGGACCCGGACGGCGTGAACTGCCGGGTCCCGGCCTTCTGGGCGGGAGGCCACACCTGGAAGGTGCGCTACGCGTCGCCGCTGGTCGGCTCGCACGCGTTCCGCACCGAGTGCACGCCGGCCACCGACGCCGGGCTGCACGGCGTCGTCGGCACCGTCGAGGTCCGGCCCTACACCGGCACGAACCCGCTCTACCTCCGCGGCCCCGTGCGCGTCGCGCCGGACCGGCGCCACTTCGAGCACGCGGACGGCACGCCGTTCTTCTGGCTCGCCGACACGTGGTGGATGGGACTGAGCGAGCGTCTGCGCTGGCCGTCCGGCTTCAAGCAGCTGACGGCCGACCGGAAGAAGAAAGGTTTCAACGTCGTGCAGATCATCGCGGGCCTGTACCCCGACATGCACGCGTTTGATCCGCGCGGCGCCAACGAGGCGGGTTTCCCGTGGGAGGAGGGCTACGCCCACATCCGTCCCGAGTACTTCGATGCCGCCGACCGCAAGCTGGCCCACCTCGTCGCCGAGGGCATCACGCCGTGTCTCGTGGGAGCCTGGGGCTACTTCATCTCCTGGATGACCGAGGACCAGCTCAAGGCCCACTGGCGCTACCTCATCGCGCGCTAC
>CAZUQB010000351.1:0-3443 GCA_964622405.1 uncultured Opitutaceae bacterium | reverse complement strand
CGCCGCTGCTCGACCGCGTCAATCTCCAGATTGACCGCGGCGAACGCGTCTGCCTCGTCGGTCGCAACGGCGCGGGCAAGTCCACGCTCATGAAGGTCATCACGGGCGAACTGAAGCCCGACGCCGGCCAGGTGTTCCGCCAGCCGGGCGCGGCGTTCGCGACCCTGCGGCAGGAGGTGCCATCCGGCCTGACCGGCACGGTCCGCACGGTGGTCGAGGGCGAGGGCGGGGCGTTCGAGCAGCATCACGACTGGGAGCGTCATGACCGGGTCGAACGCCTGCTGGAACAGATGGGACTGCCGGCGGAGACCGAGTTTTCGGCCCTGTCGGCCGGCCAGAAGCGCCGCGTGCTGCTGGCCCGGGGCCTGGTCGAGGCGCCACAGCTGCTGCTGCTCGACGAGCCGACCAACCATCTCGACCTCGAGTCGATCCGCTGGCTGGAGGAATTCCTCCTGGACTGGGACGGCGCGCTGCTCTTCGTGACGCACGACCGCGCGTTCCTGCGCCGGCTGTCGACGCGCATCGTGGAGGTGGACCGCGGCCAGCTCATCGGCTGGGCCTGCGACTACGACACGTTTCTCACGCGCAAGCAGGCGGTGCTCGAGGCGGAGGAAGTCGAGCGCGCGCAGTTCGACAAGCGGCTCGCGCAGGAGGAGGAGTGGATCCGGCGCGGCGTGAAGGCGCAGCGCTCCCGCGCCAACGCCCGCATCCACGCGCTCGAGCGGATGCGCGCCGAGCGCCTGGCGCGGCGCGACCGGGCGGGCACGGCGAAGCTGACCGCGCAGGAGTCGGACCGCAGCGGCTTCAAGGTCATCACCTGCGCGGGGGCCGGGTTTCGCTACGGCGACCGGTGGATCGTCCGCGACCTCGACGTGCGCATCGAGCGTGGCGACAAGGTGGGTATCGTCGGGCCCAACGGCGCGGGCAAGACCACGCTGCTGCGGCTGCTGCTCGGCGAACTCGCGCCGCAGGCCGGCGCGATCGAACAGGGGACGCGGCTGGAGGTGGTGTATTTCGACCAGCTGCGGGCGCAGCTCGACGAGAACATGCGGGTCCAGGATGCCGTCGCGGACGGCAACGCGACCGTCACGATCAACGGCCGGACGCGCCACGTGATCTCCTACCTCGAGGACTTCCTGTTCGAACCGGCCCGGGCGCGCACACCGATCCGCGCGCTGTCGGGCGGCGAGCGGAACCGGCTCCTGCTGGCGCGGCTGTTCACCAAGCCGTGCAACGTGCTGGTGCTTGACGAGCCGACCAACGACCTCGACGCCGAGACGCTGGAGCTGCTGGAGGACCTCCTGGTGGAGTTTGGCGGCACGCTGCTGCTGGTCAGCCACGATCGCGCCTTCCTCAACGAGGTCTGCACGAGCCTGCTGGTGTTCGAGGGCGAGGGCCGCGTGACCGAGTACCTGGGCGGCTACGACGACTGGCAGCGTGAGCAGGCGGCCCGGGCCGCGGCGCGCGCCGCAGCGGAGGCCCGCCAGAAATCGGAGTCGGCCGCGTCGCGGACGCCGGCAGCGAAGGCCCGCAAGCTCACCAACAAGGAGCGGGCCGAGCTGGAGGCGCTGCCGGCGCGGATCGAGGTGCTGGAGGCCGAGCAGGCGCGGCTGACCGAGAAGCTGGCCGACCCGGCGTTCTTCAAGAAGGCCGGCGCGGAGGTGACCCAGGCGACGAACCGGATGCAGGAACTCGAGGCCGAACTTGCGCAGGCGTACGCGCGCTGGACGGAGCTGGAGGGGTCGTAGGGCGAGAGGCAGCGGGGTGGGGGTACCCCGTCGACCTCTTTCTGCGGGTTACAGGGGTGCGGCCTCGAAGCGGGTGACCAGGGCGTCGAGCGTCACGTCGGCGAGCGACTTCAGCTGGAGACTCGCGTGACGGAAGTCGTGGTGCGCGGTTGACGGATTCGGGATGGCGACGGTCCAGAGATTGGCCCGGCGCGCCGCCAGGCTGCCGGTGTGGGAGTCCTCAAAAGCAATCGCCTCATGGCCGCGCAGCTGAAACTCGCGAAGCACGAGACGGTAGAGGTCGGGTGCGGGCTTGGGCAGCGGCGCATCCTCGCGGCAGGCGAGGAAGTGGAACCGATCGAGGAGGCCGAGCCGCGACAGGTGCCGTTCGCAGTGGCCGTGGGTGGAGTTGGACGCGAGCCCGACGCGGAGATCCCGGTCCCGGGCGGCGTCGAGCAGGGCGACCACGCCCGGCAGGACGCCGAGCTCGAGATCGCGGCGCCGGTTGTAGTCGCGGCGCTCCGTCTCCAGCGCCGCGCGGTCGGCCCGCTTCTCGAACGCCTGCCACGGGTCGAACGCGTAGTCGGCGTGACCGACCGCATGGAGGAAGCGCGCGTGATCGAAGGGAAGCCCGTGAGCCGCGTGAACATCGGCATACGCCGCGATCAGGGCCGACTCGGTGTCGAGAATCAGCCCATCAAAGTCGAGGACGATGGCGCGAATCGGCATCTTAGGATTGGAGTCCGTTCAGCAGAAACAGGGTGGGGAAAAGGCGTTCGTCAGCGCGGGAGTCGCGAGAAGACGGGAAGGGGCAATCTTCAGCCGGAAACCTCCGGTCTTGGTAAGTCTTCCATCTCCCAACTCCCGTCTCCCAACTACGACCGAAGGGCTTCACAGCCCTTCGGTATCGACCAGCCAGACGAGGGCGGCGAGGGCGCCGGCGCCGAGGTGGAGTTCGCGGGGGTTGACCTTGTCGATCGTGTCGATGGCGGTGTGGTGGTAGTCGAAGTAGCGCTGGGAGTCCGGCGCGAGGCCGGCCACGGGGACACCGAGGAGGAGGAGCGGGTTCACGTCGGCGCCGCCGGAGCCCTTTGTGAAGTGCCAGAGGCCCCACGGCTCGAACAGCGGGCGCCAGCGCTGGGCGCGCTCATGGGCGTTGCCCTGCGTGCTGCCGAAGTTGAAGCCGGTGGGGGTGAAGCCGCCGCTGTCGGTCTCGACGGCGAGAACGTGGTGCTCGCCGGCCTCGCGGGCGAGGGAGGCGTAGCGCGTGGCGCCGGCCAGGCCGTTTTCCTCGTTGGTGAACATCACGCAGCGGATCGTGTGCCGCGGCTTGAGCCCGAGCGCGCGGAAGATCCGCAGGACCTCCACCGACTGGACGATCCCCGCGCCGTCGTCGTGCGCGCCCGGCGTGATGTCCCACGAGTCCAGGTGCCCGCCGACCACGATCACCTGGTCGGGAAACTCGGAGCCGCGGATCTCGCCGATGACGTTGTGGGACGGCGCGTCGGGCAGGAGCCGGCCGTGCAGCGTGACCGAGACGCGGACATGCGGGTCGGCGGCGAGGGCCTCGGCGAGCCGGTCCGCGGCGTTGGTGCTGAGGGCGGCGGCGGCCACCGGGGGGCCATCCTTCGGCCGGGCGGAATTGCCGGTGTGGGGCACGTCGTCGTGCGCGAGCGTGAGCGAGCGCACGAGGACGGCGGCGGCGCCGTGCTGCGC
>CAZUQB010000350.1:0-3446 GCA_964622405.1 uncultured Opitutaceae bacterium | reverse complement strand
TGCGGCGACGCGATCATCAAGGCGCTCATCGGCGAGCGCGGCGGCGGGTTCTATTCGCGTGAGATCTTCGACCTCGTCGTCCATCCGGCGCTGCTGAAAGCCATCGCGGCCCTGGTCGGCTCGGAGGAGGTGGTGGCCTCGCCCTACCGGATCCGGCCAAAGCTGCCCAACCTCGGACGGGGTGTGGTGCCGTGGCATCAGGACAGCGGCTACCTCGCCGGCCACTGCGACCAGCACCTGATCATCACCTGCTGGGTGCCGTTCGTGGACGCGACCGCCGAGAATGGCTGCATGGAGATCCTCCCGCGCACGCATCGCGGGCCGGTGTACCAGCACCATGCGGGCGGCAATGCCGACTTTCTCGTGATCCGCGACCAGGACCTGCCGGACGACCCGCGCAAGGCGATCACCGCGGCCTGTCCGCGGGGCGGCGCCGTGTTCATGACCAACCGCACGCCGCACTGTTCGACGCCGAATACCTCCGACCACATTCGCTGGAGCGTGGATCTGCGCTACAAGGCGGCGGATGTGCCCAACAATGTCGGGCTTGAGCCCGCGTCGCTCGACGCCGAGGGCGTGGCGGACGCGAAGTTCTACGAGGATGTCAACGTGGCCTGCTATCCGCCGGAGGCGGATTTCCTGGTCCACAGCCGGGCGCAGCCCGATCGCGTGATCGACTATCGCGAGTACTCGCGGCTGCGGGACGTCTTCGCCCGGACCCGTCCGTCGTTTGCCGAGGTGCGGGCGTGGCCCGCGCTGGCGAAATCCGGCCGCTAGGCCCGCGCGGCATCCTCGGCGGCGAGGAGCATGGCGCCGAGTTCGACCGCGGCCCGGTTCATCTGGCCGAACACCCACTGGTCGCGGCCCGTGCCGGCGGCGACCGGCGCGTCAAAGCCGCCGATCGCGGCCCGCAGCTCCGGCAGCCGACTGGTCGCGGCGCCGTCGCCGGCCGCCTGGCGGGCCAGCGTTTCCAGCGCCTCGCCGGCGACGGCGGCGAACCGCGCGGCGGCCGGTTCCGTCACCGGCGTGCCCGCCAGGTGCAGCCCGATCGTCGTCAGGGCGCGGGTCAGGCGCTGGTTGCCGTTGGCGAGCGCGGCGGCCTCCTCCAGCCGGCGCTGCTGGTGTTCCGGGTCCGCGTTCATGCGCTGCAGGGAGGCGAACAGGACGCCGTTGGCGGTCTCGGCCCGGCGTTTGGCGGCCACCACGGCCGAGTCGTAGGTTCCGCCTGCCGCCAGCCGCGTCTGGAGCAGTCCCAGGTAGTCGCGGTTGGCGCGCAGGGCGGCCGCGAGGAAGCCCGGAAAGCGCTCCCGTTCCCAGACGGGCCAGAAGATCAGGGCGGCCAGCATCGCGAGCGAGCCGCCGGCCATGGTGGCGACCAGCCGCTCGAGCGTGAAGCGCACCGTGACGGTTGTCGTGGCCTCGGTGAGCAGGACGATCATCACCGTGATGCACAGGACGGCCACGGCATAGTTCCGGCGGAGGTGATAGGAGAAACCGAAGATCGTCGCAGCGATGGCGGCCAGCAGCACCCCGGGCGGAAGGTGCAGGAAGAGGAGGCCGCTGGCCAGGAGGCCGCCCGCGAGCGTGCCGAGCAGGCGCTGGGCGGCGCGGAGCCGCGTCGAGCCATAGTCAGGCTGCAGGACCACCACGACCGTCAGCGGCAGCCAGTAGCCATGGTGGATGTGGCCTAGCTGGAACAGCGCGACGCCCAGCACCAGCAGGACCGCGAGCCGCGCGGTGAAGCGGACGAGCGTGGGATCGACGCGGCCCTGGAGATGGAGCACGGCGGCCAGCGGCCGGAGGGTCAGGGCCTCGAGCTCCGGCAGCTCCAGCGAGAAGGCGCGATGCTCGGGGCCGCCTTCGCGGGTGGCCTCCAGCTGGCGGCGCACGGCCGGCAGCTGTTCGTCGAGCTGGCGCAGGAGATCGACCAGTTCGCCGCTCCCGGGCAGCTCGGAGGCGTGCGCCGCGATGCGCGCCTGCACCACCTGGACAAGGTTGCCGAGCCGCCGCAGGCGGACCTCGGCCGTGGCCAGCCGGGAACCCTGGCGCGAGACGAGCGCGAGGGCGACGACGCGCGCGGTGTTGGCGAGCGAGGTGAGCAGCGGTTGGACCGCCGGGGTGAGGCGCGGGTACTCCGGACGGTCACGGTGGGCGTCCAGGGCGGCCTGGAACACGACGACGCGGGTGGCGACCCGGGCGGCGGTCAGGTTAAGGGCATCAAGCTGCGTGCGCAGCCGCGAGGCGGGGCCCGTGCCCAGGAGGGCGGTGGTCCGGTCGAGGGTCGTGCGCACCGCTGCCTCGCGGTCGGCGATCGCACGCTGGCGCAGGTCCGGGTCCCGCTCGTCGTACGCCATGGCGGTGAACAGGTCGCCCAGCGCCTGCCAGGTCTCCGCGGCGGTCTGGCGGAGCGGATGCTGCGGCCGGAACGGCCAGAGGGACGCCTGCAGGACGACACCCCACAGTCCGCCGCCCAGCGTGAACAGCGCCATCGTGGCGGGCGGACCCTCGGGCAGGGCGAGGGCGATCAGGAAGAGCAGGGCGGAGGACGCGGCCAGCGAGGGTCCGTAGTCGGGACTGAGGTGGCGCCAGAGTCCGAGCGTGGCGGCGAGCAGCGCGGTCGCAGCCATGGCGGCGGGCAGGGGCGAGGCCGCCGTGGCGCCCAGCCAGGTGGCCCCGGCAAGCACCAGGGTCATTGCCAGCAGGACGCTGACGCGAACTCGATAGGCGCCGCGGACGTCCACCTGGGCGATGTTTTGCGCCGCCATCGCGGCGAAGACCACCGGCCCCGCGATCCAGCCGAAATGGGCCGCCAGCAGCGGGGCCATGAACGCCACCGTCGCCCGCGTCGCCCGCCGCAGATCCGGCAGCAGCGACTCGCGCTCCGCCCAGTGGGAAAACCGGGTGAGAACGCTCTCGGAGCTCATGGCGGAATGGTGGAAGAATCGCTCACGGCGTCACGACTCTTGTGAGATTCCGGATTCCGGATTGCGGATTCCGGATTTGGCAAACAGGTCGTTGGGCCAGCCGCGCAGTTGGGATAGCGCGGGTACGCGTTTGCTTGGCTGCGGGCGACTGAGCCGGAAAAGACCCACCGACTCGGTGCTCCAACTCCGGAATCCGGAATTCGGAATCCGGAATCAATAATACACCCCTCCCCCCAGCAGCTCCGTTCCGTCGTAAATGGCGAGGATTTGGCCGGAGGCGAGGCCGCGCTGGGGTTCGGTGAAATGGACCAGGGCGGTGGTCGCGCTCTCCGGGACAAATTCCAGCGTCACGCGCGGATCGCGGTAGCGCACGCGGCCCTCGAGGGGCCGGGCGGTCGCGACCGGCGCCCCGATCCAGCTCAGCGAGTGCACGCGCACCTCGCGCTGAAACAGTCCCGGGGCCTTCGGATGGTCAAAGGCCACCAGCAGCGCCCGGTCGTCCGCGCGTTTGCCCACGACCAC
>CAZUQB010000349.1:0-3447 GCA_964622405.1 uncultured Opitutaceae bacterium | reverse complement strand
AAAAGACAAAATCCTTTTCCTCGCCGCGCTGGATTTCGTGTGTTCCGTGTAGTCCGTGGGCCGGAAAAAATCACCCAACAACCTCCCGTTCGCGTATCACACCGAGCTCGAGCTCACGATCGCCACGCTGACCAACCTCGGCTCCGGCCTCGGGCGGGTCGCCCTTCCGGGCGAGACCGAGGCCAAATGGGTGGTCATGGTGCCTTTCGCCCTGCCCGGCGAGCGGGTGCGGGTGCGGGTCTTCCGGAACCACAAGAACTTCTCGGAGGCGGACCTGATCGAGGTGCTGACGCCCTCGCCGGCGCGCATCTCGCCCGCCTGTCCGCTCTTCGGGCGCTGCGGCGGCTGCCAGTACCAGCACCTCGCCTATGGCGAACAGCTCGCCTGGAAGCGGCAGCAGGTCGCGGAGCTCCTGCTCCATCTGGCCGGCATCGAGTTTCCCGTCGCCCCGGTGGTCGCGTCCCCGCGCGAGTTCGGCTACCGCTCCAAGATCACGCCGCACTTCAACCCGCCGCGCCCCGGCGAGCCGCTGCCGATCGGTTTCCTCCGGCAGGGCACGCGCTTCGACCTCGTGGACGTGCCAGCCTGCCCGATCGCGACGCCCGGCCTGAACGAGCGGCTGACGGCCGTGCGGGCCGACGTGACGGCCCGCCGCGACACCTTTCGGCGCGGCGCGACCCTGCTCCTTCGCGAGGCGAGCGGGGAGGTGACGACCGACTACGACGCGATTATCACGGAGACCGTCGGCCTGCTGAAACTGCGCTTCCTGGCCCGGGATTTCTTCCAGAACAATCCCTTCATCCTGCCGGCGTTCACGGGCTATGTGCGCGACCAGGCGGCGGCCAGCGGCGCCAAGTTTCTGGTGGACGCCTATTGCGGGAGCGGGCTCTTCGCCCTGACGGCGGCGCCGGTGTTCGCCCAGGTGGCGGGCATCGAGATCAGCGCGAGCAGCATCGCGTTCGCCCGCGAAAACGCCGCGGGCAACGGCATCACCAACGCCACGTTCCAGGCCGGCGACGCCGCAGCGATCTTCCAGGGCCTCACCTTCCCGGCCACCGACACCGCGGTGATCATCGACCCGCCGCGCAAGGGCTGCGACGAGTCCTTCCTCCGGCAGCTCTTCGCCTTCGGGCCGCGCGCGGTCGTGTACGTGTCGTGCGATCCCGCGACCCAGATGCGCGACCTGAAGCAGTTCCTCGCCGCCGGGTATCAGCTCACTGCGGCGCAGCCGTTCGACCTGTTTCCCCAGACCCGCCACCTGGAGTGTGTGCTGACCCTCCGCCGGGCCTGAGCCCGACCCGCCGGGAAAAGGGCCCCGGCCGCCAGTCCCGGGGGATTGCCAACGCGGACCAATCTGATAGCGCCTTGGCCGTGAGCTCCACTCCACCCCTTATCCTTCCGACCGGCGCCCCGCGCCATCACTGGAAGTTCTTTCGCACCGGCGGCCTCGACCAGGTTGCCCTGACCACCGGAGCCGACCTGCAGGCGCTGGACCAGCTCGACCCGAAGCTGTGGGTGGCATTGTCCTGTCCGGTGAAGGGACTGGAGCTCGACGAGAAGACGCTCGCCCTCATTGACGCCGACGGCGACGGCCGCATCCGCGTGCCCGAGCTCATCGCCGCCGTCAAGTGGGCCGCCGAGCGGCTCAAGGATTCCACAACCCTCCTGCGCGGTGCCGACAGCCTGCCGTTGGCCGTGATCAACGACACGACGCCGGACGGCCAGATCATCCAGGCCGCCGCGAAGCAGATTCTCGTCAGCCTGGGCCGGCCGGACGCCACCGCCATCGGCGTGGCCGACACCTCTGATGTCGCGAAGATCTTCTCGGCCAGCGCGCTGAATGGCGACGGGGTGATCCCGGTCGAGGCCACCGCGGACGCAGCCGCCCGCGCCCTGATCCAGGATGCCGTCGCCTGCGTGGGCGGGGTGGCCGACCGCACGGGCTCCATCGGCACCACCGCCGAGAAGATCGCGGAGTTCTACCAGGAACTCGCGGCCTACGTCGCCTGGGTGGAGCAGGGTGCCGCCCAGGGCCTCGCGATCCTGGGTGACCAGACGGCCGCCGCCTGCGGCGCCGTCCAGGCGGTGCGCGCCAAGGTCGACGACTATTTCGCCCGCTGCCGGCTCGCCGCCTTCGACGCGCGCGCCATTGCGGCCCTCAATCGCTCCGAGAGCGAGTACCTCGCGATCGCGGCGCGCGACCTGAAGATCACGGCCGAGGAGGTCGCCGGCTTTCCGCTGGCCCGCGTCGAGGCCGGCCGGCCGCTGCCGCTGCTCGACGGCGTGAACCCGGCCTGGGCCGGCGCGCTCGCCACGCTGCACGCCACCGTCGTCACCCCGCTGCTCGGCGCGAGCCGCCGGACCCTGACCGAGGACGATTGGAAGGAACTCAACGCCAAGCTCGCCCCGTACGAGGCGTGGCTTGGCGGCAAGGCCGGCGCCAAGGTCGAGCCGCTTGGCATCGCCCGCGCCCGCGAGCTCCTGGCCGGCGAGGGTCGCGAGACCCTGCAGGGCCTGATCGCCCAGGACCAGGCGCTCGCCCCCGAGTTCAACGCCATCAGCGCGGTGGACCGGCTGGTCCGCTATCACCGCGACCTGCGCGCGCTGCTCCACAATTTCGTCAACTTCGCCGACTTCTACTCCCGCGACCGGCTCGCGGTGTTCCAGGCCGGCACGCTCTACGTCGACAGCCGCTCCTGCGAGCTGTGCATCCGGGTCGATGACCCCGGCGCGCACGCCGGCCTCGCCGCCAGCAGCAAGGCGTACATCGCCTACGTCGACTGCCGCCGGCCGAGCGGCGAGACGATGAAGGTCGCGGCGTGTGTGACCCAGGGTGACAGCGACTACCTCGTCACGGGACGCAACGGCCTGTTCATCGACCGGAAGGGCCGCGACTGGGACGCCACCATCACCAAGATCATCGACAACCCGATCAGCCTCCGGCAGGCGTTCTGGTCGCCGTACAAGAAGTTCATCCGGATGATCGAGGAGCAGGTGGCCAAGCGCGCCGCGGCGGCGGACGCCGAGGCGAACACCAAGCTGGCCTCCACGGCGGAGTCTGCCGCGAACGTCGACAAGAACAAGGCGGCGCCCAAGAAGATCGACGTCGGCACCGTGGCGGCGTTGGGCGTGGCGGTCGGCGCCATCGGCGGCGCACTCGCGACGCTCGCCACCGGCCTCGCCAAGCTCGAGCCGTGGCAGCTCCCGCTCGTGATCCTCGCCGCGATGCTCATCATCTCCACCCCCGCGGTCGTGATCGCGTGGCTCAAGCTCCGCCAGCGGACGCTCGGGCCGATCCTTGACGCGAACGGCTGGGCGGTGAACGGCCGCGTGCAGATCAACATTCCGTTCGGTACCGCGCTCACCGAGCAGGCCACCTTGCCGGCCGGCGCCAGCCGCTCGCTCAAGGACCCCTACGCGGAGAAGAAGGGCGGCCGGCGCACGGTG
>CAZUQB010000348.1:0-3456 GCA_964622405.1 uncultured Opitutaceae bacterium | reverse complement strand
TCCAGTTCTGGGAGTGGCGCGTGGCGACGTTGACGGCGCCCGTGACGAGCGCCGCGATGCGCCCGGTGGGGCGCGGATCGCTGGGCCCGGGGGCGAGCCGGCTGACCCGCGCGGGAAACACGGCCTCGAGGTTTACGACGGCCTGGGAGTCGAGCACGACGACCTCGTTGGTCTTGCGCGTGTCGACGAAGTCGACGGCCGCGCGGAACCGGTGGACCTTGCCGCGCTGGAACACCGCGCCCGCGGTCTGGGTGACGGCCGACTCGGGACGGAGATTGGGATCGAGCGCGTCGTCGGACTGGACGTCGTAGCGCTCGTTGCGGACCGGGTCGTAGATGCTGGTGTAGTTGGTGCCGGGCGTGCCCCCCGGGGTGACCTGCAGGCGGCTCATCTGCGGCGTCGGCACGCGGTTCGACGTCGTGACGCTGCCGCGCAGGGAGAGCCCGCCCGCGAGGTCCACCTTGAGCGCGAAGGTCGGGGCGACGTTGGTCTCGCGCGACGTGTCGGCCGCGATGTAGCGCACGGCGAGGTCGCCCTCGAGCCCGTGCAGCCAGTCGGGCCGGCGCTCGGCCGGAAGCAGCGGCGCCTGGACCTCGCCGAACACGCTGAAGCGCTGCAGCGTGCGCCCCTGCCACCGCTCCGGCGTGCCCGCCAGCGTGCCGTCGGCATAGCGGCGCTCGTCGACGTAGTCGGCGAGGTGGGTGCGGCGGTAGTCGCCGCCGACGTTCAGCGCGCCGCTCCCGGTGGGAAGGTTGAGCGAGCGGTTGGAGACCCGCAGCGCGGCGTCGATCGTGTCGTAGTCGCCGACCGTGACAAACCGCCCGAGGCCGCCGCGGTAGATCAGCACCTGCTGGTAAAAGCTGTCCGGCGGGGCGAAGGCCTGCGTGTCGCGCAGGGGATTGTAGGCCCCCTGGTCCACCAGCGCCTGCCACCGGACGGGGTCGGCGCCGCCGAGGCCGCGATACTGCGCGGTGTTGTGCGCGTACTGGCCGTCGGCGGCGACGCGCCAGTTCGAGGGCAGCTTCAGCATGAGCCCGGCGACGACCGAGAAGAACTCGACCCGGGCCTCGCTGTAGTTCGGCCCGAGCTTCGGCGTGTACTCGTTGAGGGCGACCTGGACGTCCGTGCCAAACGGGTTGAACGGCGAGCCGGCCGGCAGGGCCAGGTCCGCCGAGAGCAGTTCGTAGCCCCGATGGACGACGGTCCGGGCGAAGGTGCCGTCGACGCCGAGTTCCAGCCAAGGCGTCGGATCGAAGGCGGTGGAGAGGAAATACGACGCGCGCTGCTGGCGGCGGCCGTAGGGGTAGTCGCGGCTCTTGGTGGACGCGACCAGCCCGCCGGGCGAGGCAAAGAGGTCGAAGTTGCGCCGGCCGTCGCGGCCGGCGAAGGCGGCCAGTCCGCCGCCGCCGTTGGCCCCCGGCGCCACCGAGGTCACGGTCGAGGTCCCGGCGCCAAAGAGCGGCGTGGTGCCGTCCGCGCTGCGCACGTTGGGCGTCGCGCGGTAGACCGGGGCGTCGAGGTCGGGCCGCGACGAGTCGTGCCCGCTGATGTAGCCGAGTTCCGCCTCGGTGGCCGGCGTGGCCGCCGTGTAGGTGGCGCTCAGGCGCAGGCGCAGCGCGCCGCCGAGCAGCGTCTCGCCGTGCTGCAGGGAGACGGACGACTGCGGGGCGTCGTAGCCCGCGAGGGCGTTGGTGTAGGTGGTGGAGAGTTCGGTGACGTCGACGTCGGGACGGAGGACGATGTTGATGACGCCGCCGACCGGGTTGCCGCTGTAGAGTGCGGAGGCCGAGAGGGGCAGGACCTCGACCTGCTCGACCAGGCTGATTGGAATGAGACTGACGTCCGGCGGCAGCGCGCCGGAGTTCACGGTCAGGACCTCGGGCAGGCGGCGGCCGTTCACGAGGACCACGGTCTCGTCCGAGCCGTAGCCGCGCAGGTTGAGATTGGTGCTGCCCACCTGGAAACTCGGCGCGTTGCCGTCCTGCTCCGACGAGCGCACCGAGGCGTCGCTCTCGAGGATCTCGCGCTGGATGAAATCGTTCAGGTTCACGACCCCGCTGCGCGTGATCTGCCGGCGGTCGAAGATGATGTACGGGATGGCGTCGTTCTCCGTGCGGCTGAGGTCGAGGTTGCCCGTGGCGGTCTGCGGCAGCGTCGGGGTGCGGCTGTGGTCGAACGTCTCGTCGCGGCCGGACTTGGCGTGGACGATGTACGGCTCGAGGCGCGTCGGATCGTCGGCGTGCTCCAGCCGCTGGGAGGGCAGGGTCGTGACGCGGCCCGCGTCGACGCGCACGCCGGTGAAGGCGGTGGACCGAAACGTCGGCCCGCCCGCCTGCACGCGGTAGACCCCGGGCGGCACGAGGGTGAAGCTGAACTCGCCGGTGTCGCCGGTCAGGCTGGTGCGGCCGAGCGCGGGCAGCCGCACGACGACGCGGGCCGCGGCGCTGCCGTCGGGGGCGAGCAGGCGGCCCTCGATGGCGCCGGTCGGCCGGCGGAGGGAGGTGACGAGAAACTTGCCCCGGCCGTTGCGGCGGGCGGTGAACCCGGTGTCGAGCAGCAGGCGGGCGAGGGCGGACTCGGCCTCGTAGCGACCGATGACGGCGGTGGAGCGCACCTGCAGCAGCTCGTCGTACGAGAAGAGCACCTCGACCCCGGCCTGCTTGGAGTAGGCCAGCAGGGCGTCGGCGGCCGGCTGGGCCGGCAGCAGGAAGTCCAGCGGCTCGGCGCGCGCGACGGCGGAGGCCAGGACGGCGAAGCTGAGCCAGGCGAGGAGGAGGCGGATGGGGCGCACGGGGGCGGGTGGGGCGATCCGGGACGCGGGTCGGGGCGGCGCGCTGCGCCGCCTGGCCGACTCCGCGCGGGATTACCGGACGCCGCGGGCGCTGACCCGCAGGGTGCCATTGAGCTCGTGCGTGACCCGGACCTGGAGGCCCTCCTCGATGAAACTGAGGAAGCCGTCGAGATCATCAAGGCTGTAGCGACCGCCGACCCGGCGGTCGGCGACCTCGGGGGCGACGACGATGCCGCGGCCGTGGTACCGGGCAAACCGGGCCAGGGCGTCACGCAGCGGCACCCCGTGGAACACGACCTGACCCTGGCGCCACGCGATGGTGTCGTCGACCTCGCTCGGCGAGAGCCGGCGGACCTCGATGCCATCGGAGCCCGCGGCGAGCTGGTCGCCGGCGGCCAGGGCGCGCGGCTCGGCCGGCACGCCGCCCGCGCCCAGCGGATGGGTCTGCACGGAGCCCTCGAGGACGGTCACCTCGAGGTGTCCGTCGGCGTCGGCGCGGACATCGAACTTGGTGCCGGTGACGCGGACGGATCCGGCGGGGGTCTCGACGACGAAGGGGCGGGCCGGGTCCTTGGAGACGACGAAGAACGCCTCGCCGGAGGCGAGCCGCACCTGGCGGCTGTGGCCGGTGATCTCGACCTGGACGTTGGTCTGGGCGTTGAGAT
>CAZUQB010000347.1:0-3467 GCA_964622405.1 uncultured Opitutaceae bacterium | reverse complement strand
TGCCCTCCTGCTGGTAGCAGGCGAGCTGGAGGACGTAGAACGTCTCCTTCGGGTGAGCGGTGGAGAGGAGGCCGGATTCGATCTCGGCCTGGGCCTGCTTGAGCAGGTTGGCGTCGACCCTCTCGGGATTGATGATCGCCTGGTTGTAGAGGATGGAGGCGGAGAGGAGGGCGGCTTCCTGACGCTGGGAGTCATTGGCGGCGCGGCCGGTGGGGCTCGCGAGCCAGCGCTTGATGAACGTGGAGGCCTTGCTGAAGTACTGCTGCTGGAGGGCGAGCGACTTGGTAGAGGTGGCCTCCTGGTAGTACAGCTGGACGAGGTAGTAGATTTTCTCGGCGATGTCCCGCTCGTCGAAGTAACTATAGGCGTCGCCGAGGCGGACGGCGGTCTCCATTGGCTCGATCGCCTTGGCGTACTCGCTCTTCGAGAGGTAGATCTTTCCCTTGATGTCGGAGAGGATCGCGTTGTCGTAGGTCGTCGGGCCCACGGTGGCCTGCAGGCCGCTGAGGAGGGCGATGGCGCCGTCCCAGTTCTTCGCGTCGGTGAGGGGCTTCAGCTTGTTGAGCTCCTCGGAGACCCGCTCGGTGAGCTGGGCGGGCTCGGCCGCGCGGGCGGCGAGGGGGGCACCCAGGGCGAGGGCGAGGACCAAGGCCAGGCGGCCTTTGAAGGACGGGACGGTGGAGGAAAGGGCGGACACGGTGAATTAATCCTCGTTCAGGGTGAACACGATCGGCACCTGCATGTGGGTGTTGACGGCGCGGCCGGCCTTCTTGCCGGGGCGGAACTTCCACTTGCTGACGGCCTGGACGGCCGACGCCTCGAACTCGCGCTGCGTGGAGCGCGCGGCGTAGGCGTTGCGCACGTCGCCGTTGGTATCGACGATGAAGTCGACGACGACCTCGCCGGCGACGCCGGAGCGGCGCATTTCAAAGGGGTACTGCGGACGGGCCTGGAACTTGGCGACGGGCACCTGGTCGAGCTTCGAGATGTCGAAGACCTCGATGCCCTTGCCGAGGCCGCGGCCGGCGCCCTGCGGGATGACGATCGCGCCGGCGTTGGGCTTCAGGCCCTCGGGCGGCGGCGGCTGCAGGGGCTGCACGAAGGAGTCCAGCTGCACGACCTGCGGGACGTCGGTCTGCATCGGAGGCGCGAACTCGAGCGGGGTGTCCGGCACGTCCTCGGAGGCGACCTTGTCCGGCTCGTCCTGCTCGACGGGCGGCATTTCAATCTGGATCACCTTCTCCTCCTCGGTGTGCTTCACCTTCTTGTTCGGGTGACCGAAGACCTCGCTCAGCCACGCGGTGCCGCCGTGGAGGCAGAAAGAGATGATGAGACCGATGATTAAGTCGCGACGCATGATGGTGGGAGGCTCGTGGGTTTACCGGCCGGTGCCGCGCACACGGGTCTCGACGGAGACTTGCTGGATCTGGGCCTTGCGCACCTCGTCGAGGGCGAGGACGGTGATGCCGAACTTGGCGCGTTCGTCACCGGCGATCAGGATGCGCGGGTTCGGGACCTTGGCCTTGAGATTGGCGAGGCGCGGGGCGATTTCGCCGACCTGGATCAGCTCCTTGTTCCAGTAGCAGGTGCCTTGGTCCGAGATCTGGAGGGTGACCATGTCCGGGTCCGGCGCCGAGGCCGCTTGGGTGGCGATCGGGAGGTTGACCGGCACCGACGCGATCTTGTTGAGCGAGAGCGTGAAGAGCACGAACGTCGCGAGCAGGAAGAAGATGACGTCGATCAGCGGGATGATCTCGATGCGCGCCTTCTTCTTGCCTTCTTCGGCTTTTGCGGTGGGACCGGACATGTTCGGAAAGGGATTGGAAACTTGCGGGAAAGGGGGTGGGGCTCCGTCGGATTACGACCCGGAGCCCGCCGGCCGCACGTGGGTCTCGAGGAACACCTTCGAGACGCCCGACTTGCGGATTTCGTCGATGGCGTAGCCAAAGACGGAGGAGAAGGTCGCATTCTCGTCGGCGTTCACCAGAATCCGACCTTCGGGATTAGAGGTGTGGTAAGCCCGCAGTCGGGCGATGAACTCATCCAGCGCAACCGGATCCTTGTCCCACGCGAGGGTTCCTTCCTGGGTTATGCTGATGGTCACCGTGCCCGACGGATCGCGGGGCTCACCCGTCTCCGAGTCCGGAACCTTCACGCCCGGCAGGCCGTTCGACTTGTTCAGCGAGAGCGTGAACAGCACGAAGGTCGCGAGCAGGAAGAAGATGACGTCAATGAGGGGGATGATCTCAATGCGCGCCTTCTTTTTGCCGCCTTTGTTGCCGCCGGATGAACCTGCCATGGTGTGAAGGGTCTAGAGGGAGAACGATTCCGCTGGGTTTTCCTTAGAAGGAAAAATCAGCGGGCGAACGGAGCGTTGGTCTCGGACTTCTTGATGATCAGCTCGAGCGCGTTGGACGCGTCGGCGACCTCATGCTTCGCCTCCTCGATGCGGGCGTTCAGGTAGTTGAAGGGCAGGAGGGCCGTGATCGCGATGAAGAGACCGCAGGCCGTCGCGATGAGCGCCTCGGCGACGCCACCCGTGATCTGGCCGGAGGCCGTCGCGATGTCACCGGTCATCGAGCCGAACGTGCGCATCATGCCGGTAACGGTACCGAGCAGACCGAGCATCGGGGCGGCGGTGATGACGGTGTCCAGCGTGGCCATGCCCTGCTGGTAGCGGGCCAGCTCCTGGCCGGACGCGCGGATGAAGGCGTTGGAGAGGGAGTACTCCTTGTTCGTGAGGCTGTACACGAGGATGCGCGCCACGAAGTCCTTGCTCTTCTTGCCGACCTCGACCGCACCCTCGATGTCGCGGCGCTCGACGTGCTCGAGCATCTTCTCGACGACCTCGGGCTCGCGCTGGCTATTCTCGCGAATGATGAAGAGGATGCGCTCCACGACGACCGTCAGGCCGACGAACGAGAGCAGCAGGATGGGCCACATAATCTGGCGGCCCTTCATGAAGAGTTCCATGACGGTATCATCGCCAAGGAGGAATGCGATAGGCAGGCTGTGATGGATCATAGGAGGAAGGAAGTTTGGGTATTACTTTCGGGTTGGGTACTGGGTGAATCTGGAGAGGGGGGACAGGCGCAGCGCGCTCCATGCCAGCCGGCAGCGGCGCGCGCAGCCCGGTCAGGAATGCTCTTCTCGTTTCTGTCGCAACACACCCCCGGCCTGCCCTGCTTCGGGGCGATTTCTGGCCGGACTTTCCGAGGTGGTGGCTGAGGGGATCAGCATGATGCTGAGCTTAATTTCGGGGGAGAAAAAACAGAGAGAACGTGAACTAGGGGTCAACGAAACTTGGCTGTCAACTTTGTTTGTCTGGGAACATCCCTATGCGGGACGGCCGGCGTTTGCTAGGCCAATTCTCGGGCGCGAATCCGGGGCTTGATTCGGGCCGGATCCGCACCGTCGGTTGGCTGCCCGACTAGGACTCGAACCTAGACAAAACGAGTCAGAGTCGT
>CAZUQB010000346.1:0-3477 GCA_964622405.1 uncultured Opitutaceae bacterium | reverse complement strand
TTCGGGGCCTTTTCCATCGGCACCCGCGCCGCCCGCCGCGGCTACAATCCCCACACACGGCAGCCGATGAAGATCCGCGCAATGAAGACCATCCGATTCAAAGCCGGCCTGGATCTGAAGGCGGCGATGTGAGGCCCCTAGAGCAGCTGGTGAATGGTAGTGAGTAGATGGTAGTTGGTAGATTGAATACGCCGCGCCGAGAGCGTCTGCCTACCGTCCACCACCTACAGCCTACCGCCTACAGCTTACAGCCTCCCCATGTCCCTGACTGAAACCTTCCGCATGCGATTCGGCCGCGCGCCCGTGCTGTCGGCGCGGGCCCCGGGCCGCATCGAGTTCATCGGCAATCACACCGACTACAACGGCGGCACCGTGCTGGGTGCCTCCATTGATCGCAGCGTGACCGTGGCGGTGGCGCCGCGCGGCGACGGCCAGTGGTGTTTCGCAACGGAAAATCGCGCGGGGGTCGTGACCGTTCCCGCGACCGAGCAGCCGGTTCGCCGGACGGGCAATGACAGCTGGGTAAATTATCCGCTCGGCGTGATTGCCGCGTTGGCCGCACACGGTCGTCCGGTCCCCACCGGATTTGACCTGCTGGTGTCGTCGGACCTTCCGCCCGGCGCCGGCCTGAGCAGCAGCGCGGCGCTGGAACTCTCGTCCGGCCTCGCATTCCTGGCGCTCACCGGCCAAGACGTGCCGCGGGCGGACATCGTGCAGTGGTGCCGTCATGCGGAGAACCATTTCGTCGGCGTGCCCTGCGGAGTGCTGGACCAGGGTGTGTCGGGCTTCGGCCGCAAGGACCACCTGGTCTTCATCGACTGCCGCGGCCCGTCCTTCTCGACCGTGCCGCTGCCGCCCTCGGCGCGCTTCTGGGTGTTCAACACGCACACGAAGCATGCGCTGGTCGACGGCTTCTACGCCGCGCGGCATCGCGAGTGCATGGCCGCGGCGCAGGCGCTGGGCGTGCCGCTGCTCGCCGATGTGAGGCCTGCGCAGGTGGAGGCCGCCCGCGACCGGCTCACCCCGGAGTCGTACCGGCGGGCGAAGCACGTGGTGGAGGAGATTGCCCGCGTGGATGCGACGGTCGGAGCGTTGCGCGCCGGCGATCTGGCCGCGGTGGGACGATTGCTCACGGCATCGCACCGGAGCTCGCAGCGCTGGTTTGAGAACAGCACCCCCGAACTCGATCTCCTCGTCGACCAACTGGTCGGGCAGCCCGGCGTGCACGGCGCGCGGCTCAGCGGCGGCGGATTCGGCGGGGCCGTGATGGCGCTCACGACGCCCGACTTTGGTGAGGCGCAGGCGAGCGTCGTGGTGGCGGCGTACGCGGCGAAGTTTGGGAGCAAGCCCGAGGTGCTGCAGACCCAGACCGGCGACGGCGCGAGTCTGCTGGGGTAGTGGCCCACGGAACACACGGAACACGCGGAATTCCGGCAAAGGCACTTCGGGGTAGCAGCCGAGGTTACGAGGCTGGATTTCGGGCGGACTCCACCCAAGCTCCTAAGATCGGCTGCTACGCGGAAATCATTTCCGCGTGTTCCGTGTATTCCGTGGGCCAACCGATCGAGATGGGCCCAAGCTAGGGAGTCAGCGAATGTCCGCTCAGAGCATCTCCGCCACCGTCGCGAAGTACGACGCGACCAGGCGGTGGAACACGAGAAAGTAGAGCAGGCCGGCGATTGCGAGCATCGGACCGAACGGCACCTGGACGCCAAAGCCGAGCGAGGGGGGCTGTTCCTCGGGATGGTCGGGATCCGCGGGCAGGTCGACCTTGCGGCCGGACAACTGCTGCCAGCCGAGCGCGATCGCGAACCACACGGTGCCGACCACCGCGCCCGCGAACACGGAGAACACTGCCCCCTGCCAGCCGCAGAAGGCGCCGATCATGCCGACAAACTTCACGTCGCCGAAGCCCATGGCCTCCTTCTTGAGCAGGACCTCGGCCAGGAGGGCGATCCAGAGCACCAGACCGGAGCCAATGAGGAGACCCTGGATCGAGGCGGTGACGGAGCGCAGGCTGTCGACGACGAACATCCCCTCGTGCTGCCCGTGCAGGACCGGGACCACCATGGAAAGCAGCAGGCCGACCAGACCCGCGCCGATGGTGAACACATCGGGGATGATCATGTGGTCGAGATCGATGAACGTCGCGGCAATCAGCACGCTCACAAACACCATGCCGCACACCGCCTTTGCGGGCGGGAACAAGAGCCAGCAGGCGAGGAAGAGCCCGCCGGTCAGCATCTCGATGAACGCGTACCGGAACGAGTAGGGTCGGCCGCAGCAGCGCGCCCGGCCGCGCAGGATGAACCAGCTCAGCACGGGAATGTTGTCGTACCACTTGATCGGCTGGCCGCACGCGCAGGTGGAGCCGGGCGTGACGATCGAGCGATTGGCGGGGATCCGGTAGATGCAGACGTTCAGGAAACTGCCGACCATCGTCCCGAACACCGCGGCCGCCACGGCGAAGAACCACGGGAACTCCGTCACGAACTCGGCGTAGGTGACCATGGCTCAGCGGCCCGCCAGCGCGCGGGTGGCGGCCTCCTGCATGACGGGCGCGGTGCGGGCCGCGGGAATGCCGCTCCAGATCTCGAGCGCCTTCGCGCCCTGGTGCACGAGCATCGCGAGGCCGTTGGTGCAGGGCAGCCCGAGCGACTCGGCCTGGCGGAGCAGGCGGGTGCGCGGGGGGTTGTAGATCATGTCGCACACGCTGGCGGGGCGGGGCAGGCGCTGCAAATCAATCGGAGCCGGGTCGGAGTCGTGCAACCCGGCACTGGTGGCGTTGACCACGATCGCTCCGGCCGGCAGGTCGGCGGGCGGAGTGTCCGGGGCGAAGCCGCGCCGCGGGATGCCCGGCCCAAGCGGCGCCAGCACGCCGAGCAGGGCCGCGAGATTCTCGCGCGTGCGGTTCGCGATGTTGAGCGAGGCGCACCCGCGCTGGAGACACTCGACCGCCGCGCTGCGGGCCGCGCCGCCGGCCCCGAGCAGCACCACGTGCGCGCCCGCCAACTCGGCGCCGAGCGCGCCGCGGAGCGCCTCGGCGAGCCCGTAGCCGTCGGTGTTGTGGCCGTGCCATCCGGACTCGGTCCAGAGCAAGGTGTTCACCGCTCCGACCGGCTGGGCGCCGGGGGCGACCGCTGCGACCAGGTCGAAGGCAATGACCTTGTGCGGGACCGTAAGATTCACGCCGCGGAACCGTTTCGCGTGCAGCAGACGCAGCGCGGCCGGCAGGTCGGCGGGCGGGACCTCGAAGCGAAAATACTCCCAGTCCGCGAAGCGGGCATCGGTCCGCGCGAGCTCCGCCAGCGCCGCGTTGTGCATCGGCGGGCTGATGGAGTGGCGAATCGGGTGGCCGAGCACCGCGAGCGAGGTGCCGGGACGCGACCAGTGCTCAAGCTCGCGGAGAGTGAGGACGGCGGACATCAATGGCGGATTTCGGATGGCCGAAGGCGGATTGGCAAACACAGACGGGGC
>CAZUQB010000345.1:0-3480 GCA_964622405.1 uncultured Opitutaceae bacterium | reverse complement strand
CCGCCCACGTCCAGTACGC
Source organism: uncultured Opitutaceae bacterium (assembly GCA_964622405.1). Taxonomy (GTDB): domain Bacteria; phylum Verrucomicrobiota; class Verrucomicrobiia; order Opitutales; family Opitutaceae; genus Opi-474. The sequence goes on along the minus strand of CAZUQB010000345.1, from coordinate 3,461 downwards.
CCACAAGTGGCTGCCGCTCCTCAGCGAGCTGAGCGGCGTCGACAACTCCAACTACCGCGAGCGCGCCGCCACCATCCGCGCCGAATACCAGGAGCGGCACAACGACACCGCCGCCGCGCTCGCGAAGTCCCTCTCCCGCACGCCGGGCGACCCGAAGTTCGATTTCTACCAGGATCTCCTCGCCCGCATCCGGCGCGTGAAGCCCCTCACCAACGTGCATACCTGCGGTCCGCGCTCACCCAAACCGATGTGATCCGGCCGGGCCGGATCACATCGGTTGGGAATTGGGAGTTGGGAGTTGGAAGATGGAAGGTGGCCGGACCGCTTTTTGGGCGACGGACCTTGTAGCAGCTCGATCCGGTCGCCGCCATGACGAGGGCCATTTGGCCGGTCCACCGCCCTCCACTCAATTTCCATCTCCCAACTACCAGCTCCCTGCTCCCAGCTTTGGTTCTGGGCAATTCGGCTTGCGCGGGGGGTGCTGCCCAACCTTTATTCGCCCGGCATGGCTCGCATTCCCCTCGAGGATAATTTCAACGACGTCATCAACAAGACCCAGCGCGGCCTGAAGATCTCCGACGAGGATCTCGCCCGGCGCGCCGAGGTCTCCGCCGAGGACCTCGCCGCCGTGAAGGGCGGCAAGCCGATCATCGCCGTCATCCGCCGCGTCGCGCGTCACCTCCACCTCGGTCCCGACGCCCTCGAGGCGCTCACGGTCAAGGCCTGGTATCCCGAGCAGCCGAACTTTCCGACCGGCTTCGCCGCGTTCAACACGCCGTTCGAGGACATGACGGTCAACAGCTACCTGGTCTGGGACTCGCGCTCGAAGCTGGCCGCCGCATTCGACACCGGCGCAAACTGCTCGGCGATGCTCGACACGATCTCGGCCGAGAAGCTCAAGGTCCAATACGTCTTCATCACGCACACGCACGACGACCACATCGCCGACCTCGCAAAGCTGGTCGCCGCGACCAAGGCCGAGGTCTGGGCCAGCGAGCTCGAGCCGGTGGCCTTTGAGGGCGCAAAGACGTTCAAGGAGAACGCCCACTTCCACCTCGGCCCGATCGCGATCAAGACTCTCCTCACCTGGGGTCATTCGCCCGGCATGACGTCGTTCTATATCACCGGCCTGAGCTGGCCGCTGGCCATCGTCGGCGACTCGATCTTTGCCAGCTCGATGGGCGGCAGCCCGACGAACTTCGCGGACCAGTACCGCAACAACAAGGAGAAGCTCCTCACGCTTCCCAATGACACCGTGCTCGCCTGCGGCCACGGTCCGCTCACCACGCTCGGCCAGGAGAAGCGCCACAACCCGTTTTTCACGTCCCGCTAAACTTCCCTCGAACCTCAATCCCCACCTCCACATGTCCCAGAAAATCGCCTTTGTTGGAGTCGGCCGCATGGGTGGCAACATGGCCCGTCGTCTCAAGGACGTCGGCTATGCCGTCACCGCGGTCTACGACACGCACGCCCCCGCCGCCGCCGAGCTCGCCCAGGAGATCGGCGCCAAGCACGCGACCAAGCTCGCCGACGTCACGGCCGCGGCCGACGTCATCTTCACGGTCGTCACCGATGACGCCGCCCAGCTCGGCGTGTTCGCCGAGAGCGGCGATTCGCTGCTCGTGAACGCCAAGGGCAAGGTCTTCGTCAACTGCGCCACCATCACGCCCAAGACCCACGTCGAGGTCGAGCGCCGCGCCAAGAAGGCCGGCGCCGTCTCCCTCGAGGGCTGCATGGCGTCGTCCATCCCGCAGGCCCGCAACGGCACGCTCTATCTCATGTGCGGCGGCGACAAGGCCACCTTCGACCAGGTGAAGCCCATCCTCGAGAAGCTCTCCACCGCCCTGCGCTACATCGGCACCACCGGCCAGGCCGCGCAGGTCAAGGCGCTCGTCAACATGGTCATGAACATCAACACCGCCGGCCTCGCCGAGGGTCTCGGCCTCGGCGCCGCGCTCGGGCTCGACCTCGCCATGCTGCGCGAGGTGTTCCTCCAGACCGGCGCCAACTCGCAGGTGCTCAAGACCGACGGCGAGGACATGCAGAACCGCGACCACTCGTGCTTCTTCTCCGCCGCCCACGCCGCGAAGGACAGCGGCATCGCCGCCCAGCTCGGCGTCGACGTCGGCCTCAACCTCCCGCTCGCCAACGCCACCAAGGCCCAGTTCGACAAGATGGTGAAGCTCGGCCTCGGCGGCCTCGACAAATCCGGCGTCGCCGAGCTCACGTTCAAGGGCCGCCACGCCTGAGGGAAATTACGATTTACGAGTTACGATTGACGATTTTGGACTCCAGCCGCGGCCCCGGGCCGCGCTGCCTGACCTGAACCGTCGCGTACCCGTAGGTCGTGCCGCCATCCCCCGCCCGTCTGTCGCATCCTCCCCAATCGTAAATCGTAATTCGTAAATCGAAAATCCCCCATGTCTTCCATCGCCCACATCGCCAATCTCTGGTCCCTCGTCCAATACCCCTCCGCCGCCAAGGAGTGGTCGCTCGAGAAGAAGATCAAGGCCGTCGCCGCCGCCGGTTTTGACGGCATCACCACCGGGCTCACGCCCGAGCACAAGCGCCTCGCCGACAAGTACGGCCTGAAGCACGTGCTCGGCTTCGTCTCCACGTCATCCGGCGACCCGAAGGACTTCGCCGAGCGCATCCGCTCGCAGAAGGCCGCCGGCGCCGTCCAGATCAATGTCCAGCTCGATGACCACGACACGCCCCCGGCCGTCGCGACCAAGCACTGGATCCAGATGGTCCGTGAGGGCGAGAAAATCGGCGGCGTCGTGCTGTCGCTCGAGGTTCACCGCGACTGCTGCACCGAGACGCCCGAGAAGACCTACGAGATCGCCGAGCGCTACCAGAAGGCCACGGGCGAGATGATCAAGATCAACTTCGACTTCTCCCACCTGTCCGTCGTGAAGCACCTCGGGCCGGGCAATTATGCCGAGCGCCTGCTCGACCACCCGAAGCTGGTGCAGAACTCCGACCAGTCGCACTGCCGCCCGTTCAACGGCCACCACTGCCAGGTGCCCGTCACGTACAAGGGCAAGCTGACCGACGAGGCCAAGAGCTACCTCAAGTTCTGCGAGGCGCTGTTCAAGTGCTGGAAGTCGGCCCCGAAGAACAAGAATCGCACGCTGTTTGTCTGCCCCGAGATGGGACCGACCCACCAGGGCGGCGCCGGCTACAACATCACCGGCCTCCCGCCCGCCTGGACCGACGCCGTCGTCCTCCGCAAGGAGCTCGACAAGGTCTGGAAGCGAACCTGACGCGCTGCGCGCGTCAGGTCGCAGGTTGCAGGTCACAAGTCGCAGGAAGCCAGCGGCGGCCCATGTGGGCGGGGTGCCCTCACCCCGCGCTCTGGTCGCTCGTTGCGGGACTCCAGGCAGGACGAGCCGCGGGGTCGGAAGAAATTCCGAATGGCGAATGAGGAATGGCGAATTCCGAGTGCACTTCACCGCAGA
>CAZUQB010000344.1:0-3487 GCA_964622405.1 uncultured Opitutaceae bacterium | reverse complement strand
GTGATCATCCCGCCCAGTCCGGCCTCCCGCGCCCGCGCGAGGGCGCCGTCAAGCGTGCCGTGGCGCACGAAGGACTCGAGGTGGGTGTGGGTGTCGATCAGGAGCATCTCGTGGAACTGAAAACGCCAAATGCCAAACCGCCAAACGCCAAATGGGAGGCACGCGACCAGGTGGGCACGAGCGCCGGAGCGACCGCGCGCGTGAATTCTATTTCAAAGCTCCCGAGAGCCGGCTCGCGTCCGTCTTTTTCCTCTGTCCGCAGCTTGTCCGCCGGAAGATCTCTTTTGGTGTTTGGCCGTTTGGCGTTTGGATTTTTCAAACCCGATAAAGCACCCCGTACCGCTCCTTCAGGTACCGAATCAGGTGCTTGGGCGAAAGCTCCTCGCCGGTGACGCGACGCGTGAGCTCCAGCATGTCATAGCGGCGACCCTGGGTGTGGATGTTCTCGCGGAGCCAGCGCAGTAGCCAGCTGAAGTCGCCGCACGCAAAGTCCTCCTCCAGGTTCGGCCGCAGCGCGAGCGCGCGGTACCACAGCTGGGCGGCCATCATGTTGCCCAGGCAGTAACTCGGGAAATAGCCGAACGCGCCGTCGCTCCAGTGCACGTCCTGCAGCACCCCCTCGCGGTCGTTCGGCGGCGTGAGTCCGAGCAGCTCCTGCGCGGCGGCCTTCCATGCCGTTGGCAGATCGTTCACGGCCAGCTGGCCGGAGAACAGGCGCTGCTCCAGCTCGAAGCGCAGGATGATGTGGAGATTGTAGGTCACCTCGTCGGCGTCGACGCGGATGAGGGTCGGCGCGACGGCATTGATCGCGAGGTACAGCTCGTCGGATGCGACCCGGGCGGTTTGCGCCGGGAAGACCTCGCGCAGCCGCGGCTCGAAGCAGCGCCAGAACCCGCGGCTGCGGGCCACCTGGTTTTCCCAGAGGCGGCTCTGCGACTCGTGCACCGCCATGCCGGCGTGAATGCCGAGCGCGGTGCCGAGGTGTTCCTTGGCCAGACCCTGCTCGTACAGGCCGTGACCGGTCTCGTGGATCGAGCTGAACAGGGAATCGAGCGGCTCGTGCTCCTTGAACCGCGTGGTCATGCGCACGTCGGCGCCGGTGCCGGTGCAGAAGGGATGGAGCGAGACGTCGATGCGGCCGCACTGGTAGTCGAAGCCCAGCCGCTCGGTCACCTCGCGCAGGAAGGCCCGCTGGCCGTCGATGGGCAGCCCGCGCAGGGCGTCCTCGCGCGGCTTCACCGGCGACGCCGCGATCGCGCGCACGAGCGGCACAAGGTCGCGCTTCAGCTCGGCGAACAGCTGGGCGATGACCGCGGCGCTCATGCCCGGGTCGTGCTTGTCGATCATGTAGTCGTACTCGCGACCGTTCCAGCCGAGGAAGCGCGCCTCGCGCTTCGCGAGCTCGAGGTTCTGGGCGAGCACCGGCGCGTAGCCCGCAAAATCGTTGTTCGCCTTGGCCTTCGCCCACGCGTGGTAGCCCCGGCTGCTCTGCGCGGCCTTCTCGCGGACAAATTCCGGCGGCAGTTTCGTCGCCCGGTCGTAGTCGCGGCGCGCCACTTTCACGACGGCACGCTGGTCGGGCGTGAGTGCGGCGTCGGCCTCGAGCGCCGCGAGCCACGCGCCCAGGCGCGGGTCGCTGGCCGCCGCGTGGGTCGCACCCGCCAGCGCCGCCTGCTGCGCCCCGCGCTGGTCCGCCGCGCCGGGCGGCAGGTTCACCTGCTCGTCCCAGCCGAGCAGCTCCGCCACCGTGCCGAGCAGGTGCACGCGCTTCACCCAGTCCGTCAGTTCCGCATACGCCGTTGAATTCGTCATGCGTTCATCCTCCACGGAACCCTGCGGCGCGCCAGTCCTTTTGCCGCGGGAGGCGGCACTGAATATGGCCGGAGCGGGTGAAGGACGAACTCCGAATGGGAAGTTCCGATCACACGGAGGGTGGTGGGCCCACGGAACACACGGAATACACGGAAATCGATTCGTCGGGGGACGTCGGCTCGGAGGACTCTTTTGGTCAGGCCATCGTTCTCATGCCCGCTTCCCGCTACCACTACCCGCTACGGCGGGCAAAATCGCTTGCCCCACCCGGCTCCCAGCGGAATCTGGCGTCGTGGACGCAACCCGCCCGACGCCCGACGCCCCGCCGCGACTCTGGTCGCTCGACGTCCTGCGCGGCGGCTGCGCGCTCGTCGTCTTCCTGAGTCACTGGCACCTCTGGTCATCGTTCGCCCCGCGCGGTACGCTGGAGCGGTTCGTCCGCGAGCTGGGGGAGAACTGCTACACGGCGTTTGTCACGCTCACCTGGCCGACCGGCGGCCACCATCCGGCGGTGATTTGTTTCTTCGTCCTGAGCGGCTTCTGCATCCACTACCCGTTCGCAAGGCGCGCGCGCGACGGTCAGGCGGCCGCGGGCTGGCGGGATTATTTCCGCCGGAGGTTCCTGAGGATCATGCCCGCCTACTGGGCGGCCTGCGCGCTCGGGCTGGCGTTCGTCGCGGCCGAAACGCTCCGGCCCAGCGGCAGCACGCTGCTCGCGCTGCACGCCCTTTCGCCGGTCGAGGAGATTGCAGTGCGCCTGACCGGTCTCTCGGGTCTCTATCCGCGCGAGATCTTCGCCGGGAACTACCTCCTCAACACGGTCGCGGTGGAAATCGTGATGTACGCGCTCTACCCGTGGTTCCACGCGCTCGCGGCGCGGGGTCACTGGACCCGGCTGGGCGTGGGCTTCGTGGCGATGCAGGCGTTCGCCGTGCTGCTGCTGCGCTGGGTAACGCCGTTCTGGGTCTTCAACAGCGTCTTCATGCTCGGCCTGTTCTGGTACTTCGGGGCGTTCGCCGCGGAGCAGTTCGTGCGGCAAGGGGCGCGGATGCGCGGGCTCTGGTTCGTCGTCGGCTGGGCCGGGTTTCTCGGCCTCAAGGCCGTGCCCCATTTCTACGGCCTGAACATCCTGCGGCAGGCCGCCTGGGCCCTCGTGTGCACGCTGGGCATTCTCTGGGTGCTGCGCCGCGAGGAGCGGCATCCCGACTGGCGCGACCGGCCACTGGTGGCCGCCATGCGGTATTCAGGCCGGATCAGCTACAGCCTCTACGCCATCCACACGCCGGCGATCATGCTCGCCACTTGGCTCCTGCTGGTGGGGTTCCATCAGGAGGACTACCTGGTGCAGCTCGCCGCGAATCTCGCGGCCTCGGCCGCGGCCACGCTCGCCACCTACTATGGCGTCGAGCGCGTGTTCTACCGGCCGCGGGGTTGAGGGGATCGAGACACTTTTGTGCCGAAAGGAGGGAGCGGGGTGAGGGCACCCCGCCCACATATTCGGCCGGTCGGAGCGGCGTTACCGCGGCTCGATGCGGATGTTGCCGCCGCTGGTGCGGAGCTTCAGGACCGGGCCGCCGCCGTTGACCTTGCCCGCGAGGCGGCTGCGGCCGACGCCGCCCTTGTCGATCGTGATGGTCAGCCCCGCCGCATTGACGTCACCGCCGCTGGTCGAGGC
>CAZUQB010000343.1:0-3491 GCA_964622405.1 uncultured Opitutaceae bacterium | reverse complement strand
GCGATCAGCCAGTTCTGGAACGACGGGCTCACGCTGGTCAGCGCCCGCCTCGCGCCGTTCGCCCTCGGCAGCCTGTTCGACCGGGTCAACAACGTCGTGTTCGGCCCGGCCTGGATCGGCCGCACGGTCACGTTCGTGTGGGACCCGATCTTCATCGCGGCCGGCGTCCTGATGGGCCTGCGCCCGGCGGCCAGCATCTTCCTCGGCGGCACGCTCTGCTGGGCGGTCTTCGTGCCGATCCTGCAGGCCAAGGGGATCATCACCGGCTCGGGTTACCGCGAGGTGGTGCCGTGGACGCTCTGGGCCGGCGTCTCGTGCATGGTGGCGTCCGGCCTCCTCGCGTTCGCGCTCCAGTGGCGCGCGGTCGCCCGCGCCTTCCGCGGGCTGGGCGCAATGTTCGGATCGAAGGGACCGGGCGACGAACTCGATGCGATTGAGACGCCAATGTCCTGGTTCGTTGTCGCCCAGTTCATTTCCCTCGCGGCCCTCGCCTGGCTCGCCAAGGCCAGCTTCAACATGCCGTACTGGCAGAGCACCATCGCGGTGTTCATGTCGTTCTTCCTCGCGCTCGTCGCCTGCCGCGTCACGGGCGAGACCGACACCACGCCCACCGGCGCCATGGGCAAGGTCACGCAGCTCATCTTCGGCGCGCTCAGCCCGGGCAACATGAACGTGAACCTCATGAGCGCCAACATCACGTCAAGCGCCGCCATCTCGTCCGCAGACCTGCTGACCGACCTCAAGAGCGGCTACCTGCTCGGCGCCCACCCGCGGAAGCAGTTCATCGCCCAGTTCGCCGGCATCTTCATCGGCACCGTCGCCACCGTGCTCGCCTTCATGGTCATGGTGCCCACCGCCGACGTGCTCGGCTCCGACAAGTTCCCGGCTCCCGCCGCCCAGTCCTGGCGCGCCGTCGCCCTCGCCCTGAGCAAGGGCTTCGAGTCCCTCGAGCCCATCAAGGTCTGGTGCATCGTGATCGGCGCCATCGTCGGCGTCGTCCTCACGCTGCTTCCGCGCTGGTTTCCGAAGCGGGCCCAGTGGATCCCGTCCGCCTCGGGCGTCGGCCTGTCGTGGACGTTCCATTGGTACTACGGCCTGCTGTTCTTCATCGGCGGCGTCCTCGGCTGGGCCATCGAGCGGAAGCGGCCCGCCTTCGCCGAGCTCTACAATTATCCGGTCGCCTCCGGCGTCATCGCCGGCGGCTCGCTCATGGGCGTGCTCCTGATCTTCTGGGAAAACCTGCCCATCGTCCTGCACCAGGTGCTCGGCGGCCACTGACGGCCGCGGGCCCGAACGCGGGGCTGCGATCCGGGTTCACCACGCAGGGCGCGAGGCTCGCGCGGTTCAAGCGCGACGACGCCACGACGCGAAGCCAGTTGGTTGGGATCGCTGGGTGGACTTCGTGGCCCTAGAGCAATTTAACCAAAGGTGTAGCCGCAAGGAGGCGCAAAAAACGCAGATCAATCCGCTCCTGGCTTCGGTAGGACCTACAGCGTAAGTCACGGCTCAATCTTGATTCAGGTGCATCTTTGCGGCGGCCAGTCTTTGTGCGTCTTGCGCGTTCTTGCGGCCACAACTCTGGCTAAACTGCTCTAGCGGTGAACACCCCAACGCGACGTGCTCAGTCGTCGAGCGGCCGGCCGCGCCGGGCCTTGATTCCAGCGCGGTGACGCTTGGACGAAACCATTCGCGCCTTCTGCGTCCGGCTCTTCTGGCGCGTCTGGCGGAGCTGCCGCTCGCGCGCATCCTGGCGCGCCGCGGCCGCGGACCGGCGCAGCTCCTCCAGTTTCTCGCAGAGCTCGGCCCAGGCGAGTTCGCGATTCGCCGTCTGCGAGCGCTCGCGCTGGCAGCGGACCTCGAGGCCGGTCGGGCGGTGCCGGAGCCAGACGGTCGAGCTGGTCTTGTTGATCTTCTGGCCGCCGGGACCCGAGCCCCGCACAAAACGCTCCTCGACCTCGGAGAGAGGGACCCCCATGGCGGCGAGCCGTGCGGCCAGTTCGGCGTTCATGGGCCGGACTGTGCCCAGCCACGGACCGGTTTCAAGTTCGGCGCCGTGCCGCCAGGTTCCCGGCCCCCATTTGTCGGCAAACACGCGAGGCTCGCGATGCCTGGACCCAACGCCTCCGCAGCAGGCACTCGCGATCAAGTCCGCCTCGGATCACCGCAGCCGCCACCGATTTGGCGATTGGCCCCTGGCGTTTGACCTTTTCCGCCCCGGACCCCGGTGACTTGCCCCAGGCTCCGCTCCCCTCTTTGGGGTGGTAAAGCCCTAGCCGGGGCCCTTTTCTCTGGGAAACTTTCACCCCGGTTTGGAGTCAAATAGTCCCCTCTCCGACTCATCGATTTTACCCATGATCTCAGGTCCCGCTTGGTCTGAAAAACTCCGCTCGGAAATCGGCAAGGCCGTCATCGGCCAGGACGCAGCCATCGAGCGCCTCCTGGTCGCCCTGCTGGCCAACGGCCACGTGCTGCTCGAGGGCATGCCCGGCCTCGCGAAAACCCTGCTCGTGAAGTCGCTCGGCGCGGCCCTCGGCGTGCAGTTCGAGCGCATCCAGTTCACGCCCGACCTGCTGCCGAGCGACGTGGTCGGCACGATGATCTTCCAGCCCAAGACCGGCGAGTTCACCGCGCACCGCGGGCCGATCTTCGCCAACCTCGTGCTGGCCGACGAAATCAACCGCGCGCCCGCCAAGGTGCAGAGCGCCCTGCTCGAGGCGATGCAGGAGCGGCAGGTCACGATCGGCGGCCAGACCCATCCACTGCCGAAGCCGTTCTTCGTGATGGCCACCCAGAATCCGGTTGAGCAGGAGGGCACGTACCCGCTGCCCGAGGCGCAGACCGACCGGTTCCTGTTCAAGCTGATCGTCGATTACCCGAGCGCCGCCGAGGAATCGACGATGATGCAGCGCTGGGGCCAGGTCACGAAGCAGCCCGCAGTCTCCGCCGCGTCGAGCGGCGAGGAACTGCTCGCCCTGCGCGGGGCGGTCGACGCCGTCCATGTCTCGCCCGCGGTGCAGGGCTACATCCTCGCCCTCGTCCGCGCAACCCGCGCCCTCGCCGAGCCCGGCGCCGGCGGCAAGCGTTACCTCAACTTCGGCGCCTCGCCGCGCGCCTCGCTCGCGCTCTACCAGTCCAGCCGCGCCCTCGCCTGGCTCCGCGGCCTGGACTACGTCACGCCCGCCCTCGTCCAGGAACTCGCCCCCGAGGTCATGCGCCACCGGCTCGGCCTCACCTACGAGGCGGAGGCCGAGGAAATCTCCCCCGACCAGATCGTCGCCCAGGTCGTCACCCAGACCCCGGTGCCCGCAAGCTGACCGTGGCGGTCGAACCGACAACGTCCCCCAGCCCGCTGGCGATGCTCCGCCAGCTCGAGTGGCGCGTGCGCCACGCCGTCGAGAACGTGCTCAGCGGCGAGTACCGCTCCACCTTCCGCGGCCGCGGCATGGAGTTCGACCAGGTCGTGAAGTACGAGTTCGGCGACGATGTCCGCG
>CAZUQB010000342.1:0-3495 GCA_964622405.1 uncultured Opitutaceae bacterium | reverse complement strand
GATCGCTGAACGCCGGCTTCAGGTCGGAGCGCTTCTGCCAGCCCCAGTCGCCACCCTTGCCGCGGCGTGAGTCCTGGCTGTATTCCTTCGCGAGGTCCTCGAATTTCTCCCCGGCCGCCAAACGCGCCTGCACCAACTTGGCTTTGGCCAGCAGGTCGGCATCGGTCTCGCCATTGGTCCGCGTGAACTGGATCAGCCGCAGGTGGACGCCGTCCTCCTGATAAAAACGGTCCTTGTTCTCGCGATAAAAGGTCTCGATGCGCACCGGGCTGACCAAGCTCTGCGACTTGCGCTGCTGGCCCCGCATGTAGCTGTAAATGATGTCTTCCTCCACCTCGCGGCGATAGTCCTGCAAGGTCATGCTCCGCGAACGCAGGTAGGCCAGGAACTTCGAGCGGTCGTTGTCGAACTGCTCCGCCTGGATGTCCGCAATCCGGTTGTCGATGAAGCTCATCGGGATGTGCTTCTTCTCGTCCTTGCGGAACTCCTTGACGATCAATACCCGGTCAATGAGCTGCTGGATGACGTCGTCCTGCAGCGACTCGAGCTTCTCGTTGAACTCCTTCTCGCTGCGCGCCTCGCGCTGGAGCTGGGGGATGAGCGGGGAAATTTCGCGCCGGACATCGTCCACGGTGATCACCTTCTCCTCGGCGATGGCGGCGATGCCGTTCGCGAAGCGGAGGTTGAGATTGTCGGCCGGCACCTGGGCGCGTCCGAGCGACGCGACGGCGAGGGAAACTGCGGCAAGGGCAAGACGGCGGCCTAACATCATGGATTCGGGAGATTGTTCAGGAAAGTGACGATTTCTCGCAAACGTAGAAGGGGGCGGGGGGCGGTCAACCTTGGAAACCGGGTGCCAACCTGCACCCAGTCGTCGCGTCGGCCGCTCGACCGGAGGCACTTCAAGCGCGTTGATTCCGTTTCGACGGAAACGATGCCCTTTTGTTCCGCCCGGATCCGGATTTCCGTGATCAACAGCAGGGCCTTCACCTCGTCGCCGTACTTGCCAAACCGGTCACGCAAATCGTTCTCAATCTGCTTCAAAGCCGGTAGCGTGTCCGCCATGGCCAGTTTCCGGTAGAAATCGATCCGCAGGCGCGTCTCGCCGAGGTAGTCGGCCGGAATCCGGGCCTGGATGGACGGGATCTCGGGCTGGGCCTCGGCGTCCTTGAGCGCGGTGTACCCGTCCTCGTGCCGCCCCCGGACCGGACCGCCGGACCGGCCGGCGCCTTCGCCCACGAACACGAAATCGAGTTTCACGCTGGCCCGGATGGCGGCGGCCGTCTTCTCGCCCTTCAGCCGGGCGACGGATTGCCGGAGGAGCTGGCAGTAGAGCTCGAAGCCCACGCCCACGATGTGACCGCTCTGCTCGGCCCCCAGCAGGTTGCCCGCGCCCCGGAGCTCCAGGTCGCGCATCGCGATGCGGAAGCCGGCGCCCAGCTGGTTGTGCTGCCGCAGGGCCGTGAGCCGCTGCCGCGCGATGTCGAGCAGGCGAGTGTGACGGTGAAGCAGGAGGTAGGCGTACGCCTGGTGCTTGAACCGCCCGACGCGGCCGCGGAGCTGGTAGAGCTGGGACAGGCCGAAGCGGTCGGCGCCCTCGATGATGATCGTGTTGCAGTTCGGGATATCGAGGCCGCTCTCGATGATGGTCGTGCAGACCAGGACCTGGTAACGGCCGGCGACGAAATCCGTCATCACCCGCTCGAGCTCGCTCGCGTCCATTTGCCCGTGGCCGACGCCGATGGACAGGTTGGGCATCAGCTCCCGCAAGCGGGCCGCCACGAGATCGATCGTCTGGACGCGATTGTGGAGATAGAACACCTGGCCGCCGCGGCGCAGCTCATGGTGGACCGCGTCGGCGACGACCTTCTCGTCGTAGGTCTTGACGATCGTCTGGATCGGATGGCGATTGGTCGGGGCGGTCTCGATGACGCTGAGGTCACGGGCGCCGGTCAGGGCGAGGTAGAGCGTGCGCGGGATCGGCGTGGCGCTCATCGAGAGGACGTCGACCGTGGCGCGCATGGCCTTGAACCGCTCCTTGTGCTTCACGCCGAAGCGCTGCTCCTCGTCGATCACGACCAGCCCGAGCTCGCGAAACTTCACGTCGGCCTGCAGCAGCCGGTGGGTGCCGATCAGGATGTCAACGTGGCCCTCGGCGGTGGCCGCGAGGATCTTGGCCTGCTCGGCCTTGGTGCGGAAGCGGCTGAGCATCTCGACCGCGACCGGGTAGCCGGCCATGCGCTCGCGGAAGGTGTTGAGATGCTGCTGGGCGAGGACCGTGGTCGGCACGAGCACGGCGACCTGGCGTCCGCCCTGCACGGCCTTGAAGGCGGCGCGGATCGCGACCTCGGTCTTGCCAAAGCCGACGTCGCCGCAGATCAGGCGGTCCATCGGCCGCATGCGCTCCATGTCGGCCTTGGCCTCCTGGATGGCGCGAAGCTGGTCGCGCGTCTCGGTGAAGGGGAACGACGCCTCGAACTCCTTCTGCCACGTCGTGTCCGGCGGAAACGCCAGCCCGGGCTGCGCCTCGCGCGCGGCCTGGATGCGCAGCAGCTCGGCCGCGAGGTCGATCGTGGCGCGCTCGGCGGCCTGGCGGGCCTTTTCCCACCGGCCCGAGCCGATCCGGCCGAGCTGCGGCCGCGCCTTGCTCAGGCCGACGTAGCGGCTGATGAGGTGCGACTCCTGCAGCGGCACGTGCAGCGTGACGTGGTCGTCGAACTCGAGCGAGATGACCTCCCGCAGGCCCTGGGCCGTGTCGAGCTTCGTGAGCCCGCGGTAGAGCGCGACGCCGTGCTGGAGGTGGACCACGAAATCGCCCTCGACGAGCTCGGAAAAGTCGAGCAGCTGGTCGATCTGCGCGCGCTGCGCGACGGCCCGCGGGTTCAGCACCGGCCGGCGGGCCCGCTGGCGCCCGAAGACCTCGGTCTCGGTCACGACGACCAGACCGGCCGCCCCGGCCGGGATCGTAGGCCAGCCCAACGCCGGCTGGCCGGCGCCAAACGTGACGCGGAAACCCTCGTTGAGCGCCCCGCGCAGGTGGCGGGGACGGATCTGCTTGAGCGCGGGATCCTCGCCGAGGATTTCCTGGATGCGCTGCTCCTCGCCCTCCTTCGAGGCAACGAGGTCGATGGCATAGCCGGCCTTCCTCCAACCGGCAAGGGTCCGGAGAAACTCGCGGCGCGCATCGTCCTCGACCTGCAGGCGTTCCTGGGCGACGAGCGCGTCGTCGGGGTAACGCCGGTGGTGGACGAGGCTCTCGGTGTTCCAGGTGGACTCCATGGCACCCTCGTCGAGCAGCGCGCTGGCCTCGTCGAGATCACTCAGGCCGAAGAGCGCCGCGCAGCCGGCGAGCAGGGGAGTCAGGCCGTCGGAGCCCTCGCGGGCAAAGGCGCTGAACTCCTCGTCGAGCGCCGCCGGCTCGATCAGTGCCACGTGGGTGGAGCGCGAGAGATAGTCGGCGAGGCCGGTGGTCGAGTCGGCCAGCTTCACGCGCGG
>CAZUQB010000341.1:0-3517 GCA_964622405.1 uncultured Opitutaceae bacterium | reverse complement strand
CCGGTGATCGACGCGATCGTGCGCAGCGGGGCGATCAACACCTTCATCCCGGCGCTGGCGTACAGCTTCTCCAGCAATCCGACCGAGGTGGGGGTGAAGCACGAGGAGCGGCACGCCGGTGTGTCGAACTACTCGTTCTACAAGCTGATCCGCCTGAACTTCGACCTGATCACCGGCTTCTCCCTGGCGCCGCTGCAGTACTTCACGATGTTCGCCGGCCTCTGCTCGCTGGGCAGCTTCCTGCTCGTGCTGATCCTCGCCTACCGTCGCATCTTCCTCGGCGCGGAGGCGGAGGGCATCTTCACCCTGTTTGGCATCGTGTTCTTCCTCCTGAGCGTCGCGATGGTCGGCATCGGCCTCATCGGCGAATACGTCGGCCGCACCTACCAGGTGGTGCGCGCGCGGCAGAAGTATTTCGTGAAGGAGATCCTCGAGACGAAGCAGTGACGGAAGGGCCAACCACGAATGGACACGAATGGACACGAAAAGAGACAGCCCATCCGGCGACCAACGCCGCGGGTCTGTCTCGGCGCCGTGAACCGGATTCGTGTCCCTTCGTGTCCATTCGTGGTTAGAAAACCGGGATCGTGATGGCGAAGCCGCGGATCCTTTTCTTCGGCTACAGCGAAGTCGGCTACGAGTGCCTGTCGCTGCTCCTGGAGCGGGGTGACAACGTCGTCGCGCTCATCACGCACCAGGACAACCCGCACGAGAAGATCTGGTTCAAGACCCCCGCGGTCGCCGCGCAGGAGAAGGGCGTCCCGGTGTTCACCCCCGACAGCGTGAACAATCCCGAGTGGCGCGAGAAGATCGCCGCGTTGCGCCCCGACCTGATCCTGTCCGTGTACTACCGGAACATGATCGGGACGAAGATCCTCGATCTGCCGCGGCTGGGGGCCTGGAACATGCACGGCTCGCTGCTGCCGGCCTACCGCGGCCGGGCGCCGATCAACTGGGCCGTGCTGCACGGCGAGCCGCGGATCGGCATGACGCTCCACCGCATGGTGAAGAGCGCCGACGCGGGCGCGATCGTGGACCAGGACGGCGTGGAGATCGGACCGCGCGACACCGCCGAGCAGGCCTTCCGCAAGGTGCTGCCCTGCGCCCGGCGCGTGCTCGCCCGCCAGATCGACGCGCTGCTGGCCGGCACCGCGCGCGAGACGCCGCAGGACGAGTCGAAGGCGAGGTACTTCGGCGGCCGCAAGCCTGAGGACGGACGCATCCATTGGACGCAGACCTCGCGGCAGATTTTCAACCTGATCCGCGCCGTGACCGACCCGTACCCCGGGGCGTTCACCGACGTCGGCGCCGCCCGCCTGATGGTCTGGTGGGCCGAGCCCGACTCGTCCGCGACCGCCGGCCGCCGCGGCCGCCCGGGCGAGATCCTCTCCGTGTCGCCCCTGGTCGTGGCCACCGGCGACGGCGCCCTCGAGTTGACCAAGACCGAGTGGCGCGGCCCAGCCGCCGACCTGCGCGTGGGCGACGCCCTCTAGCCTGCGCGGTTTTTGCGTTTCCCAATTTCCCGATTTCCCGATTTGCTCCTCCCATGCCTCTCAAAGTCCTCATCCTCGGCGCCAACGGGTTCATCGGCAGCTCGCTCACGCGGGCGATCCTCCTGCAGAAAGACTGGGAGGTCTACGGCATGGACATCGGGAGCCACAAGCTGGAGGACAGCCTCGGCAACCCGCGCTTCAAGTTCGTCGAGGGCGACATCACGATCAACCGCGAGTACATCGAGTACCACGTGAAGAAGTGCGACGCGATCATCCCGCTCGTCGCGATCGCCAACCCCATCCAGTACGTGAAGGACCCGCTGCGGGTGTTCGAGCTGGATTTCGAGGCCAACCTCGCGGTCGTCCGCCAGTGCGCGAAGTACAAGAAGCGCGTCATCTTTCCGTCCACGTCCGAGGTCTACGGCATGTCGCCCGACACCAAGCTCGACGAGGCGACGAGCCCGCTCGTCTACGGCCCGATCGAGCGCCAGCGCTGGATCTACGCCTGCTCGAAGCAGCTGCTCGACCGCGTGATCTACGCCTACGGCGTGCGCGACGGCGTCGACTACACGCTCTTCCGGCCGTTCAACTGGATCGGGCCGAAGCTCGACGACGTGTTCGAGCCGAAGGAGGGCAGCTCGCGGCTGTTTACGCAGTTTATCTCGAACGTGATCTTCAAGAAGCCGCTGCAGCTCGTCGACGGCGGCAAGCAGACGCGGTCCTTCACGTTCATCGACGACGGCGTCGACGCGCTGCTGCGCATCATCGAGAACAAGGACGGCTGCGCCTCGCGCCAGATCTTCAACCTCGGCAACCCGCGGAACGAGGTCAGCGTCGCCCAGCTGGCCCGCCTGATCGTCGACGCGTTCAAGGACTACCCCGAGTACGCCGCCCACGTGAAGGCCGCCAAGACGGTCGTCGTCCCGTCCGGGAAGTACTTCGGCAAGTATTACCAGGACATCCAGAAGCGGGTCCCCTCGATCGCGAACGCGAAGAAGCAGCTGGGTTGGTCGCCGAAGGTGAACCTCCGGAAGGCCATCAAGCTGACCCTCGACTACCACCTCGCGCAGAAGGACTACCGGCTCGTCTAGCGCGGGCGGCGCCCGCGCGGAGCAAGGAGCAGGGAGAAGGGAGCAGGGAAGAACCCAGCCCTCCGCCTCGTCCTTCCTCCCTTCTCCTTTCTCCCTGCTCCCTTCTCCCGAAATGCCCCTCCGCCTCGCCCTCAAGGTTGACGTCGACACCGACCGCGGCACGCGGGTCGGCGTGCCGAACCTGCTCGCGGATCTGCAGGCGGTGAAGGCGCCGGCATGTTTCCTGTTCTCGCTCGGGCCGGACCAGACCGGCCGGGCCATCACGCGCGTGTTCCGTCCGGGCTTCTTCCAGAAGGTCAGCCGCACGAGTGTCGTTCAGATCTACGGCGTCCGCACGCTGCTGAACGGCACGCTGCTCCCGGCGCCGCACATCGGCCGGCGCAACACCGCGGTGATGCGCGCCGTCCGCGACGCCGGCTTCGAGGTCGGGATCCACTGCTACAACCACTATCGCTGGCAGGACTACCTGCAGCGGATGTCGCTGGACGAGGTGCGGGCCGAGTTTGTCGCGGCGCGCGCCGAGTTTCTTCGCATCTTCGGTCACGAGGCCCGCACGGCCGGCGCGGCCGGCTGGCAGAGCAACGCCCGCAGCCGCGAGGTGTACGACGAGGCGGGACTGCTCTACGCGAGCGACACCCGCGGCGGCACGGCGTTTTTTCCCCGGATCGACGGCCGCGTCTTCCAGACCCTCGAGATCCCCAGCACCCTGCCGACGTTCGATGAGCTCATGGGCCGGCCGGAGTTTCCCGACGACCGGATTGTGGCACACTACCTGTCGCTGCTGCGGGCCGACCAGCCGAACATCCTGACAATCCACGCCGAGATCGAGGGCATGGGCCGACGCCAGCTCTTCTGCGACCTCCTCGCCGCCTGCGCAAAGGCCGGCGTCGAGTTCATCCGCATGGACGACCTTGCGAACGAGCTCCTCGCCCA
>CAZUQB010000340.1:0-3526 GCA_964622405.1 uncultured Opitutaceae bacterium | reverse complement strand
CCATGAGGATGATCTGGAGGAGCTTTTGCTTGTCGGTCTCGAGGTTGGACAGGAGCCGGATCTGCTCGAGCACCTCGAAGGAAAGATTCTGCGCCTCGTCGATGATGAGCACGATGTCGCGGCCGGCCTCGATGCGGCTGAGCAGCACGCGGTTCATCTGGGCCACGAGGTCGACCTGGCTGCGCGCGAGCTTGGTCTCGCCGAGGTCGGTGAGGATCGCCTTGAGCATCTGCGTCTCCGTGACGCGCGGGTTGAGCACGAGGGCGGTGTCGTACCTGGCCGGGTCGAGCTCGTTCATGAAGCACCGGCAGAGCGTGGTCTTGCCGCACCCGACCTCGCCGACCAGCGCGATGAACCCCTTCTTCTCCTGCACGCCGTACTTCAGGTGCTGCAGGGCCTCCTGGTGCGTCGGGCTGAGGTAGAGGAAGCGCGGGTCGGGGGTGATGTTGAACGGCATCTCCTTGAACCCGTAAAAGCTCTGATACATGCGGAGTTCGAGGTAGGCATCCCGGGGAGAAAACGCACGCCTAAATCATCGCGGCGGGGCCGGTTTGACATTTTCCATACCGGCGCGCCGGCCGCCCCGGCGGAAAAGATTTGCCTGCATGGAAACGGCGCTGGTTCATGGGGCGCCGTTGCCGTGAACCTTCGCCGCTTCATCTTCGCCCTGTACCTGACGCTCTTCGTCGGGATCGCGGTGACGTCCGGGGTGTTCTTCTGGCAGGCGCGGGCGGAGTTCGAGCAGCTCAAGCAGCGCGAGGCCCGGAGCCAGCGCCGGCTCGCCGAGGCCGAGGCGCGGCTCAAGGAGCAGGAGCGCATCATCGAGCGCCTGCGCACCGACCACGAGTACGTGGAGAAGGTCATCCGGCGCCGCCTGGGCTACGCCAAGCCCGATGAATTCATCTTCCGTTTCGAGGAGTGAACGCCTTGAATCGCGCCCCTTCGCCTTGAACCCGATCATCTCGCAGTTCCGCGCGGCCGGCCAGGGCCACGTCTTCGCTTTCTTCGACCGGCTCTCGCCCGAGGCCCAGCGGCATCTCCTCAGCGAGGCCGCCGAGGTCAATCTCGCCGAGCTCGCGACCCTGACCCGGACCCATCTGCAGGGGCAGGGCGCGGTGGGCGTGAACCTCGACGGCCTGGTTCCGGCGCCCTACGAGCCGCTCCCGGCGAACGGCGGCGACGCGGTGGCGTGGGCCGAGGCCAAGGCGGCCGGCGAGGCCGCGCTGCGGGCCGGGCGCGTGGCCGCGTTCACGGTCGCGGGCGGGCAGGGGACCCGGCTCGGCTATGACGGCCCGAAGGGCACCTTTCCGGTCACGCCCGTGAAACGGAAGTCCCTGTTCCAGGTCTTCGCGGAAAAACTCCGGGCCGCCGGCCACCGCTACGGCAAGCCGCTCCACTGGTTCATCATGACCAGCCACCAGAACCATGCGGCGACGGTGGCGTTCTTCGAGGAGCACCGGTACTTCGTGCTCGACCGCGGCCACGTGCATTTCTTCCGCCAGGGTCGCATGCCGGCGGTCGACTTCACGGGCCGGATCCTGCTCGAGACGCCAGGAACGATCGCGCTGGCGCCGGACGGTCACGGCGGCTCGCTGCGCGCGCTCGAGCGCAGCGGGGCGCTGGACCTGATGAAGTCCCACCACATCGACACGCTGAGTTACTTCCAGGTGGACAATCCGCTGGTGCGCTGCGTCGACCCGGCATTCCTCGGCTGGCATCTCCTCACGGGCTCGCAGATGTCGAGCAAGATGATCCCGAAGGCATACGCCGACGAGAAGCTCGGGCATTTCTGTCACCAGCACGGCCGGTTGGTGGTCGTGGAATACTCCGACCTGCCGCGCGAGCTGCAGCACGAGACCGGCTCCGACGGCCAGCTGCGCTTCCGCGCGGGCAGCATCGCGCTGCACGTGCTCGACCGGGAGTTCATCCGCGAGATGGCCGGCGCCGGCGGCGCGGGCGGGCTGGGCGTGCTGCCGTTTCACCGGGCCGACAAGAAGATCCCGACCGTCGACGCCGCGGGCGCGCCGGTGAAGCCCGCGCAGGCCAACGGCGTGAAATTCGAGCTGTTTGTCTTCGACGCGCTGCCGTTCGCCCGAAACCCGCTGGTCATCGAGACCCGCCGGGCCGACGACTTCTCGCCGGTGAAGAACGCCGAGGGCGTGGACTCGCCGCGCACCTGCCGCGACGACCAGCTCCGCCAGTACGCGCGGTGGCTGAAGGCGCACGGCGCCGTCCTCGACACCGACGCCACGGGCCTGCCGCCGTTCGCGCTGGAGGTCGCCCCGTCGTACGGCTACGACGAGGACTCGTTCGCCGCCTCCTGGGCCGAGCGGCCCGCCGTCACGATCACCGACGGCCTCTACCTTTCCTGAACCCCGCATGAGCACCCTCGCGCAACTCCAGGCCGCGGCCGCCGCCGGCCACCTGCTGCCCAGCACCGTTGAGAACCTCACCGCCTTCCTCGGCGCGCGCCTGCCCGCCTGGGCCGAGGCGAGCATCGCGGAGCTCGTGCAGCGCGCCGCCTGGCCCGAGCTGAACGACCGGTTCTATCGCTACCTCGAGTTCGGCACCGGCGGCATGCGCGGCCGCACCATCGGCGTCGTGCCGACCGCGGCCGAGGCCGGCGCGGGCGACACCCCGGCCCATGCCGCGATCGGCTGCAACGTGCTCAACGACTTCACGCTGATCCGCGCCGTGGTCGGGCTGTACCGCTACACGCGGAAGTACCTCGACGGCCGCGGCGAGCGCGCGGCGGCGCGGCTCGTGATCGCGCACGACGTGCGGCATTTCTCGCGTCACTTCTGCGAGCTCGCGGCCTCGACCTGGACCCGCCTCGGCGGCGAGGCGTTCATCTTCGACGGGCCCCGGCCGACGCCCCAGCTGAGCTTCTCGGTGCGCTGGCTGCACGCGCACACCGGCGTGGTGATCACCGCCAGCCACAATCCCGCCCACGACAACGGCTTCAAGGCGTACTTCGACGACGGCGCGCAGGTCGTCCCGCCGCACGACCAGGGCATCGTCGCCGAGGTCGTCGCGGTGCCGATCGGCGAGCTCGGCCAGTACCTCACGCCCAACCTCGCTGGCGTGAAGACGCTCGGCCGCGACGCCGACGACGCCTACCTCGCCGTGGCGAGCAAGGCCTTGCTGGACCCGCAGGTGCTGCGGCAGACGAAGCTCAAGGTCGCGTTCACCAACATCCACGGCACCGGGGCGATCCAGACCCTGCCGCTCCTGCTCCACGCCGGCTGCGATGTGTGCGAGGTGCCGGAGCAGATCAACTTCGACGCGCGGTTTCCGACGGTGAAGTCGCCGAATCCCGAGAACGCCGCGGCGCTCGCGATGGCGGTGGCGCTGGCGGAGAAGCGGGGCTGCGACGTGGTGATGGCCACGGACCCGGACGCCGACCGCATGGGCTGCGCCGTGCGGAACCGCGCCGGCAAGCTCGAGCTGCTCACGGGCAACCAGATCGGCGCGCTGCTGGCCGAGTACCGCCTGACGAAGTACAAGGAACTCGGCTGGATCCCGC
>CAZUQB010000339.1:0-3530 GCA_964622405.1 uncultured Opitutaceae bacterium | reverse complement strand
CGATCGCGGACTCGCTCACGCGCCTCCCCGGCGTCACGACCCAGCGCCTCAACGGTCGCGCCCAGGCGATCGTGATCCGCGGCCTGACCGGCGACTTCAGCACCGGACTGCTCAACGGTCGCCAGCAGGTCAGCACGGCTGCGGGCCGCTCGGTGGAGTACGACCAGTACCCGGCCGAGCTGCTGCAGAGCGTCGTGGTCTACAAGACCGCCGACGCCAGCCTGGTTGGCCAGGGCCTGGCCGGCACGGTGGACCTCCAGACGGTCCGGCCCATCGACGTGGGCAGCCGCCAGGTCGCCGCCAACGCGTTCTACGAATGGACCGGCATGAATCCCGACAACGCCGGCGCCAAGCGCGGCGGCTGGCGCGAGACGCTCTCCTACATCGACCAGTTTGACCATGACAAGGTGGGTGTCGCCGTCGGCGTCTCCCTCTCGGACCGCCCGGGCCAGGGCGAGCAGTTCAATGCCTGGGGCTACGACGGCAGCTTCCCGAACGGCGCCAGCCTCCTCGGCGGCGCGAAGCCCTTCGTCCGCAACAGCGAGATCAAGCGCAACAGCGTGATGTCGGTCATCGAGGTGGCCCCGACGGACAAGATCCACTCCACGCTCGACGTGTTCTACTCCGACTTCCAGGAGAACCAGCTCCTGCGCGGCATCGAGATGCCACTCTCGCCGAACTGGGGCACGTACACCTCGCTCGCCCCCGGCTACACCGTCGTGAACGGCCTCATCACGAAGGCCACGCTCAACAACTTCTACGGCGTCGTCCGCAACGACTACGTCCGCCGCAACGACCACCTGGCCAACATCGGCTGGAACCTGGAGCTGGGCGACAAGAAGGACGGCTGGAAGACCGACCTCGACGCGAGCTACTCGCACGTCAAGCGCCGCGACTTCGTGCTCGAGACCTACTCCGGCTACGGCGTCAACGGCGTCGGCACGCCCGACTCGATCACCTACACGCTCTCCCCCGACGGCAGCGCGGGCGCGACGTTCGGCCACCAGCTCGACTACTCCGACGGCTCGAAGATGCGCCTCGGCATGCCGCAGGGCTGGGGCATGGACTCGGTCCTGCGCCCGTACGGCCAGGACGGCTTCCTCAAGGGCCCGATCGCCCGCGACGAGATCGAGCAGTACAAGCTCTCCACCCAGCACCCGCTCGACGGCGTGTTCAACCGCGTCGAGTTCGGCGTGGTGTTCAACACCCGCAAGAAGTACGAGACCGAATCCGGCCCGGGCGGCATGGAAGGCTACTTCCTCCAGCTGAAGAACAAGGCCCCGAGCGCCACCCTCCCGCCGTCGGTCGGCCTCACCGACCTCAGCTTCATCGGCATGGGCAAGATGTACTCGTACGACCCGCTCGCGCTCTACAACAGCGGCTTCTACGACCAGATTCCGAATGACAACCCGGCCCTCCGCGCGAACAACTTCGACGTCCAGGAGGATGTCTGGACCGGCTACGCCAAGCTCGACATCGAGACCAAGGTCGGCGGCTACAAGCTCAGCGGCAACGTGGGCAGCCAGATCGTCAGCACGACCCAGAAGGCGAAGGGCATCGCGGTCAACGGCACCACGGTCACGCCCGTGAAGAGCAGCTACACCTACACGGACATCGTGCCCGCGCTGAACCTCAACCTGCAGCTCGACAGCGAGCGGGTGGTGCGCTTCAGCGTGGCCCGCCAGCTGGCCCGCCAGCCGATGAACGACATGCGCGCCGGCAACACCTTCGGCTTCGACCAGTCGAAGGCCGGCTCGACCGACCCGCTCAACAGCCCGTGGTCGTCCAACGGCGGCAACCCGAAGCTCGAGCCGTGGCGCGCCGACTCGATCGACCTCTCGTACGAGCACTACTTCAAGGACCACATGGGCTACTTCGCCATCGCCGGGTTCACCAAGAAGCTGGTCTCGTACACCTACAGCCAGAAGGCGCTCGTGAGCTTCGCGGGCTACCCGACGGGCTCCTCGACCACGCCCGCCATCTACACCGGCTACAACACGCAGCCGATGAACGGCCAGGGCGGCTACCTCCGCGGCCTCGAGTTCGCGGTGTCGCTGCCGGGCGAGAAGTTCACGCCCGTCCTCAAGGGCTTCGGCGTCGTGGCCAGCGCCTCGTACTTCAAGAGCTCGATCCAGCCCGACCTCGGCAACCCCGCCGTCCCGCTGGTCGGCCTCTCCAACCAGGTGCAGAGCGCCACGGTCTACTATGAGCGCCATGGCTTCTCGGCCCGCCTCAGCGGCCGCTACCGCTCGTCCTACCGCGGCGACATCGCCACGTTCGGCCCGCGCGGCGCGATCTACCGCAACCTGCAGCCCGAGACCGTCATCGACGCTCAGATCAGCTACGCGTTCCGCAGCGGCCTGTTCAAGAACCTCACGCTCATCGCCCAGGCCTACAACCTGACCGACGAGCCGCTCGTCGCCACCTCCGGCGCCGATCTCCGCTACATCCAGGACTACCAGAGCTACGGGCCGTCCTACTCGGTCGGCGCCACGTACAAGTTCTGAGCGTCCCTCCGTCCGTCCCGCCCGCCGCCGCCGTCCGCCGGAGCCTGCTCCGGCGGACGACCGACCCGGCGGGCGGAACTGTCCCCAGCTCCCTCCCTCCCGTGCGCGCATCCCTGGTGCTCCTCGGCGGCCTGCTGCTCGCCGGGCCGGCGTCCGCCGCCGGCCTCCGGCCGGTCGGCGACGTCACCGGCGTGGTCCGGCACGAGCGCGGGGTCGCCCTGGCCTGCGCCGACGGCGCGGTGGTCCACCTCCAGGTGCTCGCCCCCGACCTCGTGCGGGTCCGCACGCTCTTCGCCGGTCAGGCCGCCGCCCCCGACCACTCATGGGCCGTCGCCCGGACCGACTGGGCGCCGGCGGCGTGGGACCTGCGCGAGGACGCGGCCGCCGTGACCCTGACGACGGCGGAGCTGGCGGTCGAGGTGCGGCGGTCGCCGCTGCTCGTGACCTTCCGCGACCGCGCGTCGGGTCGCGTGCTGAACGCCGACGCCCGCCCGATGGCGCGCGATCCGGCGTCCGGCCGGGTGACCGCGGCCAAGCGCCTGGGCTTCGACGAGCACTTCTACGGCCTCGGCGAGAAGGCGGCGCGCCTCGACCGGCGGCGCGGCCGGTTTGAGCTCTGGAATTCCGACACGCCCGGCTACACCGAGGGCACCGACCCGATCTACCAGAGCATCCCGTTCTACCTGGGATGGGAGGCGGGCGAGGCCTACGGCCTGTTCTACGACAATCCGGCGCGCGCGCGGTTCGACTTTGGGCACTCCGGCCAGGAAGCGGTGGAGTACGAGGCCGACGGCGGCATCCTGGACTGCTATTTTTTCCGCGGGCCCGCGATGAAGCGCATTCTCGGCCGCTACGCCGACCTGACCGGCCGCATGCCGCTGCCTCCGCGCTGGGCGCTCGGCCACCAGCAGAGCCGGTACAGCTACTATCCCGCCGCCATGGTCGAGGAGGTGGCGCGGCAGTACCGGGCGCGGCGCCTGCCGCTCGACGCCCTGTACCTCGACATCCACTACATGAGCGGGT
>CAZUQB010000338.1:0-3533 GCA_964622405.1 uncultured Opitutaceae bacterium | reverse complement strand
GACGGCAAAGTGCGGATCGTCGAGCTGGAGAGCGAGCGGCAGAAGCAGTAGGCGGTGGGTGGCGGGAACGGTGGGTTTGCCTCTGCGGCGGAAAGCAGAAACCGGGGGCCGGCGTATCGACCCACGTTTCGCTTCGCCGGCCTCGGCTTGGTCGCGCCTTAGTTCTGCGCGGTCTCGAGGATCGGGCGCTTCAGCGCGGGCGGACGGGTGCCGCCGGGGCGCTTGAAGGGGGCCGGCTGGCGCAGGGTGGGACGGCCGCCGGGCGCGGCCGGGAGCTTGAGGCCGGGTGACCCGGCCTTGGTCACTCCAACCAGGCCCTCGAGTTCCTTCACGAGCGTGATGAGCTCCTGGGACTGGGCCGAGAGTTCCTCGGCGGCCGAGGCGGTTTCCTCCGCGGCGGCGGCGTTGGTCTGGGTGACCTCGTCCATCTTGCCGACGGCGCTGTTGATCTGGCCCAGGCCCTGGTTCTGCTCGTGGGAGGCCGTGGCGATCTCGGCGACGAGGGTGTCCACCTTCGAGGCCTCGGTCACGATCAGCTTCAGCGACGAGGCGACCTGGCCCGAGATCCTCACGCCGGCCTCGCTCTTCACGACTGAGTCCTCGATCTTCTGCGCGGACTCGCGGGCGGCCTGGGCGGAACGCTGGGCGAGCGAGCGCACCTCCTCGGCGACGACCGCGAAGCCGGCGCCGGCCTCGCCGGCGCGGGCCGCTTCCACGGCCGCGTTGAGGGCAAGGATGTTGGTCTGGAACGCGATCTCGTCGATCGCCTTCACGATCTTCGCAATCTCGTCGGATGACAGCTTGATGGCGTCCATCGCCTCCTTCATCTGGTTCATGTCGCGCGTGCCGGCGTCGGCGGCGCTGTGGGCCCGGGCCGACGCCTCCTTGGCGTGGCCGGCGCTCTCGGCGTTGCGCTTGGTCATGGAGGAGATCTCCTCCAGCGAGGCGCTCGTTTCCTCGAGGCTGGCTGCCTGCGAACTCGCGCCGGACGCCAGCTGGGCGCTGGACGAGGAGATCTCGGAGGCGGCCGCCGAGAACTGGCCGGCCCCGGCCGAAAGGCGGTCGATCGCGCTCTGCAGCGGACGGTTCACGTAGCGGCGGTTGAAGAACCAGAAGCCGCTGCCGGTGATCCCGAGGATCAGAAACGACACCAGACCCATGGCCTTGCTCGTGCGGGCGACGACCGGGTCATCGCCCAGCTCGGACTTGAGCACGAACGCGCCCTGGAGGTCGCCCTCCTTGCGGTTCTCCATCGCGAAGCCCAGGACGTCCCTGCCGTCCTTCGTCGGGCTC
The DNA here is from genome assembly GCA_964622405.1 of uncultured Opitutaceae bacterium. Lineage (GTDB taxonomy): Bacteria > Verrucomicrobiota > Verrucomicrobiia > Opitutales > Opitutaceae > Opi-474. Next base: position 2,240 of record CAZUQB010000338.1, on the reverse strand, counting down.
GTGGCCGGGTCGCCGTGACAGCCGAGGCAGCTGGCGCTGAGCCGCACCGGGCGGGCGACGATGAGCTCGTCGCGGGTGCGGTCGTAGTGGGAGTACTCCTTTTCACCGGCGGCGAAGGCCTGGAACATCTCCGGGTACTCGGCCGCGTGATCGTGATCGGGGTTGCGGGCGGTGATGCCGGGGCGGTTCGTGATGACAAAGGTGTAGCCCTGGCGCGCGGCGGCCTTGGCGATGGTGTTCCAGGTCGCGACAATCGGCACGACGCCGTACAGGGCGGTCTCCTTGTAGACCTCCTTGAGCGGACGATTGCCCGCCTGCTCGCGGGCCCGGGCCGTGAGGCCAGCCATGTCGAACGACTTGGCCTCGTGCATGGCGTCCATGCGGCTGCGCACCTCCTCGGCCTGGGTCAGGATCGCGAACATGCCGTTGCGGATGTCCGAGACGTGATTTTCCGTGGCCAGGATGCGCACGGTGATGAACGCGCCGATTGCGGTAAGCGCCACGGCGCCACCGGCCGCGAGCAAGATCTTGGTGCCAAGTTTCATGAAGTAAGGGGGATGGGAACTTCCTTAGCTTTTCGGTTCTTTTTTCCCTAGGTTGAGATGGAAGGGCGCGATTGAGGATTAATCCCCAAAGCCCCGTGGTAGAACCGCTGCGCATTTCTTGTGGGGACCGGAGGGTAATCCTCAGGGGCCAGCGCCGGGGCTTGGCGCGGGCCCCGGTGCGGGGCTTTGGAACCGAAACGCGGCATCCTCAGCGGCTAAGGTCGTGCCCCCCATCACCGCACCGGGCCCGTCGCCACCACGATTTTGCTTTGGCCCGATGGCGCATCCATGGTTGGTTCCTCGGTCCATGAGCACTCCGCGCCAACCCGTCCTCCTCGTCATCCGCGATGGCTGGGGCAAGAATCCGGATCCGTCCCAGGATGCATGCAACGCCGTGGTCCAGGCCAAGAAGGCCTGCGACGACGCCCTGCACGCCAAGTACCCGTGCACGCTGCTCAAGGCGAGCGGGCTCGACGTCGGTCTGCCCGACGGCGTGATGGGCAACAGCGAGGTCGGCCACGAGAACATCGGCGCCGGGCGCATCGTCGACCAGGAACTGGTCCGCCTGAACAAGCTGTTCTCCGAACGGCGCCTAGCGACCAACCCGGTGTGGCGGGCGGTGGTCGACCGCGTCAAGTCGCGCCGGTCGAAGCTCCATCTCATGGGCATCGTGTCCGACGCCGGCGTGCACGGGATGCTCGAGCACCTTTACGGCATCCTCCGGCAGGCGAAGGCCGACGGTCTCACCGAGGTCTTCATCCACGCCTTCACCGACGGCCGCGACACGCCGCCGACGAGCGGGCTGGGGTACGTCCGGCAGGTTGACGCCGAATGCGCGAAGATCGGGCTCGGCCGCATCGCGTCCGTGAGCGGCCGATTCTGGGCCATGGACCGCGACAACCGCTGGGAGCGCGTGCAGCAGGCCTACGACGTCCTCACGGGACGGAAGATCGCCTCCACCGCGGCCAGCGCGCCGGCGGCGGTGCAGCGGTACTACGACGCGCCGCTCTCGGCCACGCAGAACGGCGACGAGTTCGTCACGCCCACCGCCATCACCGGGGCCGACGGCCGTCCGCTCGCGACGATTGGCGACGGTGACGCCGTGCTGTTCTACAACTACCGCGGCGACCGCCCGCGCGAGATCACGAAGGCCTTCGTGCTCGATGACTTCAAGGGCTTCGATCGCGGCCCGAAGCTCGACCTCTATTATGCGACCATGACCGAGTACGAGAAGGGCCTGCCGGTGAACGTGGTGTCGCCGAAGCCGGAGCCGCTGAAGAACATCCTGGGTCAGGTCGTCAGCGACGCCGGCCTCGCGCAGTTCCGCTGCGCGGAAACGGAGAAGAACCCGCACGTGACCTTTTTCTTCAACAACTACCGGAACGCCGCGTTTCCGCTCGAGGACCGCGCCTGCCCGCCGAGCCCGAAGGTGGCGACCTACGACCTGCAGCCCGAGATGTCGGCGGCGGAGGTGACGCGCGAGGCGAAGGCGGCGATCCTTTCAGGCAAGTACGCGCTGATCGTGGTGAACTACGCGAATCCCGACATGGTCGGCCACACCGGCTCGCTGCCGGCGGCGGTCAAGGCGGTCGAGGCGACGGACCGTGGAGTGGGCGAGCTGCTGGCCGCGCTCGAGTCGATGGGCGGGCGGGCGCTGGTCACGGCGGACCACGGCAACTGCGAGCAGATGTGGGA
>CAZUQB010000337.1:0-3535 GCA_964622405.1 uncultured Opitutaceae bacterium | reverse complement strand
TCGAGGACGAGCTGCGGGTCGTGAACGACTACCTCGCGCTCGAGCAGGTGCGGCACGAGGAGCGGCTCCGCCTGCGGCTCGACGTGGCGCCCGAGACGCTGCAGCTCCCGATCCCGCCGATGCTGCTCCAGACGCTGGTGGAGAACGCGGTGAAGTACGGCATCTCGATGCGGCCCGAGGGCGGTGAGATCGCGATCCTGGCGCGGCGCGAGAACGGCTCGCTCCGCCTGCAGGTCACGAATCCCGGCGCGCTCGAGGGCGGCACGGAGCAGCTGGCCCGCGCCAGCACCTCCACCGGCGTCGGCCTGTCCAACGCCGCGAACCGGCTCCGGCTCCTCTTCGGGGATCGCGCCTCGCTGCAGCTCCGTCCCGACAAGCCCGGCTATGTGGCGGCGGAGGCCATCATCCCGCTCACGCCCTCCCACGCATGAAAGCGCTTCTCATCGACGACGAGCGGCTGGCCCGCAACGAGCTGCGGCGGCTGCTGGCGGCCTTCCCCGACGTGACGGTGGCGGGCGAGGCGGCGAACGCCAAGCAGGCCCGCGAGCAGCTGGCGGCGCTGACGCCGGACCTGATCTTCCTCGACGTGCAGATGCCGGGGGAGACGGGGCTGGAGCTGCTGGAGTCGCTGGAGCCGCCGGTGCCGCACGTGATCTTCACGACCGCGTACGACGAGTTTGCGGTGAAGGCGTTCGAGCTGAACGCGCTGGACTACCTGCTGAAGCCGGTGGACCCGAGCCGGCTGGCCGCGGCGATCGACCGCCTGCGCGCGAAGCTGGGCGCGGCCCCGGCGCCGGTGGAGCGCCCCGCGCGGCTCGCGGCCGAGGACAAGGTGTTCGTCCGCGAAGGCGACCGCTGCTGGTTCGTGGAGGTGAAGTCGATCCGCCTGCTGGAGAGCGAGGGCAACTACACCCGCGTGCATTTCGAGACCGCGCAGCCGCAGCTGTTCCGCTCGCTGAACGCGATGGAGGAGCGTCTCGATCCGAAGTACTTTTTCCGCGCCAACCGTCGCCAGATCATCAACCTCGCCTGGATCGACAAGATCGAGCCCTGGTTCAGCGGCGGCCTCCTGGTCCACCTGAAGGGCGGCGCCAAGGTGGAGCTCAGCCGGCGGCAGGCGCAGGATTTCCGGGAGAAGATGAGCCTGTAGGAAGCATGGAAAACTCGGCGCCGGGAAATCTGGACCGATGAAACCGCCGTCCGGGCTGCCCGCCAACGTGCACCGAGCTTTCCCATCAATCCGTCTCCTCGTTTCCCGATCTTCCACTCCTCCCCACCTCCCATGATCGAAGCCCGCGACCTCACCAAGACGTTCAAGGACAAGAAACGGGGCGAGATCCACGCCGTGGATCGCGTCTCCTTCCGGGCGGAACCCGGACGGATCTACGGCCTGCTGGGCGCCAACGGCGCGGGCAAGACCACCACGCTGCGCATGCTGGCGACGCTGCTGCAGCCGACGGGCGGCTCGGCCACCGTCGCCGGCTTCGACGTCAGCCGGGATCCCGAAAAGGTCCGCGCCAACGTCGGTTTCCTCGCCGCCAGCACCGCCCTCTACGGGCGGCTCACGGCCCGCGAGATGATCACCTATTTCGGCCAGCTCAACGGCCTGGCGCCCGCCGAGATCAAGGCCCGCCTCAAGCGCCTGTCGGCCGAGCTCGACATGGACGAGTTCCTCGACCGCCGCTGCGAAAAATTCTCCACCGGCATGAAGCAGAAGACCTCGATCGCGCGGACGCTGATCCACGACCCGGCGGTGATGATCTTCGACGAGCCGACGCTCGGCCTCGACGTGATGACGGCCCGCGCGATCGTCCGCTTCGTCCGCGAGTGCCGCGACCGCGGCAAGACCGTGATCTACTCCACCCACGTGATGAGCGAGGTGGAGAAACTCTGCGACACGGTTGGCATCATCCATGATGGGCGGCTTTGCGCCGAGGGCACGATTGCCCAGCTGCGATCCCGGTACGGGGAGCAGGATCTCGAGGAAGTTTTCGTCAAGATCGTCGGCACGGAGGAGTCCAAATGAACTGGTCCAACATCGTCACCGTCTACCTGAAGGAACTGAAGGACTCGCTGCGCGACCGGCGCACGCTGATGTCCACGATCATCATCCCGACGCTCGTGATGCCGGTGCTGACCTTCGGCATGGGCAAGGTGATGTCGGTCGTGCTGGCCCGCGCGCAGGAGGAGATCCCGACGGTCGCGATCCTGGGTGGCGCCGACTCGCCGGCGGTGGTGGCGGCGCTGAAGCGCTCGCCGAAGCTGCGGGTGGTCCCGACTCCGGCTGACTGGCGGCAGGCGATCAGCGACAAGAAGCTGCGGGCCGCGGTCGAGCTCCCGGCGGGCTTCGAGGCGGGCCTCAAGGCCGGCGGCGCGCCGGCGGTGCACGTCTACAACTACTCGGGCGAGCTCAAGTCCGACCTCGGCGCGCGGGCGGTCGAGCGGTTCCTGACGGACCTGCGGGAACAGACTGTGGCGGAACGGCTGAACGAGCGCGGGCTGCCGAAGACGATGGCGCGGCCGTTCGAGTTCCAGCGCGAGAACGTGGCCCCGCCCGAGAAGGTGGGCGGCAACCTCTTCGGCGGCATCGTCCCGTACCTGATCATCATCCTCTGCTTCAGCGGCGCGATGTACCCGGCGATGGACCTGACGGCCGGCGAGAAGGAGCGCGGCACGATGGAGACGCTGCTGTGCAGCCCCGTGGCGCGGGGCGACATCGTGTTCGGCAAGTTCCTGATGGTGCTGACGGGCTCGCTGTCGGCGATGTGCTTCATGCTGCTCTCGATGGGCACCACGGCGGCGATCGGCGGCTCGCTGATGATGTCGGGCAGCTCGACGGTGAAGGTCGGCGCGGTGGCGGCCGGGAAGGCCGCGGCGGCCGGCGTGATGCCGACGGTCGACCCGCTCGGGCTGCTGGGCGTGCTGGCGATGGTGTTCCCGGTGGCGGTGATGTTCGCGGCGGCCGCGTTCACCATCGCGCTGTTTGCGAAGAGCTACAAGGAGGCGCAGAGTTACCTCGCGCCGATGATGATCGTGGTGATCATGCCGGCGGTGATCGGCATGCTGCCCGGCATCGACCTCAACGCCCGGCTGGCCCTCGTGCCGCTGCTGAACCTCTCGCTCGTCTGCAAGGAGATGCTCTCCGGCGTCTGGCACTGGAACTACATCGCGCTGATCTTCGGCTCGTCCTGCGTCTACGCGGGCATCGCGCTGACGCTCGCGGTGCGGATGTTCAAGCGCGAGGACGTGATCTTCCGCACCTGAGTCGGACGGCGCTGGGCGGGAGGCCGCCGCGCCGATTTCGGGCTGTATCTTCCGGACACAGGCCGGCCGAGTCTGCCGGGGCCCGGACCTTGTAAAAAATTTCCGAAAACCGGCGCGGGAGGAGTAAACGCCGGGTAAAAGCCGGGTGGCCCCGTCGCCTTTTGCCGGGGAATCAGTCTTGATGGGTGCGTTACGCAGTTCCACCCACACGAACCTATGAACCCGGTCATCAACTTCCCGGCGAACAAGCCGGACCTCAAGTTGTCCTCCC
>CAZUQB010000336.1:0-3543 GCA_964622405.1 uncultured Opitutaceae bacterium | reverse complement strand
TCCCGGAACAGCTCACGCCGGAGCAGCGCATCAATGACGATCTCGCCGAGCTCGGAGCCCTCACCCTCAAGCCCGATGCGAACATCATCAAGCTGCCCAACATCAGCGCCTCCGTCCCGCAGCTGATCGAGGCCATCACGGAGCTCCAGGGCAAGGGCTACAAGCTGCCCGACTACCCCGCCGATCCGAAGACCGCCGCGGAAAAGGAGATCCGCGCGCGCTACGACAAGGTCAAGGGCAGCGCCGTCAATCCCGTCCTCCGCGAGGGCAACTCCGACCGCCGCGCCCCGAAGGCCGTCAAGGACTACGCCCGCAAGCATCCCCACTCCATGGGCGCCTGGAGCGCCGCGTCCAAGACCACGGTGGTCACGATGGGCCAGAATGATTTCTTCTCGAACGAAAAGTCCGTGACGGTCCCCGCCGCCACCACGGTCAAGATCGAGTTCGTGCCCGCCGCCGCCGGCGCCAAGCCGGTGGTCCTGAAGGAAAAGACCCCGCTCAAGGCCGGCGAGATCATCGACGGCACCGTGATGAGCAAGCGGGCGCTGGTGGCCTTCTACGTGGAGCAGATCGCGCGCGCGAAGCGGGACGGCGTGCTGTTCTCGCTGCACCTGAAGGCCACGATGATGAAGGTGTCGGACCCGATCCTCTTCGGGCACGCGGTCCGGGTGTATTTCAAGGACGTGCTCGCCAAGCACGCCGCGGCGCTGGCCCAGCTCGGCGTCGACGTGAACAACGGCTTCGGCGACCTCGTCGAGAAGATCAAGACCCTGCCCGCGGACCAGCGCGCGGCGATCGAGGCGGACATCCAGGCCGCCTTCGCGAGCGGACCGGCCGTCGCGATGGTCAACTCCGACCAGGGCATCACCAACCTCCACGTCCCCAGCGACGTGATCGTCGACGCCTCGATGCCGGCGATGATCCGCGCCGGCGGCAAGATGTACGACGCCAAGGGCAAGCTGCAGGACACCCTCGCGCTGATCCCGGACAGCTGCTACGCCGGCGTGTACCAGGCCACGATCGAGTTCTGCAAGCAGCACGGCGCCTTCGATCCGCGCACCATGGGCTCCGTCCCGAACGTCGGGCTCATGGCCCAGGCCGCCGAGGAATACGGCTCCCACAACAAGACCTTCCAGATCCCGGCCGCCGGCACGGTCCGCGTGACCGACGACACCGGCAAGGTGCTGCTCGCGCACGAAGTCGAGGAGGGCGACGTCTGGCGCGCGTGCCAGACCAAGGACGCCGCGGTGCAGGACTGGGTGAAGCTCGCGGTGAACCGCGCGCGGCTCAGCGCCACGCCCGCCGTGTTCTGGCTCGACGCCCGCCGCGCCCACGACGCCCAGGTCATCGCCAAGGTCAAGGCGGCCCTCGCCCAGCACGACACCACCGGGCTCGACCTCCGGATCCTTGCCCCCGCGGAGGCCACGCGGCACACGCTCGCCCGCATGAAGGCCGGGCAGGACACGATCTCCGTCACGGGCAATGTGCTGCGCGACTACCTCACCGACCTGTTCCCGATCCTCGAGGTCGGCACCAGCGCGAAGATGCTCTCCATTGTCCCGCTGATGAACGGCGGCGGCCTGTTCGAGACCGGCGCCGGCGGCTCGGCCCCGAAGCACGTCGAGCAGTTTCTCCAGGAGAACTACCTGCGCTGGGACAGCCTGGGCGAGTTCTTCGCCCTCGCCGCGTCCTTCGAGCACCTCAGCCAGACGTTCGGCCACGCGCGGGCCAAGGTGCTGGCCGACACGCTCGACGCCGCGAACGGCAAGTTCCTCGAGAACGACCGGTCCCCGGGCCGAAAGCTCGGCACGATCGACAACCGCGGCAGCCACTTCTATCTCGCGCTGTACTGGGCCGACGCATTGGCCGCGCAGTCCGAGGACGGCGAGTTGAAGCGCATCTTCACCCCGGTCGCCGCCCAGCTGGCGGCGCAGGAGTCGAAGATCGTCCAGGAACTGCTCGCGGTGCAGGGCAAGCCGGCGGACGTCGGCGGCTACTACCAGCCGGTCGAGACGCTGGCCGCGCAGGCCCTGCGGCCCAGCGCGACGCTGAACGCGATCCTCGCGGCCGTCTAGCGGCCATCCCTCGCGCCGGGCCGCGGAGCCCGGCGCCGGGGAAGAAACGGGCCCGGCGGAGCTGCTCCACCGGGCCCGGCGCAGGATCAATGGGGACTCAGCTCTCGGCGATCAGTTTCACCGGGAGGATGACCCGCATGCTCACCGGCACGCCGTCCTTGGTCGCCGGCGCAAAGCGCCACTGGGAGATCGTGGGGATCAGGGTCTTGGCGAGATACGGGTCGCGCGGGGCGAGCAGCCGGATGTCGTGCGGCTGGCCCTGGGCGTCCACGGTCAGGCAGACATTGACGGTCACGCCCTCGTGGCGGGCCATCAGGCCGGACGGATGGACGATATCCTTGACGACCGGCGTGGTGACGACGGGAGCGGCGGCATTGTCGCGGTTGAGGGCGTAGGCGGAGACGGAAAGGAAGCTGCCGAGGAGTGCAGCCCCGAGGAGGTACTTGAGTGACTTCATGGGGAGAATCCGCATGGGCGGAGGGTTCAGGAGGTTGAGGTTGCTGCTTTTGAACGGCGCGCTGATCCGCATCGGTCATTGGCAAGTACCCACCAACCCTCGCATGAGTTACGCCAAATTTCTCCGCGCTGGTCGTACTCGCTGAAGATCAGCCAGAAGAATTTCTCGGCGCATTTTTCGGCCTCAACGACCGCGCCGATTCCGGAACGCGCGAATCCCGACTCCGGGAAATGCCGCGCGGCCGGTGGAGGCGGGCAAGGGATGCGCTGAAAAGTGCAACCGATGGGGAGAAGCCGGCGGAGGATTTCCGCTACCGTTTGGGCGCGCTGCGCTCCGTGGCGCAATCCCTACCTAATGAAACGAATCCTTACCCTCCTCGCGGGCGGCACCCTGCTGCTCGCTGCCGCCGTCAGTGTCTCGGCCGCCGGTCCCTGGTCGGTCCGTCTCCGCGCCACCTACCTCCAGACCGTCGACAAGTCCGACGCGTTCACCGCCCTCAGCATCAACTTTCCGAAGGATGCCATTTCGGTGAACGACAAGCTGGTCCCCGAAATCGACGTCGACTATGCGTTCACGGATACGCTGGGCGCCGAGCTGGTCCTCACCATCCCGCAGACCCAGGACGTTTCGCTCGCGGGCGTCGGCAATCTCGGCTCGTTCAAGCACCTCCCGCCGACGCTGCTGTTCCAGTACAAGGCGAATCCCGGCGGAACCGTGCGCCCGTACATCGGCGCCGGCATCAATTTCACGCTGATCTGGGGCGGCAACCTCAAGGTCGCCGGCGTGCCGCTGGATCTCGACTCGAGCAGCCTCGGCCTCGCGGCGCAGGGCGGCGTCGACATCCGCATCGATGACCAGTGGTCCTTCAACGTCGACATCAAGCGGGCCGCCATCCGCTCGGATGTCCGGGCGGGCGGGGCGCGTCTCACCGAGGCGCGGCTCGACCCGTGGCTCTATGCCATCGGTCTCCGCTACGACTTCTGACCAACCTGACTGCGAACCGGACGCCGG
>CAZUQB010000335.1:0-3543 GCA_964622405.1 uncultured Opitutaceae bacterium | reverse complement strand
GTGGCCGACACGCGGTGGCCGCCCTCGGCGATGAGGTTCGCGAACGCCGCCTCGTGCCACTTCCACGGCATCGCCGGGAAGATCCGGATCGGCCCCTCGCCGCCCGTGCCCGGGTGCGCGTGCCAGCTCTGCAGCAGCATCTCGTGCACCGCGGCGCAGGCGAGGAAGTTGCCCTCGAGCGTAAACGGACGGTAGTCGAAGATCGAGAATCCCGACTTCGTCTGGTCGCCGTTCGCGTGGAAGCCGTTTCGCAGCAGGAACGCGTGCAGATAAGCCTTCAGGTACCACAGCGCCGGCTCCGGTTCGCCGATGCGCGCGCGCAGCGCCGACATCCAGGTGTAGCTGTAGCCGCACCACTCCAGCACGCCCAGCCGGTCGATGTCATGTACGCTCGCCTTGATCACCGCGCGGTCCTCGTCGGTGCCCTCGATGTTCAGGAGATTGAACGGATAAATTCCCATCACGGTCGCGAGGTGCCGGTGGCTGAACGTGAGGTCCTCATCGGGCGAGATCATCAGCTGGTGCCGGGCATTTACGTGCAGCGGGCCCACCGCCGCCGCCAGCCGGCCCCACTCCGCCGCCGCCTTCGCGTCGCCCAGCGCCGCCGCCATCTCCTGGTTGCCGAGGTACAGCATGCGCAGGCACGCGATGTCGAAGTTCGAGTTCGGCTTCACCCACGCGCGCTGGTCGTTGTTCCAGGCTTCGGGCGACGCCGACAGCGGCAGCACCAGCACGCCGTTCGCGTCCGGCTTCAGCAGCGCCTGCAGCGCCTCGCCGATCTCGCGGCACCACGGGTACGCCTCCTCGCGCAGGAACTTCTCGTCCCGCGTGTAGCGCCAGTGGAGATAGAACAGGTGCCCCACCCATGCGCCGTGGATCGGCGCCAGGCTGTACTGCGCCCAGCCGCCGAGGGGCTGGCCCGCCAGGGTCATGACCGCCGGCACCGCCGCACCCTTCGTCTGCAGGAAATCCTTCGCGAACGTCCGGAAGGCCGGCAGGCGGTCGTTCATGAAGTCCAGGAACACCCGGCCCTCGTCGAACCGGCCCGACGCCTGGTAACCCATGTAGGTCATCTGGGTGTTCAGATCATGGTGATAGTCGCCCTTCCACGGCGGCAGTTCGCCGGCGTCGGCCGTCCACACGCCCTGCAGCGGGATCGGCGGCGCGCCGGTGCGCGAGGCCGCGCCATAGAAGTACTGCACGAGGTTGTAGTGCCGCTGGACCTGCTCGTCCGGCACCGCCACCGAGGAAATTTCCCAGAAATCGTGCCACCAGTCCACGTGCGGCTGCCGCTTCGCCGCGAAGCCCGCCGCCAGCGCCGCATCCACGCGCGACCGCGCCGCCGCGACCACATCGATGCCGTCAGCCGGCGAATACGCCACCGTCGTCGCCACCAGCGTCTCACCATCGAGCCGCCGCGTGCCCGCGTACACGCAGGTCACGTGACCTTCCGCCGTCGTTTGCGTGAACCACTCGGCCGAGCCGTCACGTCCGCGGACCGGATCGGGATAGCCGAGTTTCTTGACCGACTCGGGAGCAAGCAGGCGGAGACCGCGCGGCGCCGGACCGGGAATCCGCAGCAGCGCCACGGGATCGATCGCACTAAAAAACGCCTCGACCGAACCGGCCGAGCCCAGCGCGGCGCGTCCCGTTGCGGTTGTCAGGTCGAGTTCGAACGAGGTCACCCGCTGGCCCTCGGCGAGGTCGAGCTCGACGCGGCCGGCCGGGATCTTGGTCGGGTGGTCCTTGAAATACGGCTCGTCGACGATCTTCTTGATGTCCTCGTTGCGGTGGGCGTTCGCGAGCTCCACGAGCCGCGCGTAGGTGAAGCCGGCCAGGGGGTTGCCGGGCGCCGGGCGCTCGTCCCAGAGGTCGCCGCGGTCGAGCGACAGGCGCAGCGTGGAGCCCTCGCCCCAGAGCAGGCCGCCGAGGAGGCCGTTGCCGAGGGGGATGGCTTCATCCCAGGTGGTGATCGGGGCGGTGAGCGTCAGCTTCATGGTGGTCGCAGGGGCCAGGCCCGCCCGGGCGCCGGCCGCCAGAAGGAGGCCGGCCACGACGAGGAGTCGCCGGAGGACGGGGAGAGGGGAAAACACGATCTTTTTACTTAAAGCCGCGCCCCCGGCGGCCGAAAAGAGTTTTCGGCGCCGCCCCTCGTGGCTCGGGTCATGGGGTAGTTGACGATTCCATCCCAGTACCCCAAACAGGGTACGCGCCATCGATGAATCTCCCCCCCGAACTCGTAAACCTGCTCACGGACGAAGCCTACGCCGTCCTGTGCCAGCAGTCGTTGAGCGAGGCGCTGGCCCAGGTCACGAAGGAAAAGGAGACCATCATCAGCACGCGCCCGCCCTTCGGCGTGCTGGCGTCGAGCACCACCCGCACGACCTACCAGACCCAGCTGCGTTCGGCGCAGGACAACGAGGCCGGCATCCGCGAGCGGCTCGAGAAGCTGGCGCAGGTCGAGGCGTGGTTGAAGTCCGACATCGAGAAGACGCTCCGCGAGTTCATGCCCAAGGTCAGCGGCGACTTCCGCACGTGCGAGGACGCCGCCGCCGTGGTCACCCGGTGGGAACAGGCCACGCTGGGCCTGAAGGAACTCGCGCAGGCGCTGGCCCGCGACGCGCGCGCCGTCGCCGCCGCCATCAACCCCATGCCCCTGCCCAGCGGCCTGCCCCCGACCGCCGCCGCCATCGAGCAGGCCAAGCTCGCCGCCATCGCCAATCTCCGGATCACCGTCGTGGCCATCCAGTCCGCCCTCACCGACGTGGTCGACGTCCGCACGCAGTTCACCCAGCTCTGCGACGAGCAGGCCGACGGACTCCAGCTGCCGATGCCGCCCGATTTCCGCACCGTCGCGTGGGTCGACCAGCTCGCGCTCCTCGCCAACGGCGCCGCGACCGCCGAGGCGGTCCGCTGCGAGTCCGAGGCGCGGAATTTCTGCGGCGACGGGCTCAAGGCCTACGTGACCCAGGCGAACGACGTGCGCGAGGCCTGCCGCGACGCCTCGCAGGCGATCCTCGCGCAGTACTGGCGCCAGCTGCGGGTGCACGCCATGACCCATTTCATCCGTGAACGCGACGTCGACGAGGTCCTCACCGAGCTCGCCCAGCACCGCGTCGCCGCCGAGGTGAAACGCCGCCAGGCCAGCTTCGAGGCCGCCGCCTTCGCCCCGCTCCGCTAGACGGAGCCGCCGGTTTTCCGGGGAGGTGGCTTGCCACCAAGAGCACGAAGGGCACGAAGACTTCGAGGCCTTGTTTCGGATCAGAATCGCCGGGCCCAAACCCCATCAGTCTGGATTGGTCTTCGTGTTCTTCGTGCCCTTCGTGGCAAAGAAAAGTCCCCGCGCGCCCGCGAAGCTGCACTGGCGTTTCTCGCGGAGGCGCTCCACCTTGGGGCCGCGATGGCGAAGCTTTATTTCTACTACGCGGCGATGAACGCCGGGAAAAGCACCGTGCTCCTCCAGTCGAGCTACAACTACCAGGAGCGCGGCATGCGCACCCTGATGTTCGCGCCGGTGCTCGACACCCGCGCCGGCTACGGCCG
>CAZUQB010000334.1:0-3550 GCA_964622405.1 uncultured Opitutaceae bacterium | reverse complement strand
CACGGCTTTGGTCAGGGAAATGGTCACACCCGCGGTGCAGCGTTTTCAGGCCGCCGCCCTCTCCGCCGACCGTTGAATCCGTTGCCATCCAACCTTTCGCCCGCCCGCCACTGGAGGGACATCCCCCAGGAGGTCAGCCATCGGGCCATGTCGGCGGAGGGCAAGCGCCGCGCGACGCTGCGGATGCTGAAGATCGCCGGCACCGTCGTCTCCCTCGGGCTGCTCGCCTGGGGCGGCCTCGAGGTGGCCGACGCGCTGCGCGACCAGCCCGGGAGCGCCTCGTCCGTGCCGTCCGCGCCGCTGTCGGAACTGGTGCTCGCGACGGATGGCGTGCTCGACCGCGCCTGGGTGTCGCGGACGCTGGCGCTGCCGCGCGGCGCCTCGCTGATGTCGCTCGACCTTTTCCAGCTCCGCGCGCGCCTGCTGGCCTCGGGCCAGGTGCGCGCCGCGACGCTGACCAAGAACTTTCCGGCCACCCTGGCGGTGAACCTCAGCGAGCGCTCGCCGGTGGCGCGCCTGCAGGTGCAGGACAGCCCGGACGAGGCCCGGACCCTGCTGGTGGCGCGGGACGGCACCGTGTTCGAGGGGATCAACTACGACCCGAAGCTGGTGGAGACGCTGCCGTGGCTCGCCGGCCTCCGGCTGACCCGGCAGGGCGGGGTGTTCCAGCCGGTCCCGAACATGGAGACGGTGGCGGACCTCCTGGCCAAGGCGAAGCTCGAGGCGGAACACCTTTACGCCACGTGGCGGACGGTCTCGCTGGAGTTCCTGGCGAAGGACAATGAGATCAAGGTCGCGACGCGCGACGGCCAGGCGATCACCTTCAGCACGACGGAGGACTATTTCCGCCAGCTGGCCAACCTCGACGCGATCCTCGACGCCGCGAAGGCGCACCCCGAGCGGGCGCTCCGCGAGATCAACCTCGCGGTGGGCAGCCAGGTGCCGGCGGCGTTCAGCCCGGCGTCCCCTGCGGACGGCGCGCCCGCCACGCCCGTGCGACCGGCCCCGCCGGCCAGCCGCGCCCCCCTTTTCACCGGCTTCAACCCGCACTGATCCCCTTGCTCCCACCGTGAGTTCCCGTTCCACGTTCATCGGCGCCGTCGAGATCGGCACCTCCAAGGTCACCGCGCTCGTCGGTGAGTACAACGGCCGCGAGCTGGCCATCATCGGCCACGGCGAGTGCTCGTCCCGCGGCGTGATCAAGGGCTCCGTGGTCGACTACAAGGCCGCGTCCGAGTGCACCCACAGCGCCCTGGAACAGGCCGAGCGCGACGCGAACGAGCGGATCGAGGTCGTCTTCCTGGCCCAGACCGGCGCCCACCTCGAGGGCTTCTACAATGAGGCCTGGGTGAACGTGAAGTCGGCCGACAACATGATCAGCGCCGCCGACGTCCGCACCGTGGGCGAGCTCGCGAAGTCGAAGGAGCTCCCGGCCGGCCGCATGGTGGTCCATCACATCCGCCGCCCGTTCCGCGTGGACGGGCGCCTTGTGCCCGGCAATCCCGAGAACCTCGTTGGCCAGCGCCTCGAGGTCGGCTACTGGACCGTGCACGGGCAGGAGCAGCGGCTGGCGGACAACATCCATGTGATCCGCGGCTTCAACCTGGAGGTGCGCGAGCTGGTGCTCTCGAGCCTCGCCTCGGGGCACATGGTCACCACCTCGGAGGACCGGCAGCACGGCGTGCTGGCGATCGACATCGGCGCGGGCACCACGGATTTCGTGCTCTACCGCGACGGCGGGGCTCACACCACCGGGGTCGTGCCGGTCGGCGGCTCGCACTTCACCAACGACCTGAGCATCGGCCTGCGGCTGACCCAGGGCCAGGCGGAGAAGCTCAAGCTGCGCTTCGGCCGCGCGGCGGTGCAGGCGAAGGACCGCGCCGACAAGGTGTGGCTCGACGGCAACTATTCCATCGGCGACCGGCAGTTTCCCCGGCAGGCGATCGAGCAGATCACCGCGGCGCGCGCCTGGGAGCTCCTCGAGGTCGTGAAGAAGCGGCTCGGCCACTCGTTTTCTCCGGAAACCTGCGCCGCCGGCGTGGTCCTGACCGGCGGCACCGCCAAGCTGGCGGGCCTCGCCGAGACCGCCGCCAAGGTGTTTGGCGTCCCCGCGCACCTCGGCGAGGCGCCCTCGTGGGTGGCCGAGAATCTCCGCGACCCGGCGCAGAGCACCGCCCTCGGGCTGCTGTACTACGGGGTCAGCGCGCAGAACGAGCGCACGCCGGCCGGCCGCCGCCGCGGCGGGTTCCTCTCCAACGTGAAACGCCTCTTCGCCGGAGCCTGACGCGCCCATGGACCTGAACGAACTTCCCCTCGAGCACTCGCTCCTCACCGACCGCAGCATCGCGATCAAGCTGGTGGGCGTCGGCGGCGCCGGTTCCAACGCCGTCGACCGCCTGAAGATGGAGAACCTCGAGCGCCTCCAGCTCGCCGTCATCAACACCGACTACCAGGCGCTCGCCAGCTCGCCGGTGCAGGACAAGGTGCTGATCGGCATGAGCGTGACCCGCGGGCTCGGGGCCGGCGGCGACCCGGAGCTGGGCCGCGAAGCGGCCGAGGCCGACCGCGAGAAAATCACCGCGGTGGTCAAGGGCTGCGACCTCGTCTTTCTCATTGGCGGCATGGGCGGCGGCACCGGCAGCGGCGCGCTCCCGGTCGTGGCCGAGCTGGCCGCGGAGCAGGGCGCGCTGGTGATCGCCTTCGTCACGATGCCGTTCAGCTTCGAGGGCGGCCGGCGGCTCAAGCAGGCCGAGGAGGGGCTCAACGCCCTGCGGCGCGTGTGCGACGCGGTCATCCCGCTGCCGAACGACATCCTGCTCCAGGAGGGCGCCGACGACACGAGCGTGCTCGACTCCTTCGCCCGGGCCGACGAGTGGATCGGCCGCGGCGTGAAGTCGATCTGGGCGATGCTGTTCAAGACGGGCCTGATCAACCTCGATTTCGCCACGCTGCGCGGGGTGTTCCAGCAGCGCGGCGGCAAGACGCTGTTCGGCCTGGGTGAGGGCGCGGGCGACAACGCCGTCGCCGACGCGCTCGCCAGCCTCAAGCTCTGCCCGCTGCTCCACACGCCGGAGTTTTCCCGCAAGGCCGACCGCATGCTCGTCAACATCCTCGGCGGCACCGACCTCACGCTGCCCAAGGTCAACGAGCTGATGACCGCGATCACCGAGCAGTTCGGCCGCGAGTCGCACATCATCATGGGCGCCGTCATCGACGAGGCGATGCAGCACCGCGTCGAGGTCTGCGTCCTCGGCATGAGCGACATGGCCGGCCGGGCCGTCCCGACCCGCCGCCCGGTGCCCGTGGGCCGGACCAAGACGCCCTTCGCCCGTCCGGAACCGGTGCCCGCTTCCCCGGCGCCGGTGGCGGGATCGACCCCGCCGCTCCAGGCCGAGCTGGCTGCGGTCGCGACACCGGCCAAGCCCGCCGCGCAGGAGGAGTTCGGCTTCGGCGAGGTCGAGAGCCGCGGCCACTTCGAGAAGACCGACAAGAACCTCTTCGACGGCCAGGACCTCGATGTCCCGACCTACCTGCGCAAGGGCATCAAGAT
>CAZUQB010000333.1:0-3555 GCA_964622405.1 uncultured Opitutaceae bacterium | reverse complement strand
TCATCCGGCGCATGGCCGACACCACCGAGATCTCCCAGGTCACGTCCGCCGACGAACTCGAGACGCCCGAGCAGATCGCGCATGGCAAGGAGATCCCGGACGGGGTGCTGGTCTACCGGATCTTCGGCCCGTTCTTCTTTGGCGCGGCGGAGAAGATGGAGGACGCCCTGCAGCGGGCCGGCAAGCTGCCCAAGGTCCTGATCCTGCGCCTGCAGTTGGTGCCGGCGATGGACGCCACGGCGCTGAACGCGCTGGAGAGCATCGTGGAGCGCATGCAGAATGCCGGCGGCACGGTCATCCTGAGCGGCCCGCACCGGCAACCGCTCGAGATGATGATCAAGGACGGCTTCATCGAGCGCCTCGGCCGCAAGAACGTCCGCGCCCACTTTGACGACGCGCTCACCCGCGCCCGCGAGGTGCTGGGGCCGCAGGGCGGCAAGTAGTAGGTGCCAGGGTCCAGGTATCAGGAATCGTCCGCGCTCGCGCGCCGCTGAGGCCGCGCGCCGAGCCAGCCGGTATCCGCACCGAGGCCCAAAATCTCGTGCGCGCCAATGCGCCGCTGTCTTCCTGTTACTTGCCATCTGCAACCTGTAACCTTCACGTGGCGGGAGTAGCGCACTGCGTGCGCTACTCCCGCCACGTGAAAGCATGACACAGCGCCACGCCGGCGGCGTCGGCCTCGTCGGCGGCCAGCGGGCGGCCATGGCCCAGCAGCGACATCACGGTGCGCGCCACCTGCTCCTTGCTCGCGTGACCCGCCCCCACCACCGCCTGCTTCACCCGCAGCGGCGGGTACTCAAACACCGGCAGGTCGTGCAGCGCCGCCGCCGCGATCGCCGCCCCGCGCGCGGCGCCGAGGATCTGGGCCGTGCGGATGTTCTGGACGTAGATGGTCTGCTCGAGCGCGACGTGACGCAGGCCCGTGCCCGTGACAAACGCCGTCACCGCCCGGTGAATCTCCGCCAGCGCCCCGGAGAGCGGAACCCGCGGCGGCACTTTTACTGTCTGGCACCGCAGCAGCACCGGCTGGCGCCCGGGCGTAAACTCGATTAGCGCGAGCCCCGTGCCGCGCAGCGACGGGTCGACGCCGAGCACCCGGCCCGCGAACGGCGTCCGCTGGAGATTCGGCAGCGCCCCGCTCGAAGGGACAGACCGGCCCTCGAGCTTCGCCTTCCACATCTGCCGAACCGACATGCGCGCCATGCAGCAGTTGAAAGGGAGAACGGAGAAAGGAGAAAGGAGAATCGGTGCGGCGGCGGCGGCCGCACCGATTCGGAATTGGAGATTCGGGATACGGGATTCGTTAGCCGAAGATCGCCGTGGCCCGGCGCTCCCCCCAGCTCAAGTGTCGGTTCACGAATTCCGAATTCCGAACTTCGATCGCCGCCGCCAACGGCGGCTAGAACAGCAGTTTCACCCCGGCCAGCGCGGCCAGCACCAGCGCCAGCTGTTCGAAGAGTTTCTGGTCGATGTGGACCAGCAGCTTCCGTCCGAGCAGCGCGCCGGCCAGCACCGCCGGGGCCAGCACGGCGTTCAGTCCCAGGCTCGCGACGCTCACCAAGCCGAGGTTCGCCATGAAGGGCACCTTGAAGAGGTTCATCACGAGGTAGAACATCGCGCCGGTGCCCATGTACTCCATCTTGGGCAGCCGCATCGCGAGGAGGTAGATCGCCATCAGCGGTCCGGCCGCGTTCGCCACCAGGGTGGTGAAGCCGGCCAGGGCCCCGATCATCGGGGCGAACCAAGCCGGATGCTCCTCTTCGGCGGCCGCTGGCCGGCGCCGCCGCCAGAGATGCATGCCGAGCATGGCCAGGATGATCAGCCCGATCAGCACGCTGGCCTGCCGGTCGTTGATGCGTCCGAGCGCGAGATAGCCGGCGAGAATGCCGAGCGCGGTCCAGGGAAACAGCCGCCACAGGTGCGACCACACGGTGTGCTGGCGGTAGGAAGCCACCGCCACCACGTCGGCCAGCACCAGCATCGGCAGCACCACGCCGCTGGCCTGCCGCGCCGGAAGCAGGTTCGCGAACACCACCACCGCCAGCGTGCCCAGGCCGTTGATGCCCGTCTTGGCCAGGCCGATCGCCAGCGCGCCCACCACCGCCAGCGCCCATTGCCAGGGTTCGAGGTGGATCACGGGGCGGCCCTTTCGGTGAACACTCCGTCAGTCACGTCGAAGACCTGCCAGCTGCCCAACGCTGCATCCGGCAGCGCCGTGCCGGTCGCGATCACCTGCGAATCGGGATCCACCGCCGACCAGAACCGCGCCCGCCGCACCGGGTCGAGTTCGCCCAGCACGTCGTCGGCCAGCAGCACCGGCCGGATCCCGCTCCGCGCATGGAACCACGCCGCCTGCGCCAGACGGAGCGCGAGCACCAGCGAGCGCTGCTGGCCCTCGGACGCGAAGTCCTTTGCCGCGGTGTCGCGGACGTGAAACTGGAAGTCGTCCCGATGCGGTCCGGTCATCGTCGTGCGGAACTGCTGGTCGCGCGCCCGGCCCGCCTCGTACCTCGCCAGCAGCGCCTCCGCCGAGGCCTCGGCAAAATTGGGCTCGTAGCTCAACGCCGCCGGCTCCGCCGCCTCGCACACCCGCGCATAGGCCTGCGCCAGCCCCGCGCCCAGCTCGCGCAGCCCCGCCGTGCGCCGTCCAATCAGCTCCGCCGCGGCCGGCGCCAGCAGCTGCTCGAAGGCGCCCAGCTGCGCGGGATCGGCGCGGCCGGTCTTGAGCAGCGCGTTGCGCTCCGCCAGCGCCCGCCCGTAGGTTTGAAGCGCCCGCAGGTAGCCGCCGTCCATCGCCGCCAGCGTCAGGTCCAGCCAGCGCCGCCGTCCCGCCGGCGAGCCGCGGACCAGCAGCAGGTCCTGCGACGAAAACACCACGGTCGGGAACTTGCCGAGGTGGTCCGCCAGCCGGGTCACCCGCGCCTGGTCGCACCACAGCTCCTTGCCATCGCGACGGAGCTTGATCGTCACCTGCGTGGCCCCCTGGCGCTCGTGCTCGAGGTCCGCGCTGATCGCACCGACCGCCTGGCCGTGGCCGATCAGGACCTTGGGGTCCGACGCGCGGAAAGAGCGGAGCGCCGTGAGAAACCCGGCGGCCTCGAGCAGGTTCGTCTTACCCTGGCCGTTGCGGCCGAGCAGGAACTGCTGGCGGCCGGAGAATTCAAGCGTGGCGAAACCCACGTTCCGAAAGTGCCGCAGCGTGATCTTCCTCAGGCGCATGAATCGCGCCTCAGGAGGAAGACCGGCGGCGCCGGAGTCAATGCGGGCGGGTGGTTGCTGGGCCGGACGCCAGACGGCGAATGCCGGAAGGCCGAGGTGGCCTGCCGGCGGCGCTCGGTCGGGTCTAAGTTGAATGTTGAAGGTTGAGGGCAGGCGGCCCTGGACCCGGAGCACTTTGGCGTGGGGCGTCCGTCGATTGTCCTGAGTCCCGCAACAATTGCTTTCCCTCCGCGCGATCCTCGGCTACCTCCTGAGCCGCCATGACCTTTGAAGCCTCGCTTGCCGAATCCGTCCGCACGCTGCAGGGCCTGAACTCGATCCGTCCCGCCATTGACC
>CAZUQB010000332.1:0-3562 GCA_964622405.1 uncultured Opitutaceae bacterium | reverse complement strand
TACCTCACGAGCAAGTCCACCGGCCAGCTGCAGGTCGTCCGGACGCTCGCGGCGATGCAGATGCCGGACCCCGGCGCGGCGGCCGGCCCGCCGGTCGCCGCGTGGCACGTGCGCAACAAGGCCGAGCACTGCGTGAACGGCGTGTTCCACTGCGTGCGCGAGTCGTGCGGTTACCTCGACCGGCTGGAGGCGCGCTGGCCGGCGAGCGGCCTCGCTCGGTTCTACCGGTTCGAGTCCGAGGCCCGGGACCTCGACACGCTGCGCGCGGCGGGTCGCGACGCGCGGATCTGCCCGTACGAGATCACGCGGGCGGCCCTGGCGTTCAACGACGTCTGGATCGGCGACTACAACTACGTCTTCGCGCCGCGGAACCGCGGCCTGTTCTACCTCCAGCCTGGCTTCGACCCGGCGCGCACGCTGCTGGTCCTCGACGAGGCGCACAACCTGCCGACGCGCGTGGCCGACGCCCACTCGCACGTCGCCCGCGCCGACGACGCGCATGCCGTGCAGGCGGAGCTCGACCACGTCGAGGCGCCGGCGGCGCTCGTCCGCGCGTGGGAGAGCTGGACGCGCCTCCTCGCCGCGCTGCCGGCCACCGACCAGCTCGACCACGCGCTGGAGGCCGACGCCGCCGACACGCTGGGCAAGGTCGCCGACCTGCTGGCGACGCAGCCGGTGGACTACGCCGCGCTCGGGCCTCGCGCGAGCGAGGTGCTCTGGCAGGCGCCGCTGCTCGCCGAGTGGCTCGGCGACGGCCGCCTGCGCAAGCTGCTGTGGTGCCCGCGCCCCGGCGAGCTGGCCTTCACCTGCCTCGACGCCGCCGAGGCCATCGGCGAGACGCTTCACGAGTACGGCGGCGTGGTCCTCGCCAGCGCCACGCTGTCGCCGGTGGAGGATTTCGGGCGAGCCTGCGGCCTGAATCCGGATTCCGGAATCCGGATTCCGGAATTGCCCGATCCAGCCAGGCCAGCCAGTCCCCTGAGGCACGTCCGCGCCCACACGCCGTGGCGCGACGGGGCGTATGACGTCGCGGTGGATGCGCGGGTCGACACGACGTTTCAGCATCGGTCGCGGTATTTTGCCGTGACGGCGGCCACGGTCGCGGCGCTGCAGGCGTCGGCGCGCGGGCCGGTGGCGGTGTTCTTTCCCAGCTACGCGTATGCCGAGGCGGTGGCGCGCGAGCTCGAGCGCGCGGCGCCGCTCCGCATCGCCCAGCAGCCGCGGCTGCACGATCTCGCGGCGCAGAGCGCGTGGGTGGACCAGTCGCTCGCCTTTTCGGACGCCCTGTTCCTCGTGCTCGGGTCGAGTTTTGCCGAGAGCATCGACGCGCTGGGCGGCCGGGTGGGCCACGCCATGGTGGTGGGACCCGCGCTGCCCGAGGTGAACCCGGTGCAGCGGGCGCGGCTGGCCGAGCTGGCCGGCCTCGGCCGGGCCGAGGCGTTCCGCCGCGTCTACCAGGGCCCGGGCATGACCAAGGTCAACCAGGCGCTCGGCCGCCTCGTGCGCGCGCCCGGCCAGCGCGCGCGGGTGATCCTCCACTGCCGCCGGTTTCTCGAGCCCGACTATGCGCGGCTCCTCGCGCCGGACTACCAGTTCGGGTTCAACGTGCTCGAGGACGCCGACCTGCGGACCTGGCTCGACCGCGCCGACTAGAGCAGTCTCACTAGGAGTATAGCCGCAAGGACGCGCAAGAAGCGCAGACCGATCCGAACATGGCCGCGTCTGCGGCAGTATCATACGTCTCCGTCCAAAATTATCCTCCGGGATATGACTGCGGCGGCAATTTCTTGCGTTTCTTGCGCCTCTTTGCGGCCACGAGTCTGGTGAAAATCCCTAGGACGGTTCCTACCGGAATTCCGGTAGTCGGCCCATTCGCGCTGCCGGAAAAATAGGGAGAGAAACGGGGCAATACCCGGATTTTCCCCCATGCCCTGGACCTACCGGTACGATGCCACCAGCGACGTCCTCATCACGACGGCCACCGGCATTTTGACGGATTCCGAGGTCGCGGGCGGACTGCGGCAGTTGCTGACTGACCCGCATTTCGGCGAGTCGGTCCGCCTGTTCGGCGACTACTCCACGGTCGACCGGTTTGACGTCACCGAGGAGGGAGTCCGGCGAATCGGGTTGCCGGAAGGCATGGCGGCCGCCCCCCGTCGCTGGGCCGTCCTCATGTTCCAGCCGCTGGGCACGGCGAACTTCCGCCGGTTTCTCGACACCCTGCAGCTGGCCTCCTGTCGGATCTTCGCCGAGCGGCGGAAGGCCCTGGAGTGGATCAACGAGAAGGCGGCCTCCGACCGCCTGCTCACCGCCGAGGCCACCATGGCGGCCCTGCCACGACCGGCCTTCGGCCTGCTGGCGGACCTCGACCGCGCACGGTCAATTCGGGCCAGCCGGCCGCCGGGCTCCGGTCCGTCGGGCGCGCCGTTCCACTGACCCCGATCGTCCCCGTCCAAGAACTGCACCGGGCGCTTGCCACCCCGCTGTCGCCGCCGGACACTCTCCGCGCCGATTTTCGCCGCACATTCCCGACCCACCCCGGTCAATAAACCCTGCCAGCCGAATCACCACCGTGAAACCACTTCTGCTCCGTCTTGCCGGTCTGCTCGCGCTGCTCGGGCTGCCGGCCGGCGCCGCCCCCGATTCCGCCGCGTTCACCGCGAAGGAACTCGCGCAGGGCTACCGTGACACGGTGGTCCTCGCCAAGCCGCGCGCCAGCCAGCGCGGCACCGTCGACGCCGCCGAGGCGGCCGAGGGCCGGCGGCTTCGCCAGAAATTCGACCGGATCGGCGATCTCCGCGTGCTCGAGGTCGGGAGCGGCGAGACCGTGACGCAGGCCATGCAGCGGCTCCGTGCCACGGGACGCTACGAGTACGTCGAGCCCGATCACATCGTCCACGGGCACGTGCAGCCCAACGACCCGTATTTCCCGTCGGCGCAGTGGTCCCTCAACAACACCGGCACGAACGGACCGGGCGGCGGCACCGCCGGCGCCGACATCGGCGCGCTCACGGCGTGGAGTTCCACCACCGTCGCCAACAGCGCGTCCAACATCATCGTCGCCGTCGTGGACAGCGGCGCCCTCCTCGCCCACGAGGACCTGGCGCCCAATCTCTGGTCCGGCGGCGGCGGCCAGCACGGCGTCTCGTACGTCAGCGGCAATGGCACCCAGACCGACACGAACCCGAACGACACCGAGGTCGGCCACGGCTCGCACGTCTCGGGCATCATCGGCGCGGCCGGCAACAACAGCACCGGCATCAGCGGCATCGCCTGGAGCGTCAAGCTGATGGAGTGCCGCTTCCTGCACGGGACCTCCGGCAGCGGCTCGAACTCCGACGGCATCGCGTGCGTCAACTACGCGGTCGCCAACGGCGCCAAGGTCATCAACGCCTCCTTTGGCAGCGACTCCTACTCCACGGCCGAGTATGACGCCATCAAGGCGGCGCGCGACGCCGGCGTGATCTTCGTCGCGTCCGCCGGCAACGACACCGCCAACGTCGACACCGGCGCGGCCTACCCGGCCGGCTACGACCTCGACAACATCGTCACGGTCGCCGCC
>CAZUQB010000331.1:0-3566 GCA_964622405.1 uncultured Opitutaceae bacterium | reverse complement strand
ATTCCCAGACGGCCCGGGCCACGGGCAGCTTGGGGAGCTTGGGCGGCTTCACGGCCGTGACCGTGTTGACCACGAGGCGGAAACGGTTGCCGAGGTCGACCAGCGACGCGTTGAGCGCCGGGCCGGCGGGGGCATCGAACACGAGCCGCACCGGATCCTCCTTGCCGCCGATGCCGAGCGGATGGATCTCGACGGACGGTCGGCCCGCGGCGATCGACGGGCAGATCTCGAGCATGTGCGCGCCGAGGACCTGGTGCCGCCGAGGGTCGAGATGGTAGGTGTAGTCCTCCATGAACGACGTGCCGCCCGGGAGACCGGCGCCCATCACCTTCATCGCGCGGACGAGGGCCGATGTCTTCCAGTCGCCCTCGCCGCCGAAGCCGTAGCCGGCCGCCATGATCCGCTGGGTGGACATGCCCGGCAGCTGCCGCAGGCCGTGCAGGTCCTCGAAGGTGTCCGTGAACCCCTTCGCGCCGGCTTCCTCGAGGAAGGCCGTGAGGGCCAGCTCCAGCCGCGCGCTGTAGCGCAGCTCGTCGTGCCGCGCCCCGCCCTTCCGCAGCGCCGGGACGATCCCGTAGGCGTGGGCATAATCGGCGCAGAGCGCGGTGATGGACGACTCCTTCACGGCGTTCACCCGGGCGACGAGGTCGCCGACCCCGTAGCCGTTGACGGCGAAGCCGAGCTTCATCTCGGCGGAAACCTTGTCGCCCTCCGTGACCGCGACCTGGCGCATGTTGTCGCCAAAGCGGACGAACCGCGCGCCCTGCCAGTCATGCCACGCCCGCGCGGCGCGCATCCAGGCGCCGATGCGGTCCTGGACCTCGGTGTCGCTCCAGTGGCCAACGACCACCTTCCGGCCGAGGCGCATGCGCGTGTGGATGAACCCGGCCTCGCGGTCGCCGTGCGCCGCCTGGTTGAGGTTCATGAAATCCATGTCAATCGTGCCCCACGGCAGGTCCCGGTTGAACTGCGTGTGCAGGTGCAGGAACGGCTTGCGCACGACATTGAGCCCGCGGATCCACATCTTCGACGGCGAGAACGTGTGCATCCAGAGGATGAGTCCGGCGCAGTTCGCGTCGCCATTCGCCGCAAGCATGACGTTCGTGATCTCGTCGGGCGTGGTGAGCAGCGCCTTGAAGACGGTCTTGAGCGGCAGCCGCTTTGAGGCGGCCAGCGCGTCGACGACCGACTGCGCGTTGGCGGCGACCTGCTGGAGCGGGCCGGGGCCGTAGAGGTGCTGCGAGCCGCAGACGAACCAGATTTCGGGCGAGGCGAGATGCTTCATGGCAGAAGGGAGAATCGGAGCTGGGAGAGGAAAGGGAACGCCGAGCGTTCAGGCGCGGGCGGCCTCCTTGATGGCGAGGAGCTGTTTCATGACGGCCGAGAGGTCGGCGGCCTTGTTCAGTCCGCCGAGCGCGTCGTGGAGCTGGCGGTAGACCCCGTAGAGCTCGTGGTACACCCGCTGGTTCGCCGCCTTCGGGCGGTACGAGATCTTCTTCAGCGAGGTCATCTTCGTCTGGGCCGACGGGAAGTCGGGATAAACCCCGGCCACCACCGCCGCGCCCACGGCCGCGCCGAGGGCGCAGGCCTGGGAGGAGCCCGCGACGAGCATCGTGCAGCCGGTAACGTCGGCGTAAATCTGCATGAGGAGCGGGTTCTTCTCGGCGATGCCGCCGGCGCAGACCACCCGGTCGATCGGCACGCCGAATTCCTTGAAGCGCTCGATGATCGCCCGCGCGCCAAACGCCGTCGCTTCGATCAGGGCCCGGTAGATTTCGGCCTGCGTGGTGTGCAGCGTCTGGCCGAGGAGGAGACCCGACAGCGTCGGGTCGACGAGGATCGTCCGGTTGCCGTTGTTCCAGTCGAGCGCCACGAGCCCGCTCGCGCCCGGCCGCAGTTTCGCGGCCTGCGCGGTGAGGAGCCCGTGACGACGATCGTCGCCCTGGCAGACGACCTCGACCCACCACTTGAAGATGTCGCCGACCGCGGACTGGCCGGCCTCGAGGCCGTAGTAGCCGGGCAGGATCGCCCCTTTCACGATGCCGCAGATGCCCGGGATGTCGGGCACCGTCTTGGCGGCGGAGACCACGCCGCAGTCGCAGGTCGAGGTGCCGATGACCTTGACCAGCGTGCCCTCGCGGACGCCGCTGCCGATGGCGCCGTAATGGACGTCCATCTCGCCGATCGCGATCGGGATGCCAGCCGGGAGCCCGAGACGCGCGGCCCAGACCTCGCTCAACCGGCCCGCCAGGGCGGTCGCGTCGTGCGCGCGCTCGTAGAGCCGGTCCCGCAACGCAGCGAGCTTCGGATCGAGCAGCGCCAGGAATTCCTTGTCGGGCAACCCGCCCCACTCGTCGCAATACAGCGCCTTGTGTCCCGCCATGCAGACGCCGCGCTGGATCTTGCCAGGGTCGGTGACGCCGGCGAGAACCGAGGGAACCCAGTCGGCCAGCTCGACCCAGGAATACGCCGCGTCGAAGACCTGCGGCGCGACATTCAGGCAGTGCCAGATCTTCGACCAGAACCACTCGGAGGAATAGGTGTTGCCGCACTTGGCGATGTACTGGGGCCGGTGCTGCGCGGCGAGCGCGGTGATCTTCGCGGCCTCGCGCCAGCCGGTGTGGTCCTTCCACAGCCAGCATTGGGCGTGGAGATTCTTCCTCCATTCGCGCGACATCGCGAGCGGCACGTTGTTCAGGTCGACCGGCAGCGGGCTCGAGCCCGTGGTGTCGACGCCGAGCCCGATCACGCGCGCCACGCTGAAGCCGCGCTGCTTCTTGGCCTGCGCGAGCGCGCCGCGAACGCTTCGCTCCAGGCCGACCAGGTAGTCGCCCGGATGCTGCCGGGCAAGGTGGTGGTCCTTCGGGTCGAGCAGCACACCCTGCTGGCCGCTGGGGTAATTGACCACGCAGGAGCCGAACTCCTTGCCGTCGCCGGTCCGCACGATCAGACAGCGGACGGAATTGGTGCCGTAATCCAGACCGAGGGTAAACGTGGGGGTCATGGCGCCCCAAACCTACGCGAGAGCAGCCCCGGGCCGCTAGAGGAAAGTGGCGGGCCGTGTCACGTATTGGGTGACACGGCCGCGGGTCCGGGGACGGCTCGGAGCGCCGGGTCAGCCACGATGGTCACGAAGCGCACGAAGACCAAGGCCTCTTCTGGTCTTGGCGGTTTTCGCGATCTTCGCGGTGAAACCGGATCGTGGAGATGGGCTTGAGGGTCCGGCCTGCACAAGGTGCCGCCGGAGCAGGCGGCGGAGGATGGGACGGACCCGGCGGGCGAGGGCGGGATTCGCATAGCCCATCCAGGCGACCGGCGTGGTGGTGTCCAGCGGCGCGCGCAGGGGCTTTCCGTCGGGCGTCTCCACCACTCCGCCGGCTTCGGTCAGGATGAGTGCGGTGCAGATGTCGTACGGGTGGCAGCAGAGTGAGGCGCGGCCCAGCCCGAGGTGCGCGTAGACCATCGGCCGCAGATCGCCGAGCATGCGGTCATGCCCGACCGTGAGTTCGTGGATCTGGCCGCCGGACGAGAGGTACTGGTCGTCGAACACGAGCTGGCCGCCGTTG
>CAZUQB010000330.1:0-3568 GCA_964622405.1 uncultured Opitutaceae bacterium | reverse complement strand
TCCACATCCGCACGAACAACGTCGGCGCCACCGCCGAGGGCGGCGAGCCCGCCCTCGCCGGCAGCCCCGCGCAGAACACGCTGTGGTGGACCTGGACCGCCCCGGCCTCGGCCAATGTCACCTTCAACACCGCCGGCACCGCCTACACCGCCGGTTTCGCCATCTACTCCGGCACCGCGCTCGGCGGGCTGACCAAGCTGAAGGACAACAGCGGCGGCGAGACCAAGGTCACCCTCGCCGTCACCGCCGGCGCCACCTACCAGATCGCCGTCGGCACCAAGAGCGGCAGTCCCGGGCTCACGGTCTTCTCGATCGGCGTCGTGCCGCCCAACGACGACTTTGCCAACGCGCAGACGGTCACGGGCCGGACGTTCCGCGTCAGCGCCACCACGCTCAACGCCTCCACCGAGTCCGGCGAGTCGCTCGCCGTCTCCTACGGCGCCGGCCACACCATCTGGTACAAGTGGGTCGCGCCGTCGAGCGGCACGTTCGGCCTCTACCTCTACAGCGACCTCTCCGATATGCTGCTCGGCGTCTACACCGGCTCCGCGGTCGGCAGCCTCACCAAGGTCGCCTACAACGACGACGCGGCCGACCAGATCCTGTCGGGCACCTACAACGGCGCCGTGAACAGCGCGAGCCTGGTGCGGTTCAGCGCCACGGCCGGCAGCACCTACTATTTCCAGGTCGACACCACCAACGTGAGCCCGACGGGCGGCGACTTCACGCTGGCGCTGACCGATGCCGCCTGGCAGTTCGCCGCGTACGGCGGCGTGATCTCCTCCCCGGCCGTCGGCGCCGACGGCACGATCTATGTCGGCGCGGGCACGACCCTGACCGATGACGCGCTCGACAACAGCAACTACCCGGAGGACCGGGTCTACGCCCTCAATCCGAACGGCACCAAGAAGTGGAGCTACGCCACCGGCCAGCCGATCGACCTCTCGTCCCCGGCGGTCGCCAGCGACGGCACGGTCTACATCGGGTCGGGCAGCAAGAAACTCTACGCGCTCAACGGCGCCACCGGCGCCTTCAAGTGGTCGTTCAACGCCACCACCGCGGTGCTTGCCTCGCCAGTGATCGCCACGGACGGCACCGTATATTTCCGCGACGACACCACGCTGTACGCCCTGACCTCCGGCGGCAGCCAGAAGTGGACCTTCGCGCTCGCCGGCAGCACCTACGCCTCGCCCGGCATCGCCGCGGACGGCACCGTCTACGTCGGCGCCACGGGCGGCAATTTCTACGCGGTGAATCCGACCACGGGCACCCAGAAGTGGAAATTCACGGCGAACGGCGACGTCTACACGTCCCCCGCCATCGCGAACGACGGCACCATCTACTTCGGCACGCTCAACGGCTACTTCTACGCGCTCAAGGCCGACGGCACCCAGAAGTGGGTCTGGAACATCGCCGGCAGCGCCATCACGTCCTCGCCCGTCCTCGCGCCCGACGGCACGATCTACTTCGGCGCCTACGACCACAAGCTCCACGCCCTGACCGACAACGGCACCAGCGCGAGTGAGAAATGGGCCTACACCATGGGTGACGAGGTGCGCGCCGCCGCGCCGGTCGTCGCCGCCAACGGCACGGTCTACATGCCCGACTACGACGGCTACATCTACGCGATCAGTCCGTCGGGTTCGCTGGTCACGACCTACGCCACCGGCACGCTGCTGCGCTCCTCGCCGATGATCGCCAACGGCCAGCTGATTGTCGGCGGCGCCGACGGGCTCGTGTACGCCTTCAGCCTGGATCCCGTCGCGGACACCGCGCCGGCCAGCTCGGCCTGGCCGGTGTTCCTCCACAGCCAGCGTCACGACGGACAGTACACCTCCAACTTCGTCACGATCACGACCGCGCCCCAGGCTCAGACCATCGCCATCGGTTCCTCGATTTCGCTGAGCGTGGGCGCCACCGGCCCGGGCACGTTGACCTACCAGTGGTACAAGGACGGGGCCATCATCGCCGGCGCCACCGGCGCCACGTACACCAAGGCCAACGCGCAGACGTCCGACTCCGGCTCCTACTCCGTGAAGGTCACGAGCAGCGCCGGGCCCACGGCCACGAGCGCGTCCGTCAGCGTCAGCGTGCTCGCCGTCGTGCCCACGCCCGGCCACCTCATCAATCTCTCCGTCCGCACCGGCGCCGGCACCGGCGACAACACGCTCATCGTCGGGTTTGTCGTCGGCGGCAGCGGCACCAGCGGCACCAAGCCGCTGCTCATCCGCGGCATCGGCCCCACCCTCGCCACCTATGGCGTCACCGGCACCCTCGCCGACCCCACCATCGAGGTCCTGCCCCAGGGCTCAACGACGCCGATCACGAGCAACGACAACTGGGGCGGCAACGCGCAGGTCATTTCGGTCGCCAACGCCGTCGGCGCCTTCGCCCTGCCCAGCACCACCAGCCTGGACGCCGCGCTCTACACGTCGCTCGCCGGCGGACCGTACTCCGTGAAGGTCACCGGCGTGAACAACACCACCGGCATCGCCCTTGCCGAGATCTACGACGCCTCGGGGCTCGCGTTCACCACCGCCACCCCGCGGCTCGTCAACGTCTCCGCCCGCGCCCAGGTCGGCACCGGCGACGGCGTCCTGATCGCCGGCTTCGTGATCGACGGCTCCACGTCGTGCCGCGTGCTCATCCGCGGCGTCGGCCCCACCCTCGCCAGCTACGGCGTCTCCGCCACGCTCGCCGACCCGCAGGTCGAGCTGAGCAAGACCGTCAGCGGCGTGACCTCCGTGGTCACCAGCAACGACAACTGGGGCAACGACAGCGCCATCGCCGCCGCCGCCAGCGCCGTCGGCGCCTTCGCCCTGACCGCCAGTTCCGGCAAGGACGCCGCCATCCTCGTCACCCTCCCGCCGGGAGTCTACTCGGCCAAGGTATCTGGGGTCGGCGGCACGACGGGTGTCGCGCTCGTGGAAGTGTACGAAGTGCCGTAGGACGGAAAAAGTCCAAAGGGCCAAACTGGCAAACGCCAAACTAGGTCGGCGGTTCCGGGCGGCCTGGCGGCTTAACGCGTGCCTGGTTGCCCCAGGCCGGCCGTCTCCACGGGTTACTTCGACTCGGAGACTTCGCCCAACTTGACCGTGCGGCGGAATCGGCCCACTTGATCGTAGGTGACAAACGCCAGCGTGACGTGCTGCATCCAGTCGGATCGAAGCGCCGTCCAGCGTCCGTTGCGGATGACGCGGGGCTCCGTCATCGTGGCGGTCTGCCAGGAGATCTGGACTCCCTCGATGTAGGCCAGCGAGACGGCGCGTCTGATCGGCCAGCCCCAGCTGATATCGCCCCGATCGCGGGTGAAGAGCCACACCTCAGGCTCGAGGGCGTCCGTCTCCACGTGAAGCATCGTCCGCCATGCATCGAGCAGCGGTCCGACATACTGGGTTTCCACCAACGCGGCGTGGAACCCCTCAAACTCCGCGGGTACGCCGCCCAGCTTGAACGGCGTCTTGTACTTCTTCACCTCAGCCACCCGGACGCTGAACGAGCCCCGGTCAATCCGGGCGGTCGGCGCAATCGGCAATTCGACCAGCAGCCGCGGCCGGCCCAGCACGAA
>CAZUQB010000329.1:0-3579 GCA_964622405.1 uncultured Opitutaceae bacterium | reverse complement strand
GCCGGTCACTTCAGCTTCGCGAGCGAGTCCTTGGCCTGCGTGAAACCGGGGTCGGCCTTCAGCGCGGCTTCATAGGCGGCGCGGGCGGCGGCGGGCTGGCCGCGCTTCTCGGCGATGTTGCCGAGCCGCCAGTGCACGGGGGCATAGCCCGGGTCGTTCTTGCCGGGCGTGAGCTCAAGGCAGCGGCGGAGCGTCTGCTCGCCGCGGTCGAGGTGCTGCCCCGTCTGCGCGGCGGCGCGACCGATGGCGTAGAGCAGCGTGTACGAGTCCGGATGTCCCCGCAGCGTCTCCTCGTAGAGCGAGAACGCCTGGTCGATCTTCTTCTCCGAAAGGTACAGCTGGCCGATCACGCTCGCCCCCATGAGGGCGTCGCGCTTCCGGATCTCCTCGGCCTGCTCGTAGGCCTTGCTCATGCCGCCGCCGGCAAAGGTCGGCGCGGAGCGGTAGAACGAGACCAGGCCGTTCCGGGCCTCAAGGCTGTTCGGGTCGATCCTCACCGCGGTCTCGAGCGCGTTCTGGCACTTTTTCGCGAACTCGAGCTTGGAGAAAAGGCCGGCCTTGGCCGCGGCATTGCCGTAGGCGCCCCCGAGCTCGAGGTAGTACTTCGACACCTGCGGGTTCAGCGCCACGGCCTCCTCGAGGCGACGGATCGCCTCGGGGTTGTCACCCCGGCGGCCGGCGAGCACGCCGAGATAGAATCGGGCCTCGGCGTTCTGGGTCTCCGCGGTCGCAATGTCCTCGAACGCGGCGTGCGCCTCGGGATATTTCTTGGCCTGGAAAAGGCCGACCGCCTGTTCGAAATTCGGCGCCGCCTGCAGCGTGGACACGAGCAGGCCCAGCATCACGACGGGGGGAAGACGGGAGGGCATGAGGTCTGGGAAACCCGAGAAGGCCCCCGGGTGAAAGCAGAATCGGCGAGGGCGACCGGGCTGACTTGGAGGGTTGCCCGCTTGCGACTGCCCCGGACGGCTAATGTTCCTGAGGCGGGCCGAGCCGGAACACCAGCGCGGCATGCGGGGCCGGATGGGCGTCGCGTGACTCGAAGCCGGCCCAGCCGCTCTGGGCGATTACGTGGATCCGTCCCTCCGCTTGCGTGGCCAGCGTGAGGTCTTCAAACCGGGGCAGGGCGGCGGCGAGCGGCTCGCAGGCGGTGACGCGGGTGAAGTTCTGGTTGAAACCCACCCGGACCACCCGCTGGGGCTCGATGCCGTTTTGGACGGCTACCACGTGTTCCCCCTCGGCCACCAAACCGTCGAGCCCGACCAGCGTGGCGTGAGGCGTCGGCGGGAGCAGCACGGCGGTTCGGGTCGCCACGTCGACGCGCCAGAGGCCGTTGGAATAGTCGGAGACGATCATTACCCGGCCGCCGTCCACCAACGCCAGCCCCTGGAGCGACGAAAACTCCGGCGACTCGACCCAGCGCTCGAGCCGGGTGCCGCCCGGGAGGAGCCGCCAGATCACGGGCGCAACGCTGTCGGTAGCGTACAGCGTGCCATCCGGCGTCACCAGGAGATCGCCGAGGCAGTGATCCTGTCCGTCGGGCTCGAGTTCGACCCGCCGGCGTTCCGCTCCCGAGACGAGATCCAGGGCCCGCAGACCGCCGCGGCCCTTCAGGTCCGGGCGGTAGCCCGCGATCTCCGGCAGGGCGGAGGTGGATAGCCAGAGGAGGCCCCGGGACTCGTCGAGCGTGACATTGAACACGCCGAGCAGGTCCAGTTCCGGCGGGCTGAATCGGGTAATGTGACCGGTGCGGTCGCGGCGCCACACGCAGCGTTGCCGGACATCGCCGAAGAACCACTCGTGCGTGGCGGCCCGGTAAGCGAGGCCCTCGATGATGGAATCCATGGCCGGGAGCTCGGCGACGACGGACGCGGACCCGACGGGCCGGGCCGCGGCCGCGAGCGCGGCGCGGATCGCCTCGAATTCGGGCCGGCCGCGAAGCGGGGCCAGGTCGTCCATGCGCTCGAGCGGCAGGCGAAGCTGGAGATCGGCCAGCCGGCGCAGCGTGGCTAGGGCGGGATCGAGCCGCCCAGCGCGCGTCTGGGCGGCGGCCAGGTTCAGGAGGTCACGCGGGGCGTCCGGGCGCAGGGCAACTGCCGCCTCGCAGGCGGCCAACTCCGCTGCCTGGTCGCCCCGGGCCCGCGCGGCGGCGGCGGCCTGGCGCAGCTCCATCCGCGCGGGCGCGGCGACGGCGGAGGCCGCCAGGGAAAGGGCCAGGGCGAGACGGAACATGAGGGCGCGGGCGGGGGACGCGGAAGGAAACGATCAACGCCGACCGTGAAACGCTCGGGCTCCGGCCGGGTTGGAGCGGACATGGAGCAAGCCGCCGTGGACGTCGAGCGCGGAGCGACGAACGCGGAGCGTTTGCCGCCGGACCTATTCGTACCGCAGGGCGTCGATGGGATCGAGCTGGGCGGCCTTGCGGGCGGGGTAGAAGCCGAAGAAGACGCCGACGGCGGCGCTGAAGACGAAGGCCACGACGACCGCGGGGGTCGAGACGAGCACCGGCCAGCCGTTGATCGCCGACACGAATTCCGACGCGCCGATGCCGAGGAGGATGCCGAGGATGCCGCCCAGCGAGCTGAGCACCACCGACTCGATCAGGAACTGGAGCAGCACGTCGCGGCCGTGGGCGCCGACCGCGAGGCGGATGCCGATCTCGCGGGTGCGCTCGGTCACGCTCACCAGCATGATGTTCATGATGCCGATGCCGCCGACGATCAGGGAGACGCCGGCGATCGCGGCGAGCAGGAGCGTCATTGTCTTCGAGGTGGCGGTGGCGGTCTGCGCGAGCTCGACCTGGTTGCGGACGGTGAAGTCCTGGTCCTTGCCCTGGCGCCGCTGCATCAGCGCGTCGGTGATGTCCTGCTGGACCTTCGCGATCACGTCGGCGCTCGCGGCCTGGACGAGGATCGAGGCGATGTTGGTGCGCTTCGAGAGCCGCTTCATGTGGCTCGAGTACGGGACGATCACGGTATCGTCCTGGTCCTGGCCGAAGAGATTGAAGCCCTTGGGCGCGAGCACGCCGACGATCTTGAAGGGGATGTTGCGGATCCGGATCGTCTGGCCGACGGGATCCTCGCCGGGGAAGAGCTGGTCGACGATGGTCTGGCCGATCACCGCGACCTTTGCGACGCTGCGGACATCCTGGTCGGTGAACATGGCGCCGCGGGCGACGGGCCAGGTGCGGATCGTGACGAAGTCGGGGCCCTCGCCGATGATCTGGGTGTTCCAGTTGAGCCCGTTGGCGAGGACCTGGTCGCGCGAGCGGACCTCGGGACTGACCCCGGCGACGCCGGCAACCTCGCGCGAGATCGCGTTGGCGTCATCGAGGGTGAGGGTCGGGGCGCTGCCCCAGCCGCCGCGCATGGCGCCGCCGGTGAAGCTGCCGGAGAACACCGTGATGACATTCTGGCCGAGGCTGGCGACCTGCGCCTCGACCTGGGTTTTGGCGCCGTTGCCGATGCTGACCATCGCGATGACCGCGCCGACGCCGATGATGATGCCGAGGGCGGTCAGCATGGAGCGCAGCTTGTTGCGGCGCAGGGCGCGGAGGGCGACGATGAGGATGGAGCTTAG
>CAZUQB010000328.1:0-3580 GCA_964622405.1 uncultured Opitutaceae bacterium | reverse complement strand
AGCGCCTTGGCGTAGGTCGCGGCGGCGCCATGCGGCAGCGCGAGAAAGAACAAGGCGATGTCGGAGGCGCCGAGCGCCGCGGGGTCGGAGTCGATGAACTTCAGCCCGCGATCGATCCCGCGCATGGCCGGCATGACGGACACGAGCGGCTTCCCCGCGAGCGAGCGCGAGGTGACCGCCGCGAGCGTGACGTGCGGATGGCCGAGGAGGAGCTTGACGAGGACTTCGCCCGAATAACCGGACGCACCGACAATGCCGACTTTCATGTCTCCACCTTCGGGCACGAAGCCGCGATTATCCAGTATGATTTTCGGCCGGCGGGCCCGGACCGCCCCGCAACAAAAAGCCCGCGCCGTGACCGGCGCGGGCAGGGGAAACTACAAACGAAACGGGTTAGAACGTGATGGCGTAGCTGATCGTCACGACGCCGCGACCGACGGCCGCGGTGTTCTCGAATTTCGGGAAGCTGCCCTGCTTGATGAAATTGTCCGAGCCCTTGGTGTAGGCCAGCCCGAGGGTGAGCTTGCCATTTTTCGTGACCTGGAACGGCGTGGCGACGCCGACGAGCCAGTAGTTGCCGTAGTTCTTGTACGACGGGTCGGAATTCTCGAACGCGTCGGTCCACTTGAACGTGCCGAGCGTCGCGGTGAAATCGAGCTCCGTGCCGGCGTCCTTGAGCGGCACCGCGGCGGTGGCGGTGAGCTCGTAGGTGGGGCCCTTCAGCACCATGTCGTAGTAGAACTTCGGCGTGAGCTTGATGCCGGAGACGGTGTAATTGAGCGCCAGGCTGGGCTCAAAGGTCGCCTTGTAGAAGCCGATGGACTTGTCGGCGTTCGGGTAGTTGTACCACGTGAAGGCGGGCACGATCGACAGGGAGTCGTTCACCGTGGCGGTGTAGGAACCGTAGACATCATACTCCGGGTCCGACTGGCCGGGCACCTTGTCCTTCATCGGATAGTTGGCCCAGACGCCGACGGCGAAATTGCCGGAATCGAGCTCGATGGTCGGCTGGAAGGACGGGCCGCCGAGCCGGGCGCCGCGGAACATGTACTGCGACGCGAAGGCGGGGGTGAACACCCAGGAATAGCTGGGGGCGGCCTCCGGGGCCGGAGCGGGCGCGGTCTGACTGCGGGCAGGGATCGTGCCGAGGCAAAGCGCGGCGCTGAGGACGACTAGCGTGATTTTCTTGTTCATGGTTTGGTTGGTCGGCGGCCTCCCTGGCGGGAGCCCACCACCCCTCATTTAGCAAGCACCGGGCCAACCGGCCAGTATGACAAAAGATTTTTTGGGCCGAAAAAAAGCCGCCGAGCCCGGGGGCGTCGGCGGCTGAAAGGGAACCAGGGAACCTGGCTCAGCGCTTCGAGAACTGGAAGCGCTTGCGGGCGCCCGGCTGGCCGGGCTTCTTGCGCTCCTTCTCCCGCGGGTCACGGGTGATGTGACCGGCCTTCTTCAGGGCCGCGCGGAGCTCGGGATTGAACTTCTGGAGGGCGCGGGCGATGCCGTGCGCCACCGCGCCGGCCTGGCCGGCCACGCCGCCACCGGCGACATTGACCGTCACGTCCATCTTCTCGCGCAGGTCCACCGTCAGGAGCGGGGCGTACGCCTGCTTCGAGAAATTCTCGTGCGAGAAGTAGCGGTCGAACTCGCGACCATTGACGGTCAGCTTGCCGGTGCCTTCGGTGAGGCGGACGCGGGCGGTCGAGGTCTTGCGGCGGCCGGTGCCGAGGAAAACGTTGGTGGCGGTGCTCATGGACAGGGATTAGACGGAAATCTTGACGGGGTTCTGCGCCTCGTGCGTGTGCTTCGCGCCGGCGAAGACGTGCAGCTTGGTGAGCATCTTGGCCGCGATGCGGTTCTTCGGGAGCATGCCCTTGACCGCGTGCTCGATGATGAACTCCGGGTGACGCTCGCGCATGAGGGACAGCTTGCGGTAGCTCTCGCCGCCGACGAAGCCCGAGAAGAACATGTACTCGTTCTTTTCCTCCTTCTTGCCGGTGAGGACGACCTTCTCGGCATTAATGATCACGACGTGGTCGCCGGTGTCGACGGTCGGCGTGTAGGTGGGCTGGTGACGGCCACGGATGATGTTGGCGCATTTCACCGCGAGACGGCCGAGCACGACGCCCTCGGCATCAATCAGATGCCACTTGGGCTGCACCGTCTCCTTTTTGGCGAGGAAGGTTTTCATGGGAAAAGAGGCCAAGAGCTAGGGTTTAACCGAGATGTGTCAACCCTCGTTTTCGATCCACGCTTCTCCCCGTGGGATCAAGGAGATGCGTGGCCGGATTACCCTGCCCGGAAACGGGCGTCCGGCGGTTGAAAGTTGAAAGCCGAACGAGCCCGCCGAAGGCTCGATCGGACCCTGGCCGCGCCGCATCGGGGCTTTCAACTTTTCCCATTCAACTCTCAACTCCCGCCATGACCCACCGCTCCACCCTCCTCGCCGCCGCCGCCCTTGGTGCCACCGGTGTCGCCCTCGGCGCCTTTGGCGCCCATGGCCTGAAGGCCGTCCTGCTCGAGCGCGGGATGCTCAACGCCTGGGAAACCGCCGCCCGCTACCAGTTGCTGCACGCCGCGGCCCTGCTCGGGGCGGCCGCCTGGCTGCGCTCGGCGGCCGGCGCGGGGGCCAAATGGATCGGCCGGGCTGCGGCCTGCTGGTCCGTCGGGGTCGTTCTGTTCTCCGGGTCCCTGTATGCCCTGGCCCTTGGCGGCCCGAACTGGCTCGGGCCCATCACCCCGCTTGGCGGCGTGGCCTTCATGCTTGGCTGGGTCCTCGTCGGTGTCGCGGCGATCGCCAAGGAGTAGAGCCTCCGGAACGCATTTTCCCGCCCATGACCCCGGCCCAGCCGCTGCCCATCCCCGCGGACCTCCGCGCGCTGCTCGACGCGGTACGCCGGGTCGGCCGGCCGCGCCTGGTGGGCGGCGGCGTGCGCGACTGGCTGCTCGGGCTGACGGCAAAGGACTTCGACATCGAGGTGGCCGGCGTCGACTTCGAGACGCTTCACCGGGCGCTGGCCCCGTTCGGGGCGACGGACGTGGTGGGCCGCAGCTTCGGCGTGATCAAGGTCCGCAACGCCGCGGGCGCCGAGTACGACTTCAGCCTGCCGCGCCGCGAGTCGAAGACCGGCGCCGGCCACCGCGGCTTCGCCGTCGCGCCCGATCCCACGCTGAGCGACGCCGAGGCGGCCGCGCGGCGGGACTTCACGGTCAATGCGATCGCCTACGACCCGTTCACCGGGGCGCTCATCGACCCGCATGGCGGCCGGGCCGACCTGGAGGCCCGGGTGCTCCGGCACACCAGCGAGGCCTTCGGCGAGGATCCGTTGCGGGTGTTGCGCGCGTTCCAGCTGGCCGCGCGGTTCAACTTTGCCCTGGCCTCCGAGACAGCCGCTCTCTGTCGCACCATGGCGGGTACCTTCGCCGAGTTGCCGGTCGAGCGCGTCTGGGGCGAATGGGACAAATGGGCGGTCAAGTCCGTCAAGCCGTCGCGCGGCCTTGCCGTGCTGGAGGAGACGGGTTGGCTGTCGCACTTCCCCGAGGTGGCGATCCTCCGGGGCACGCCCCAGGAGCCCGAGTGGCA
>CAZUQB010000327.1:0-3590 GCA_964622405.1 uncultured Opitutaceae bacterium | reverse complement strand
GGTTCGCCCTCCGCCCATTTTGAGCATACGGTGCTCACGACCGAGCGCGGTCCCGAGGTCCTGACGATCCCGCGTGCCCGCCCGGCCTAAGATTCACTCCCGCTTTTCCTCCCTTTCCAACCAACCTTTAAACTCCATCCAACATGCCACGTCTCCTCGGTGTTGAAATTCCCGCGAAGAAGAAAGTCGCGTACTCGCTCCGTTACATCAACGGCATCGGACCCACGCGGGCCGATCTCCTCGTCAAAGAAGCCGGCCTGAGCCCCGAAATGCGGGCGCAGGACCTGACCGAGGAGCAGCTGAACAAGATCCTGCACATCATCACCGAGCGCAAGTGGGTGCTCGAGGGCGACCTGCGCCGCGAGATCGCGGCCAACCTGAAGCGCCTGCAGGCGATCAACTGCTACCGTGGCATCCGCCACCGTCGCGGCCTCCCGGTCCGCGGCCAGCGCACCAGCACCAACGCCCGTACCCGCAAGGGTCCGCGCAAGACCGTTGGCGTCACGAAAGCCAAGGAAGTCTGAGCCTAATCCATTACCGCCATGGCCGAAGAAAAGTCCGCTCCCAAGAAAGAGAAACCCGCCAAGGCCGCTGCGCCGGCCGCGGAAGGCGCCGCGCCCGCGGCTCCTGCTGAAAAGAAGCCCAAGGCCGCCAAGGCCGCCGCTCCGGCGGCGGAGGGCGCGGCTCCGGCCCCGGCCGCCCCGGCGGCTCCCGAGAAGCCCGTTGAGCTGGTTGGCGGCGTCGCCAAGCAGCCCACCGCGGAGGACCTCCTGAAGGAGGAGCTCGGCACCATCAAGATCCGCAAGGCCAAGGGCTCGAAGAACGTCACCTCCGGTTTCGTCAACGTCCTCGCGTCCTTCAACAACACCATCGTCTCGATCACCGACCACAAGGGCCAGGTGATCGCCTGGTCCAGCGCCGGCAAGTGCAACTTCCGCGGTTCCCGCAAGTCCACCGCCTACGCCGCCCAGGTCGTCGCGCAGGACGCCGCCCGCAATGCCATGGCCCACGGCCTCAAGGACGTGGTCATCCGCATCTCGGGTCCCGGCCTCGGCCGCGACTCCGCGATCCGCGCGCTGCAGGCGATCGGCCTCGAGATCACCTCGATCGTCGACGTCACGCCGGTGCCGCACAACGGCTGCCGTCCCCGCAAACGCCGTCGCGTCTAAGCGTCCGGCCCAAGTCCCCAGCATTTCAAAAAGGTAATTCTCCATGGCTCGTTACACCGGACCCACCACCCGCATCAGCCGCCGTTTCGGCACGCACATCCTCGGCTCGGGCAAGGCCTTTGAGCGCCGCAGTTATCCTGCCGGCCAGCACGGCCCCAAGCTCCGCCGCAAGGTGTCCGAGTACGCTGTCGGCCTGAACGAAAAGCAGAAGCTCCGCGCCATCTACGGCCTCCTGGAGCGCCAGTTCCGCCGCACCTTCGAGATCGCGAAGAAGGAGCGCGGCGTCACCGGCGAGCGCTTCCTGCAGCTCCTCGAGACCCGCCTCGACTCGGCGGTCTATCTCCTGGGCCTCGCCAAGAGCCGCGCCGCCGCCCGCCAGTTCGTCAACCACGGGCACATCCGCGTCAACGGCCGCAAGGTCGACATCCCCAGCTACAACGTCCAGGCCGGCGACGAGATCGAGGTCAAGAACTCGCCCGCGTCCCGCCAGTACGCCACGCGCAATCTCGAGGAAAACCGCATCCGCAACGTCCCGGGCTGGCTCACGCTGAACGCCGAGGCGTTCAAGGCCGTCGCCAACCGCCTGCCGACGCGTGACGAGATGGAGCAGAACATCAACGAGCAGCTCATCGTTGAGTTCTACTCGCGGTTCTAATCAACTCCTTCCGCTCTCACCTCAACGCTCAATCAGAGTTCATCGCCATGCCCAAACGTCTCGGAAAGTTCGAACTCCCCTCCAAGCTCACCAAGGTCGAGGAAGGCTCCAGCCCGACTTACGCCAAGTTCATCGCCGAGCCCTTTGAGGCCGGCTACGGTCACACCATCGGCAACTCGCTCCGCCGCGTCCTCCTCAGCTCCATCGAGGGCGCCGCGATCGCCTCGATCAAGATCGAGGGCGTGAACCACGAGTTCCAGTCCATCGACAATGTGGTCGAGGATGTCACCGACATCGTGCTCAACCTGAAGAAGATCCTGATCGTCTCCGCCAAGCGCGAGCCGGTCACCCTTCTGATCAAGGCGCACAAGGCCGGCCCCGTCACCGCGGCCGACATCCAGCCCGACGCCAACATCACCATCATCAACCCGGAGCAGGTCATCTGCACGCTCGACTCGAAGCGCACCTTCAACGCCGAGATCGAGATCAAGACCGGCCGCGGCTACCATCCCGGCGAGGCCAACAAGAAGGAGGACCAGGCGATCGGCGTCATCTCGATCGACTCGCTCTTCTCGCCCGTCCGCCTGGTGAAGTACTCCGTCGAGGCCACCCGCGTGGGCCAGATCACCGACTACGACAAGCTCGTGCTCGAGATCTGGACCGACGGCCGCATCACGCCGGACGACGCCCTCAAGCAGTCCGCCTCGATCCTCAAGCACCACCTCGACGTGTTCGACCGCGTCTCCGAGGAGTCCTTCGAGTTCGAGAGCCAGCAGTCCGAGGTCAGCGAGGAGCAGAACAAGCTCCGCAAGCTCCTCAACATGTCGGTCAACGAGATCGAGCTCTCGGTCCGCGCCGCCAACTGCCTCAACAACGCGAACATCACCACGGTCGGCGAGCTCGCCATGAAGACCGAGCAGGAGATGCTCAAGTACCGCAACTTCGGCAAGAAGTCGCTCAACGAGATCAAGGAGAAGCTCGAGGCCCTCGGCCTGTCGCTCGGCATGAAGTTCGACGAGCGTCTCCTCGACACCAAGAAGGACATCTGAGCCGCGCCCGGGATGCGGCGGGACGCGGTTCATCCCCGTCCCGCCCACCTGGCCCGCCCCTCGTCCCTCGCCACAATTTTCGGCCCTCGCGCCGTCCGCGCCGCTCAACGCTGCGACCGGATTGCCGATCGGGGACCGACCCAAACCACACCACAATGCGTCACAACAAACACCGCGCCTCCCTCGGCGTCACCGTCGAGCATCGCCGCGCGATGCTCTCCAACCTCGCCGCCGCGCTCATCACGCACGGTCGCATCCAGACCACCCTGACCAAGGCCAAGGCCCTGCGTCCCTTCATCGAGAAGGTCATCACCAAGGCCAAGAAGGCCGCGGCGAAGAAGGACGCGAAGGATGCGCTGCACCTGCGCCGCCTGGCCCTGTCCGACGTCCGCGATGAGACGGCCCTCACGCTCCTCTTCAACGAGAAGCACAAGGAGTTCGCCAACCGCAGCGGCGGCTACACCCGCATCTACAAGCTGGGCGCGCAGCGCCTCGGCGACGCCGCCGAGCTGGCCCTCATCGAGTTCGTGAAGGCCGACGATGTCGGCTACAAGAAGTCGAAGGGCAAGAAGGCCCCCAAGGCCAAGAAGGCCGCCAAGGAGGAAGCCGCCCCCGCGGCCGAGGCTCCGAAGGCCGAGGGCGAGGCCAAGAGCTGAGCCCGGACCCCGTCCCACTTCCACGCGTCGAAGGTTTCCCTTCGGCGCGTTTTTGTTTATA
>CAZUQB010000326.1:0-3593 GCA_964622405.1 uncultured Opitutaceae bacterium | reverse complement strand
CGATGGAGTAGCTGAGGTAGCCCTCGCCGCCGAGGCCGAGGCCGGCGACGCACGGGCCGTTCTTCACGAAGACCGTGGCGTCGAGCGCGCGGGCCATCTGGGTCATGTGATCGACGTTGAGCGAGTGGATGATCGCGGAGTGCTTGTAGCCGTGCTCCGCCTTGAGGGCGTACTCGATCGCCTGGTCCATGTCCTTCACGCGCACGATCGGCACCATCGGCATCATCTGCTCCTCGATCACGAACGCATGGTCGACGTCGGTCTCGGCGAACAGCAGCGGCGTGTTCGGCGCGACGTTTGCGCCGGCGTGCTGCGCGAGCACCGACGCGTCGGCGCCGACGAGCGCGCGGTTGACCGCGGCGTGCGAGCAGCCGCCCGCGTCCTTCGAGAACGTGAACGCCGCGGCGGTGAGCCGGGCGAGCTGCGCCGCGTTGAGCGGCGCGGCGCCGGCCTCCTTGAGGCCCTCGATGAACTTGTCGGCGTGCTTCTCGAGCACGAAGACCTCCTTCTCGCCGATGCAGAGGAGATTGTTGTCGTAGGCGCCACCCTGGATGACGTCGCGCGCGGCCTTCTTGAGGCAGCCCGTGCCGTCGACGATGACGGGCGGGTTGCCCGGGCCCGCGCAGATGGCGCGCTTGCCGGACTTCATCGCGGCGCTGACGACGCCGGGACCGCCGGTGACCAGGAGAATGTTGATCGCCGGGTGCTTGGTGAGGGCGTTGAAGGAGTCGAGCGTCGGCTTGAGGACGGTGCAGACGAGGTTCTCGATGCCGAGCGCAGCGTGGATGGCCTCGTTGTAGGTGCGGACCGCGAGCGCGGCGGAGCGGGCGCCGCCCGGGTGCGGGTTGAAGACGACGGCGTTGCCGGCGGCGACGATGTTGATGATGTTGCCGCTGAGGGTCGGGACGGAGTGCGTGACCGGCAGGACGGCGCCGATGACGCCGAACGGGGTGCGCTCCTCCATCGTGATGCCGTGGTCGCCGCTGAGGCTGTAGGGCCGGAGCCACTCGGTGCCCGGGACCAGCTTCACGATCTGCAGCTTCTCGATCTTGTGCTCGAGGCGGCCGATCTTCGTCTCCTCGAACTCGTACTTGCCCCACTCGACGGCCTTGGCGGTGACGATCTCCTTGACCAGCTCGACGACCTTGGCGCGGCCGGCGACGCCCTTCTCGCGGAGCTGCTCGTACGCCGCCGCCGCGGCGACACAGGCCTCGTTCACGTCCTCGAACACGCCGAAGCGGCCGGGTTTCACGGAGTGCCCGACGCTGGCGCGGGCGGGGGCGGACGGCGACGGGGCCGAGGGCGCGGGCGCCGGCGACAGGACCGGCGAGCGGCCGAGGCTGCGCATCACGTCCTCCACGACGGCGCGCAGGGCCTGGTCATCAAGTTGCAGGGTGCTCATGACGGGAGTCGAAATTCGGGATTCGGAATTCGAGATTCGTTAGTCGGGTTTCAGGCGTCAGGACCGGATGGGGCTGCGGCGGATTCCGAATTTCGAGTCACGAATTCCGAAATAGGGCGGCGCGGGCGCCGCCCTATTTCTTCGGTGGATAGATCTTCTGGTTGAGGACATCGACGGCATCGACGATGCCGACGACGACGGCGTCCACCGGCAGGGTTTTCATGCCGGTGGCCTGGCGGGCGGAACTGCCCTGGCAGAACA
Organism: uncultured Opitutaceae bacterium; assembly: GCA_964622405.1. Classification (GTDB taxonomy): domain Bacteria; phylum Verrucomicrobiota; class Verrucomicrobiia; order Opitutales; family Opitutaceae; genus Opi-474. The sequence continues at coordinate 1,930 of CAZUQB010000326.1, read as the reverse complement.
GCACGACCTCATCGAGGCCGGCGCCGAGCGCATCGACGGCGACCACGGTGTTCGCGCCGGCGCGGAACTGGGTCGGGTTGGCCTCGTCGACGAGCATCGGGCGCAACATGACCAGCTTGCGGCCCTTCATGGCCTCGTCCTTCTTGGTCGAGACCACGGAGCCGATAACGCGTGCGAGAAACATGGGCGGAAGCCGGACGCGGGGTCCGGGTTACTTCTTGGCCGCGGGGGCCTTCGGGAGCACCAGGGTGACGTCGTCGTGCGGCCGCGGGATGACCTGGACGCTGACGACCTCGCCGACCGTGCGGGCGGCCTGGGCGCCGGCGTCGGTCGCGGCCTTGACCGCGGCGACGTCGCCGATGACCACGGCGGACACGAGGGCGTTGCCGACCTGCTTCATGGGACCGGCGAGCGAGACGTTGGCGGACTTGAGCATGGCGTCGACGCCGGTGACGAGCGCGGTGAGACCGCGGGTTTCGAGGAGACCAATGGCTTTGGACATAGGAGCTGAGGGTTAAGTGTTAAGGGTTGAGGTGTAAGTTCGATGGGTCAGTTGCGGGCGGAATGGAGAATGCAGCGGCGCGTCTCGCGGGCCACGACGAGCTCCTCGTTGGCCGGGATGACGAACACCTTCACGCGGGAATTCGCCGCGGAAATCTCGCCCTCGGCGCGGGTGGCGGCGTTCTTCGCCGGATCGAGCACGAGGCCGAGCTGGTCGAGGTCGGCGCAGATCGCGGCGCGGAGGTCGGGGTTGTTCTCGCCGATGCCGGCGGTGAACACGAGGGCGTCGGCGCCGTTGAGCGCGAAGAACAGGGCGCCGATCCAGTGGCGGGCCGAGTGGACGAGCACGTCGAGCGCGAGCTGGGCGCGGGCGTTGCCCTGCTGCGCGGCGGCGCGGATGTCGCGGAGATCGTTGCTGACGCCGGAGAGCCCGAGCAGGCCGCCCTCCTTCGTCATCTGCCGCTCCGCCTCGGCGAGCGACAGGCCGAGGGTCTTCATCACGAACGGCACGGCCGCGGAGTCGAGGTCGCCCACGCGGTTGTTGTGCGGGAGGCCGGACTGCGGGCTGAGGCCCATGCTGGAGCCGATCGCGACGCCGTCGCGCATGCCGGCGACGGAGCTGCTGCCGCCGAGATGGCACGAGATGACCCGCAGCGGCGGGCGGCCGGCGGCGATCGGCGCGGGGCCGCTGACATAGAGCTCGCGGACCCGCCCGGCGACATCCTCGCGGCCGAGCAGCTCGGCGGAACGCTCGGCGATGAACTTGTGGCTGGCGCCGTGGAACCCGTAGCGGCGCACGCCGGCCTGGTACCAGGACTCCGGCACGCCGTAGCGGGTGGCGGCGGCGGGCAGCCACTGGTAGAACGCGGTCTCGAACAGCGCGACGAGCGGGACGCCCGGCAGCTTCTCGCGGAAGCGGCGGATGCCCTCGGCGTAGGCCGGGTTGTGGGCGGGCGCGATCTCGCGCAGGCCCTCGAGCGCGGCGATCGCGCGGTCGTCGGCCGGGACGCAGCCCGTGAGATCCTTGCCGAGCACGGCCTTGAAGCCGACCCCGTGGACCTCGGCCGCGGACCGCAGGTGGCCCGCCGCGCGGAGTTCGCCGAGACAATCGTCGATCGCCCGGCCGAAGTCGCTCACGCGCTCGTAGCCGCCCTTCGCGAGCAGCGACGGCTCCCCCGTCCCGTCGAAGCGAAACAGACGGAACTTGAAGGACGTCGAGCCGAGATTGGCGACGAGGATGTTCATCGAGGGCGACCCTTCGACCGGCACAGCGCGGGCGAACCGGCCTGAAATCAGGCGGAGGGGGTCTGCAGCCACTTGCCGAGGCCGGAGAGCTCCTCGTGCGGGCGCGGGATGACCTGGACCGAGACGACCTCGCCGACCTTGGAGGCGGCTTCGGCGCCGGCATCGACCGCGGCCTTGATCGCGG
>CAZUQB010000325.1:0-3611 GCA_964622405.1 uncultured Opitutaceae bacterium | reverse complement strand
AAGTCCGGCCGGATCAAGTACGACTCTTACGACTACGACGACGTGAAGGTCACGCTCGTGACTGACGACGTCGTGATCATGACCGGCCGCGCCCGGCTCCGCGCCACCGCAGGCACCGTGAGCGTCGCATTCGCCCTCCGCTTCCAGTCGGTCTGGCGCCGCGAGGACGGCGCCTGGCGCTTGTTCGCCTACCAGTCCGCGAAGCTGGCTGAGCCGACGGTCGTGCCGACCAAGTAGCGTTAGGCCACCTCAGCCCTGCAATTTTTCCCGCAGCTCCTTGTAGCGGCTGCGGCCGATCGGCAGGCGGAGCCCGTTCTTCAGTTCCGCCTCGTAGTGGCTCCCCTCGTGCGCGTGCAGCGCCTTCACCGCGCTCATCCGGATCACATAGCTCTTGTGGATCCGCTCGAAAACCGGCGGCAGCAGCGCATGCAGTTTCTCCAGGGTCTTGTCGTGCAGCTCGCGCGTGCCGTCGTCGAGCACCAGCTCGGCGTAGGCGCCCGCACCCTGCGCGTACAGCACGCGGTCGACCGGCACCAGCTGCACCTTGCCGTATTTCCGCACCGCGAGGTACTTCGCCGCCCCCGCCGACCGCCCGTCGCGGTCCGTCACCCGTGCGAGCGCCTGCGCCAGCCGCTCCCGCGTGAACGGCTTGGGCACGAAATCGATCACGCCGTATTCGAACGCCTTCAGGGCCTGGTCGACGTTGGCCGACACGATGATCGTGTGGAACGAGCCCGCCGCGCTCGCCTGCAGCAGCTCCATGCCGTCGCGACCATTGAGGTTCAGGTCCAGCAGCAGCAGGTCGATCGGCGTCTCGTCGATCCGGGCGCCGGCCTCGGCGAAGGCGGACGCCAACTGCACCGTCTCGAGCCGCTCCCCCAGGATCTCCCGGCAGAAGCGCTCCAGCCGCCGCGCAATCAGCGGCTCGTCCTCGACAATGAGCAGTCTCATGCGGCGCCCGATTCGCCGGGCGGGCGTCGGATCACGATCTGTGTGCGCCAGCCCTCGGTCACCGGTCCAGCGGTGAAGGTCCAGCGTCCCGCAAAACTCTCCTCCAGCCGGGCCTTCACGTAGCGCAGGCCCGTGCCTTCGCGCAGCGGGCCGTCGGCCGGTGGATTCTCGCCGTGCACGGTCAGCGTGTAGCGGGCCACTCCCGGCTGGTAGGCCGCCTCGAGCACAAACCGCAGCCGGCCGTCGCGCGGGAGCTGATGCGTGAGCCCGCCCTCGACCAGGGTGTGGAACAGCGCCGGGGGCACCGGCGAAGTCTCGTCCGCGTCCAGCACCTCCAGGGTGCAGGTGATCCCGCGCCGCAGGCTCATGATGTGGAGGTGCGCCCGGCACAGCTCGAGTTCCTGGGCCAGCGGAATGAGCCGCTCGCCCGACACCCGCGCCAGGATCCGAAACTCGCCGGCCAGCGCGCCGATGAGGTCGACCGCCGCCTTCGGATCCTGCTCGATGACTTCCATGATGGTCGTGAGGGTGTTCATCAGGAAGTGCGGCTGGATGTTCTTTTTCAGGAGCTCGATCTCGAGCCGCGCCGCCGCCAGGGTCGCCTCCTGCGCGCGGCGCCGGTCCGCCCGCAGCTGCAGGCCGAGCGTGGCGAACACGAACAGGACCAGGCCGCCGAACGTGAGGAGAAACGCGGGACTGAGGAAGTCGCGTCGGTCCGCCCGGACCAGCAGCAGGCTCGCGAGCACGCCGACCAGGACCAGGCCGGCGCCCGGGCGCCGCCGCCAGAGGCCCCATCCGGCCACCGCCAGCGAGGCCGCCAGCATCGCCCGGCACAGCCACAGGGCCTTGATCTCGTACAGCGGCGAGGCGGTCCACGCCGCCGCGAGCAGCGGCAGCAGGCCCGCCAGCCACCACCCGCGACGCGGCACGCGAAACTCCTCGAGCAGCAGCCACGGGAACAGCCCCGCCACCAGCGCCATCAGGCTCGCGATGGTCAGCAGCCTCCAGTAGAACCACACGTAGGGCTCGGGAAACAGCCAGCGCCACGCGATCAGCAGATAGAAAGCGGCCAAGGCGAGGCTCACGCCGCCACAGAGCAGCAGAGGACGCCAGCGGCCGGCCAGCCAGTACAGCGGGAAGCTGAGCAGCGCGACCACCAGCGCCCCACCCAGCCCGATCAGCGGCGACAACAGCCGAACCCGCTCCAAGGCATAGTGTCCCTCCGCGTTGGAGGGGAGGAAACCGACCGGCGCCGTCTTCGCCGGGAAATTGTAGTGGAAGCTCGACATGCGGATCGCCACCACATGCTCGCCCGGTCCCTGCAGTTCCTTGGGGATCATCAGCAGATGGTCGAGCAGCCCGATCTCCTCTTCCTCGCGAGTCGCGCCGACCTTGCCGCTGCCCCCGAGCAGCCGGCCATCCCAGTAGAACTCGTACGAGTAGGGCGCGGCAATGTAGACGCTGTCGACCGGCGCGTTCGGCATGACGCCGGACAGGTCGACGCGGGGCGGATCGGGGATCAGGTTCGGCCGGCTGTACAGGTTCAGACGGAATCGAAGCCAGTGCACCCCGGTCCGCATCGGGACCACGTTGCCCTCGGGCCAGTCCGAATCATCCCAGTTCGGCGCCGCCCAGCGCGGGTCATCGCCCGCGCGGTGGTGCCGCGTCGGCTCCGCGCCGCCGAGGTCGGCCGGCGCGGCCAGCACCAGCGCCGGAAGGAGCACCAACAGCCGCAGGGCGTAGCTTCGCATGACGGCCACCAGCGTGGGCGGCCCCGGCGGGTGCGTCCACGCGTTTCCCGAGCCGTTCACTCGTCGCCCGAGCCGTTCACTTCCTCCGGGCCGCCGCTCGCTTTGCGCCCGAGCCGTTGGCTGGAGTTCTTTCGCGCCTCCGTCCCGCTCCACCCAGCTTCGCCGCGTTCCAACCAAGGAACCTTCCCTCAACCGCCAATCAGGAAAAAACTCCCATGAAAATCGTCGCCTCCTCCGCCCTCCGCGCCACCGCCCTCGCCCTGACGCTGGTCCTGCTCCCCGCCACCCTCGCCCGGGCCTCCGCCCCGACGGCCCGCTCCACCGCGAGCGGCACCCTGCCGGTCGGTTCCGTCGGGCCGTACGTCAGCGTCGGCACCTACGTCATCCAGGTCGCCACCAAGCTCGGCACCCCGAGCGCACGCCTGCCGGACGGAACCTGGCTTTACGAGGACTACGTCGCCGGCGACCGCACCGGCACTCTGGTCGTCACCTTTGTCAACGGCCGGGTCAGCTCCCTCTCGCTTGCGACGCCTTCGGCGATCGCGGCCCTCCGCGCCCATCCGGACCGGATCGGAACCAAGACTCTCGCCGCGGCCTGGAAACTGCGGTGAGTTATCGGTAGTCGTTACGTTACACCGGGCCGGGGCGCATGCGCTCCGGCCCGGTCACTTTTCCAGGACGTCCGTGAACAGCGCCCGGTTGCCCAGCACGGCGCGCACGAGGATCGCGGGATACTCGCCGTAGCCGCGCGGGCCGGTGTGGTCGACCGTGCCGTCGGGCAGCGGGTGATAGCGCTCGTGCCAGAAGCCGCCGTCGGCCAGTCCGCGCTGGCAGACTTTCACGACGGACGCCCGCAGCCGCGCCGTGTCGCCGCGGCGCCGGCAGGCCTGCCACTCGAGGAACCACACG
>CAZUQB010000324.1:0-3623 GCA_964622405.1 uncultured Opitutaceae bacterium | reverse complement strand
CGTCGTTGAGCAGGCCGAGGCCGAAGCCGGAGAGCAGGCGCGACGGCTGCGGCGGACCGCGCCGCCCATCCGTCCGCGCCGCCGCCGGCGGCACCGGCGGGTGCAGCAGCGAGTTGAAGTCGCGGAACCCCTTGTCGCCAGCCGCGCCGAAGTCCGCGAGGAATCGCGCATACCTCGGGTCGCCATAGGTCCGGAACGCCTGCTGGTAGACCGTGGCATCCTCCCCCACCACGCCGCCGTAGATGCTGGTGGTGTCGCCGATCGCCGGGGTGTGCCGGCCGATCGCGATCGCCGCGAGGGGCGCGTCGTAGAGGCGCCGCAGGCGCGGGAGCGTCGAGACGTCGACGCCGAGCTTCGGCAGCAGGCCGACCAGGGCCGTGAGGTTCTGCACCCAGAGCAGGTTGTAGCCCGGCGACTCGAACGGCTCGCCGTCGCGCCACACCAGGGTGTAAAGCGCGGGCCGCAGCCCGAGGTAGTAGGAGCCTTCAAGCCGGTCGAGCAGGTCGGCCAGGTAGCGCTTGGTGTCGGCATGCTGCCGCACGATCGCCAGCAGCAGCAGCGCCCGCTGGTGCATGCCGTAGTTGCCGCGCGAGCGCTTCTCGTAGATCGCGTCGATGCTGTCCTCCAGGAGGTTCGCCTCGATGAACGACCGGATCGAGCGCCCGTCCTTGCCCAGGAACCGCTGCAGCGCGGCATCACTGTCGATCGTCTCCCAGATGGCGTCGTAGGTCTCGGCGTACTGCGCGCCCTGGTAGGTCTCCCAAATGGCGTTGACCGCCTTGCCCTGGTACCGCGAGCCGTCGATCTCCTGCATCATCTGCCCGTAGCGGGACTGGCTCTCGTAATCCATGTTGGGGTAGACTTCCGCCACCCGGTGGAGCATCACCGCCGCCGTGTGCGCATACCGCCGGTCGCCCGTCAGCAGGTATGCATGGCCCAGCGCCGCGAGTCCGGTCCGGATGCTGGGATGCGGCGAGGTGTCGTGGATGGTCCACAGCCAGTGCGTCGCGTACGCCACGAACCAGTAGCGCTGCCCGTTGGGCGCGAGCCAGCCGCGGCCGTCGTCGACATAGGGGCCGTCAAAATCGCTGCGATCCTTGAACCCGCTCCGGTAGAACCGGCCGTAGTCATTGCTGGGATAGGTCTCGCCGCCGATCGGGCACTTCACCTTGAACGGTGTCCTCGGGTCGATGATCCACGGGTAGAACTTGCCGGTCTGCTCGAAGATCTGCTTGCCGTGCACCGGACAGCCGGCCGGGCAGACCTCCGCGTCGCGCGGCACTTCCGCCGTCGGGATCAGGTCGCGCAGGTCCGCGTCCTTCCACTGCACCCAGTAGTCGGCCTCCTTGAGGAGGTCCGTTGCGACCTGCCGGGCGGCGGGGTATTTCGCGACATTTTCCCGCGCCTGCCTGATCTCCTCGTCCGTGAACAGCGTCCGCGCGTCCTTCAGCGGGAACTGCGGCGTCCGCACCCGCGGCGGCAGGATCACCCCGACCTTCAGCGGCGGATGCGCCGGGCCCGGCGCCGCCCAGTCATCGTTCGGCTGCGGGCCCGACAGCGGCCCGGCCCAGGCGGTCACGGCCAGGCTGGCCAGGAGGAGGGTCGTGAGGGTCTTCATGGGAGCAAGAATGCGGCTGGGTCGTGCGCATCGCGGCGCCGGTTGCGCGACAGGGGAAGAGGCCGATCACGTCGCGGATGATCTGATTTCCAATTGGCGGCCTCCGTGCAAGCTCGGTGATCTCGGTGTCCCGGTTTGAAGCCCCCCGGGCCTAGCGGCTCCACGCGAACACCGCGGGCACCGCGAACCGGTCGCCCGCCTCCACCTGGGTGAGCCACAGTTCGTCCCCGGCCCGCAGGGCGCCGGGCGCGAGCGGTTGGGCCGGCACGATCGCGTAGTCACTGGTCTCACGCACGCGGCCCACCACCTTTCCGTCCGCGGTACGCAGCCCGGCGCCGAGGCAGGCGCGGCCCAGCACGAGTTTCGACGCGGTCTCGAGCCGCTCCGGTGCCACCGCGGTGAGCGAAACCAGGCCGAGGCGCAGGTCATCCCGCATCCGCAGCACGAGTTCCCCGCCGTCCCAGCTGGCCGCCGTCACGGTGTTGGCCGTCACCCCACCCTCGCCCAGCCCCGCCACGCGGCCCGCCAGCAGGGCGGCATCCCGCGGCGTCGCGCCGGCGTCGAGCCGGACCCGGACGGTGCCCGCCGCCGGATCCGCCGCGGTCACGACGCCCTGCCACGCCGGCGCCGCCATGAAGCTGATGCCGTTGGCCTCGGCCTGCCGGCCGTCGGCGAACCAGATCCGCTCGACCTCGCCCTGGGCGTCCAGCGTGAAGACCGCCACGCGGGCGTCGGTGGCAAGCGCGTGACCGCCCACTTCCAGGCGCTTCGACGCGCGGGGCTCGCCCTGGACGATCACGTCGGTCCGGCCGTCGGCCCGCTGCACGAGGACCGCCGTCCCGCCGGGAATTTCCAGCCGTAGCGCCGACCGCAGGTAGGGCGTGCCGTCGTGGGGTTCGATGACGCTGACGAACGTGCTGGCGAGCGGTCCGCCCGCCGACTGCCGGCGCGCGATGACGTAGCGCAGCAGCTGGGGAAATTTCACCGGCGAGACGCGCGCCTCGGCGAGCATCGTCTCCTGCCCGGCCTGGGGCAGCACGCGCAGCCGCAGCTGGGCGTGCGGATCGCGCTCGTGGGTGTAATCGGCGCTCCAGGCGCCCGACTGCAGCCGGCGGACGTTCACCAGGTGCTGGAAGCCCGACCCGCGGTAGCCGAAATAGCCCAGCTTCGGGCCGTTCGCGGCGCGGACCGGGTCGTCGTAGAGCGAACCCACCGCGACGTTCTCCCCCGCCAGGGTGCCGGGCGCCGGTTCGCTCCAGCGCCCCTCGCCGCCGAGGCGGAACTCACCCGGCGGGCCGTGCAGGCTGTAGTCGTGCTGATGGCCCCCGCGGACCTCGAAGAAATCCACGAAGTAGCTCCGGGCCGGATCCACGTCGACCATCACCATCGACCGCCGGTAGACGTCGCACTGCGGATAGGTGCCCGGGGCGTTCACCACCGCGGCGCGCGCCCACGGGCCGTCGGCCTGGAGCTCGACGACTCCCGGCGCGTTCCCGGGCTGCATGCCGGCGTCGACGGTCACGGTGTTGTGCGCCACCGAGCTCAGCGACCACGTGTGGATGCCGGACACCATGGTATTGGCGCCGTCGGGATAGCCGAGGTCCGGCATCATCGCCTGGCCCTGGGCAAAGATGTCGAAGTGCAGGCGGTCGCAGTGCCAATGGGAGACGTGCAGGCCGTGGTAGAGCGAGAACCCCGTCGTGTCGGCCGGGTTGTTCATCAGGCTGAGGCCAAAGCCTGAGAGCAGCCGGCTGGGCTGCGGCTCCAGCAGCCGGCCCGGGGCGGGCGCGTCGGCCGGCGTTGGCACCGGCGGATGCAGCAGCGACGCGAAGCTCTGGAACGAGCCGTCGCCGGTCGCGCCAAAGCCCGCGAGGAAGCGCGCGAACCGCGCGTCGCCATAGGTGCGCCACGCCTGCTGGTACAGGCCGGCGTCCTGCCCCACCGCCGAGCCGTACACGGTCTGGCTGTCGCCGATGGCCGGCGTGAACTTGCCGGCGATGATCGC
>CAZUQB010000323.1:0-3644 GCA_964622405.1 uncultured Opitutaceae bacterium | reverse complement strand
TCATCGGCAACAACATCGCCAACGTGAACACGACGGCGTACAAGGGCTCGACCGCGTCCTACGCGGACAGCTTCAGCAACATCCTCCAGCGCTCCGCGCCCTCGTCCGCCAGCGGCGGCAACACCGCGTTCCTCGGCGTGGGCACCGGCGTCCAGCTCGCGGGCATCTCGGCCAACTTCTCGCAGGGCTCGCTCGAGAGCACGGGCAAGTCCACCGACCTCGGCATCTCCGGCAACGGCTTCTTCATCGTGCAGAACCCGACCGACGGCCAGACCTACGCCACGCGCGCCGGCAACTTCCGCTGGGACGACCAGGGCTACCTCGTGAACTCCCAGGGCTACCGCGTGCAGGGCAGCGCGGGCGACATCGTGCAGGGCACGCCGCCGGCGGGCACCGAGCTCCAGTCGATCACGATCGACCGCTCCGGCAACGTCGTCGAGTTCTACTCGGACGGCACCTCCGCCACGAACAACCAGCTGCTGCTCCAGAATTTCCGCGACGTCAGCGCGCTCACCAAGGAGGGCAACAACCTCTACACCGGCTTCGCCGCCGCGGGCCCGCTGAGCGGTTCGCTCGCGACCGCCACCAACACGCCCGGCACGAACGGCCTCGGCGTGATCCAGTCCGGCACGCTCGAGCTTTCGAACGTCGACCTGACCGACCAGTTCTCCGCGCTGATCACCACGCAGCGCAGCTTCCAGGCGGGCTCCCGCCTCATCACGGTGTCCGACACCGTCCTGGAGGACATCGTCAACCTGAAGCAGCGGTAATCCCCGCCATGGCTGCCAAGTCCGAAGCTCCCGCGGCCGCCGCCGCCCCCGCGCCCGCGACCCCGAGTGCCGCGCCGGTCCCCGCCGCGCCCGCCGCGGGCGGCGGATTCAAGGCGTGGCTGCCGGTTCTCGCCGCGCTCGTGCTGGCCCCCGCGGCCACCTGGGCGACCGTCGAGTTCCTCCTCGTGCCCCGCCTGCAGAAGAAGCTCACCGCCGCCGCCACCGCCCCTGCCGAGCCCGCCGCTGCTCCCGCGGCCGCCGAGGGTCATGGCGAGGGTGGCAAGGAGGGCGGCAAGGAGAACGGCTCGCCCAACTACGAGTTCCAGAACGTCGTCGTGAACCTGGCTGGCACGATGGGCACCCGCTACCTCAAGACGAGTTTCATCGTCACGGGCGCCGACGCCGGCATCAAGGCCGCCTTCGACTCGAACAAGGCCCGCCTGACCGACGTGACGCTCAACGTGCTCTCGTCGCTGACGCTGGCCGACCTTGAGGAACCCGGCGCCAAGAACGTCATCCGCGAGAAGCTGGTGACCGCCTACAACCAGGCCCTCGGCCACAAGGTCGCGGACCAGGTGTATTTCTCGGACTTCGTGATCCAGTAAGTCCCGCCGCCGCATGGCCGACAACCCCACACCGCCCGCCGCCGACTTTCTCGACCAATCCGAGATCGACAAGCTGCTCGCGCAGACGGCCGAGGCCGCCGCGCCGAAGCAGCAGCTGCTGCGCGCGGACGGGGGCAAGGCGGATCCGTCGGCCCGGGTCGAACCCTACGACTTCCGCAACCCGGCCTTCCTCTCCGAGGTCGAGCTGCGCCGGCTGCGCCTGCTGCACGAGGACTTCATCCGCTATCTCTCGGCCCGCCTCTCGCTCTACCTCCGCATGGAGTTCGGCCTGAAGATGGCCAAGCTGACGACGGTCACCTACACGAAGTTCACCGAGTCGCTGCCGAACCCGACCCACCTCAGTCTCTTCAAGGTCGAGCCGCTGGTCGGCGTCGGCATCCTGGATCTCAACCCCCGCCTCGCCCTGACGATCGCCGACCGCCTGCTCGGCGGCCGCGGCCACTCGGTCAAGGCCGAGCGGTACCTCACCGAGATCGAGGTCGCGCTGATCGAGGACGTCGTCCTGATCCTCCTCGAGGAATGGTGCGGCCAGTGGAAGCTCGAGCAGGAGCTCCGCCCGATGGTCATCGGCCACGAGAACAACGGCCGCTTCCTCCAGACCTCGCCCAAGGACGCGATCGTCCTCGCCCTCGCGCTCGAGGCGAGCTTCGGCGACTGCTCCGAGCAGATCCAGATCGGCGTCCCGTACTACATGATCGAGCCCGTGGTGAAGAAGATGCAGACCCGCCGGCAGAAGGACACCGCGGTCGCCACCACCGAGCGCCGCGCCACCTGGCAGCCCGCGTACGGGCGCATCACGATGCCGGTGCGGGCCGAGTGGTCCGACCTGGAGCTCAGCGTCCGCGAGCTCACCAGTCTCCGCGTGGGCGATGTCATCGAGATGCCCGCGTCCCTCTTTCACGAAACCCGCGTCCTGCTGAACGGCACGCCGAAGTTCATCGGCAGCATCGGTCACGAGGGTGACCGCGTCGCCATCCAGCTCAGCCGCAAGCTCCCCCCGGAGGAAAACCATCATGCCAAACCCGACGGAAGAAAAAGCCCTTGATATCGTCCTCGACGTCAAGGTGAAGGTCACCGTGCAGCTGGGCTCCGTCCAGCTGCCGATGCGCGACGTGCTCGAGCTCACGGCCGGCTCGGTCGTGCAGCTGCAGCAGCACGCCAGCGACCCGGTCGGCCTCTTCGTCAACGACAAGCTCATCGCCTACGGCGAGGTCGTTGTCGTGGAGGACAACTTCGGCATCAAGATCACCGAGCTCGTCGGCAGCACCCAGGCATGAAACGGCTGCTCCAGGCCGCCGCCCTGGCCCTCGCGCTCCTCGCCCTCCCGGCGCGGGCCGCGGGCGGCAGCCAGGTCATCTACCCGTCCGGCTCGCCCGGGGCGCAGCCGCTCACGCGCAGCCCCGATCTCGGCCAGGGTCTGGTCACCGTCCTCGGCGTGCTCGCCCTGGCCGGCGCCGGCGGCTGGCTCCTCTGGCGCGGCCGCCGCCTGCCGTTCGCGGCGCGCGAGGTGCGCAAGCTCGCCGTCGAGGAGACCCGTTCGCTGGGCTCGCGCCAGTACCTCGTGGTCGCGTCCTACGAGGGCAAGAAACTGCTGCTCGGCGTCTGCCCGGGCCGCATCGACCTGCTGACGACCCTGGAGTCGCGCGGCGCCGGAGAGAAGGCGCCATGAGAAATTTCCGCCGCTGGCTCTGCGGCCTGGTCCTCCTGCTCGGCCTGCTCGGCGGCGCGCCCGTCGCGCTCCCGGCCCAGTCCGCCGCGCCCGCCCCCGCGGCCCCGGCTCCCGCCGCGGCCCGGCCGGGCGAGCCGTTCCGCCTGAACATCGGGCTCGAGGGCAACGGGCAGGCCGGCGGCCAGGTGAGCGTCGCGGTGCAGATCGTCATCGTCATGACGCTGCTCTCGGTCGCCCCGTCGATCGTGCTGCTCATGACGAGCTTCACGCGCATTGTGATCGTGCTCGGCTTTGTGCGGACCGCGCTGGGCACGCCCGCCGCGCCGTCGAACCAGATCATCGTCGGCCTGTCGCTCTTCCTGACCTTCTTCCTGATGGGCCCGGTGTTTGACCGGGTGCAGAAGGAGGCGCTGAACCCGTACCTCAACGGCAAGATCACGTCGGTGCAGGCGATCGAGCAGGCCTCGGTGCCGCTGAAGGAGTTCATGCTGAAGCAGACCCGGACGCGGGACCTGGAATATTTTCTCGAGCTCGGCGGCTACGGCCCGACCGCGGTCAAGGAGCTGCCGATGCGCGTCG
>CAZUQB010000322.1:0-3664 GCA_964622405.1 uncultured Opitutaceae bacterium | reverse complement strand
TGGTAGCACGGATGGTTGTCGGAGACCTTGTCGACCGTGATCCGGAGTCCCGGCACACGCCGCACCGCGGCGGCGAGAAACGCGCGCAGCTCACGCTCGGCTGAGGCCACGGTCTCGATGGCGATGACCCGGCGGTCGATCGAGAACCGCGCGAGCGCGGGCACCGTGTTGATCTTCCCGCCCTCGCCCGAGCTGAACGTGCCGCCGAGGTTGAGGGTCGGGTACATCACCTTGCCCTCGGGCGTGACAAAGGTGCGGCGCTCCAGCTTGCGCTGGTATTCGCCCAGCAGGAGGACCAGCGCGGACATCTTCTCGAGGGCGTTCACCCCCCGCTCCGGCATCGAGCCGTGCGCCGCGCGGCCGTGGACCGTGACCTCGAGCCAGACCACGCCGTTGTGTCCGCAGCAGACCGTGCCGCCCTCGCCGCCCTCCATCACGATCGCATAGTCGGGCTTGATCGGGGCGTGCTCCACCAGCCAGCCGGCGCCGAGGAAGGAATCGGTTTCCTCGTCGGCGGTGAAGGAGACCTCCACGTTCATCCGCGGCGTGATGCCGGTCGCGCGCAGCGCCCGCAGCGCCATCAGGCAGCTGGCCATGGACCCCTTCATGTCGGAGCTCCCGCGGCCGTACAGCCAGCCGCCCTCGATCTTCCCGCTGAACGGGCTGCCATGCCGCCACGCGCCGGACACCGGCACGACGTCATAGTGGGCGTTGAAATGGACGGTCTTCCGCGCACCAGGCGCCGCGAGCTTGCCGAGGAGGTTGTAACGCGGGAACGCCTGATGGTCGGCCGGGAGGTGACGGCGGTGAAGGGCCCGCGGAATGGTGAAGCGGCGGGTGGCCAGGCCCGAGGCCCGCATCTCCCGGCCCAGCAGCGTGGTCACCGCATCATAATTATCCCCGGGCGGATTCACCGTCGGGATGCCGACCAGGCGCTGGAGCATCGTGGTCAGCTCGGGAACATGGCGGTCGAGGTAGGCGGCGGGCGACATGCGAATAAGGCAGCCTACCCGTCATGCCGCCCGAGCCAAAGCCCAAAAAGCGCGGGCCGGCGCCAAAAAAGACACCTAACCGGGCCCAGGACAAAAGGTTGGCTAACGGTAATTCAACCAGATCAGGCGGAGCAGGATCAGGGTGACCACCGTCAGGAACACCGGCCGGACGAACTTCGCGCCGTGCGTCACCACGCGTCTCGCTCCCAGTCGAGCCCCCACCACCTGGCCGGCACCCATCACGAGCCCGGCGCCGTAGTGGACCAGGCCGGCGCTGGCGAAGAGCGCGAGGGAGACGACGTTGCTGGTGAGGTTCATCACCTTCGTGTGGGCGGTGGCGCGCGCGAAGTTCTGGCCGAGCAGGAGGATCAGGGCCAGCGCCCAGAACGAGCCGACACCGGGGCCGAAGAAACCGTCGTAGAAGCCGAACCCGAGGCCGAACCCGAGGTAGAACCAGCGCGGGGCGAGCCGCGGCGGGTGATCCTGGGTGCCGACGTGGGGCCGGAACGCGGTGTAGAGCAGCAGCGCCGCGAGCAGCCACGGCACCACGCGGCCGAGCTGGTGCGAGTCGATCTGCTGCACGGCGAGCGCGCCGAGCGCCGCGCCCACGAACGTGGCGGCGAGGCCGATCCGGCACTCGCGGAAATCAACCAGGCCGCTGCGGAGGTAGTGCCACGTGGCCGACAGCGCACCCCAGGTGGACTGGAATTTGTTGGTGCCGAGGGCGAGTGGAACCGGCAGGCCGAGATTGAGCAGCACCGGCAGCGCCACGAGCCCGCCGCCGCCCGCGATGGAGTCCACCCAGCCGGCCAGCAGGCCGACCAGGAACAGCAGTGGGTAGAGCCGCGGGTCGAGGTGCACCGCGCGACAATCGCGGATCTGCCGGGGAACGGAAGCGCAGAACCGCGGTCGGCGTCGACAGCCGGCGCCCACCGGTCTTTCCTGACTGCGTGAACGCCGAAGCGGCCCGGATCATCCGCGAACTCCAGCTGGCCCCGCTGCCCCGCGAGGGCGGCTATTTCCGTCGCGTGTGGGAAAGCGCCGCGCAGGTCGCGCCGGGCCGGGCCGCCAGCTCCGCGATCCTGTTTCTCCTGACGGAGGACAGCTTCTCCGCGCTGCACCGGCTGCAGGCGGAGGAACTCTGGCAGTTTCACGCGGGCGATCCGGTGGAGCACGTCATGATCCACCCGGAGACGGGGGCACTGGCGGTCAACCTCCTCGGCCCGGACGTCGGTGCGGGCCAGTTACCGCAGGTGACGGTGCCATCGCAGGTGTGGCAGGGAGCGCGGCTGCCGCCCGGGGCGGTGCGCCAGGGGTGGGCGCTGGTCGGGTGCACGGTGACGCCGGCATGGCGCGACGAGGAGTTCGAGCTCGGCGACCGCGACCGGCTGCGGCGGCAGTTTCCGGCGGCGGCCGCGTGGATCGACGGATTGACCAGATGATTTTTGACAGGATGGAACGCCCCGCCCACGCTGCGCTCACCCATGTCACTGGCTGATCTCAGAAAAGAATACTCGCTTGCCGGGCTCGCGGAAAAGGACCTGGCCCGCGATCCGTTCCGCCAGTTCGAGAAGTGGTTCCAGGAGGCGGAGGCCTCGAAGCTCGTCGAGCCGAACGCGATGGTGCTCTCGACCGCGACCCGCGACGGCCGGCCGTCGGGACGCACGGTGCTCCTGAAGAACGTCGATGGCCGCGGCTTCGTCTTCTACACGAACTACGAGAGCCGCAAGGGCCGCGAGCTCGACGGCAACCCGCGCGCGTCGCTGGTGTTCCCGTGGTTCGCGTTCGAGCGGCAGGTGATCGTCGAGGGCACGGTGACGAAGGTGACCCGCGAAGAGTCCGAGGCCTATTTCCACAGCCGCCCGCTTGCGAGCCAGCTGGCCGCATGGGCGTCGTCGCAGAGCAGCATCCTGCCGAACCGGAAGGCGATCGAGGAGGCGATGAAGGAGGTGGAGCGCAAGTACGCGGGCCAGGTGGTGCCGCTCCCGCCCTACTGGGGCGGATTCCGCGTGGTGCCCGAGACCGTCGAGTTCTGGCAGGGACGGCGCAACCGCCTGCACGACCGCCTGCGCTACCGGCGCGCCGCCGACGGCAGCTGGTCGGTCGAACGCCTCGCGCCATGAAACCAGCATGGCGTCCCGCGGTGCCGGGACTGTCGGACGCGCTGCTCGGTGCCGCGCTCCGGGCGCAGGACGAGGGCGTGCTGATCGCGCGGCAGACCCGCGGTGGCGAGGGCCTGGAGATCATTTTTGCGAACGAGGCGCTGTGCGCCATGTGCGGCCGCACGGCCGCGGCCCTGGTCGGACACGGCCCGGGCCTGCTGCACGCCGACCGCGGCGACGTGGCCAAGATCAAGCGCTGGCGCCGGCTGGCGCAGCCCGGCCGGCCGCTCGGCGGCGAGGGCCACCTGCTGCGCAAGGACGGAAGCACGCTGCACACCGCGTGGAGCTTCAGCGTGATTCCCACCGCGCGCGGGCGGGCCACGCACGTGGTCGCGGCCTACCGCGACACGACGGAAAAGCGGCGGCTCCAGGAGGCGCTGATGCATGCGCAGCGGCTGGATGCCGTGGGGCGGCTGGCCGGCGGCGTGGCGCACGATTTCAACAACCTGCTCTCCGTCATCAACGGCTACTGCCAGATCCTCGCCGGCCAGGCGGCGGGGCAGCCGCAGA
>CAZUQB010000321.1:0-3670 GCA_964622405.1 uncultured Opitutaceae bacterium | reverse complement strand
GCGTCGACCATGGCGCGCACGTCCGCGGGCCGCGTGACATCGGCGGCGTGGTAGGCGACCCGGCCCGCGGACTCCGCGGCGAGCTCGCGGCAGAGGCGCTCGAGGGCGGTGGTCTCGCCGAAGCCGTTGAGCATGACGTTGACCCCGGCGCGGCCGAGGGCGCGGGCGATGCCGAGGCCGATCCCGCTCGTGGAACCGGTGACGATGGCGGATTTGGAGGAGGACATGGGCGAGGTTGGATTGCGGGTCAGGCCGACACCTGCCGGAGCCACGCGTCGAGCGCGGCCCAGCCGGACTCGACGTCGATGCCGGTGAGGCAGAACGGCTCGGGGTAGCGGCAGTGGTCGAAACAGGGCTTGTGCGGGCAGGCGCGGCCCTCGATCCAGCCCGCCTGCGGGTGTCCCGGCGCGAACAGCTCCGGGACCTGCGGGCCGAAAATGGTGAACGTGGGCACGCCGCAGAGGGCCGCGATGTGTCCCGGGCCGGAGTCATTGCCCAGGAAGACCGCGGCGTCGGAAATCGTGTCGACCATCTCGTCCATGTCCGCGACGACGCGGGCGCCAGCCTCGCCGAGCTGCCGCCACTCGGCCAGCTGCGGCCGGTCGCACAACACCACCGGATCCCA
The DNA here is from genome assembly GCA_964622405.1 of uncultured Opitutaceae bacterium. Classification (GTDB taxonomy): domain Bacteria; phylum Verrucomicrobiota; class Verrucomicrobiia; order Opitutales; family Opitutaceae; genus Opi-474. The sequence goes on along the minus strand of CAZUQB010000321.1, from coordinate 3,045 downwards.
GCCCCGGGTGCGCAGCCGCCGGAGCAGCTCCGCGTACCGGTCGAGCGGCCAGACGCGCAGCGGCTGCGAGGCGCCGGAATGAAGGACGAGCCGTCGGGGCGAGACCGGGGGTTGCCGCCGCGGCTGCGCGGCGGGGACTTCCGGCAGGCGCAGCTCCGCGGCGAGCTGGCGCCAGGCGGCGGGGCGGTGCACGTGGCCGCCGTTCGCCAGATCGCGATCGAGCAGCCAGCCGAGTCCCGGCCGGCCGTAGCCCAGGAGCCGGCCCGGCCGCGCCAGGCGCAGGAAGACATGGTCCGACGCCACCGGCCAGATCGACACGGCCGCCGCATACCGGCGCGACCGCAGCTCCCTCAGCACCCGCAGCAGCGTGCGCCACGGCCAGCGCGGCAGGTCGCGTCCGCCGGAGAACAGGGCCCACGGCGCGATGCAGGGAATGAGCTCAACCTCGGGCGCGAAGCGGCGGAGCAGGTTGCCCGCGTTCGGCACGGACAGGAGGGTCACGTCGTAGCGCGTCAGCGCCGACCGCAGGAAGGGAATCAGGATCGCGATGTCGCCCGTGCCGCGGAACTCCGCCACCAACAGCGCCGGACGCGCGCCCCGCCGGGCCCGGTGAACCGGCGGCGCAAACTCCACCCGTTCGGCGACCGCGCTCATGGGAACAAGAGCGCCCGAAGTTCCGGCACGTGCGCGGCGCCGGTCGTGCCCAGCTGGTGGACCACGACCGAGGCCGCGGCCTGCGCGAGCCCCATCGCCTCCGGCAGGCTCGCGCCGGCCGCGAGCGAGAGGGTGAGGGCGGCCGTGACGGCGTCGCCGGCACCCACGATGTCGATCTCGCCGCGCACCGGAAGCGCCGGGACCTGCACGGCCGGGCTGCCCGGGCCCGCGCCGATGATGCCGCGCTCGGCGAGCGTGATGAAGACCGGGCGGCCGTTTTGCGCCGCGAGACGCTCGGCGCCCCGCAGGAGCTGCGGCACCGCGGCGTCCGCCGTGCCTCCGGACAGCGCGACGAACTCCGCGGCGTTCATCTTGAAGATCAGCGGGGGAAACCGGCCGAGCCCGTGACGGCTGTCGGCCAGCACGACGAGGTCCGGACGCGCCGCCGCTATCTCACCCACCGCCGCCAGCACGGCGGCGCTCACGACCCCCGCGCCAGGAACGCCGGCCTGGTCCATCACCACCAAGGCGTCGAGCGACGGGGCGAGGGACCGCAGGGAAGCGATCAGCCGGGTCTCAACGTCGGCCGGCGTGGGCTCCCGGTTCTTGATGTCGAGGCGCGACAGCTCCACCGGGGCCTTTGGCGGCGCCTGCAGGAGAGGCTTGGTGTAGGTGAATGTCCGGCGCACGGCGGTCCGCTGGAAGTGGTCGAGCCGCACGCCGGGCACCCGGCGCAGGGCCTTGAGGAGCTCGAAACCCTCGCCGTCGTCGCCGCAGAATCCCACCGGCCAGAGCGACTGGGCGCCCAGCGCGCCGAGATTCTGGAGGATGTTGCCGGCGGCGCCGGGCGAGCACCGCACGCGGACGACGTTGTGGACCGGCAGATGGGTCTCGAGCGACGTCTCGGCCTTGGCCGGGTCGATGTCGAAATAGCGGTCGAGCGAGACATCCCCGACGACCCCGACCCGCAGGCGGGAGAACCGGTCCGTGAGTTCGCGGAAGCGCTGCGGGGACATGGGGCCGATCAAAGGGACGGCGCCGTCCGGCGGCAATTTGATTAGGGAGGATCGGAGTTCGGGATTCGGAATCCAGCGAAGCGGGGTGAGGGCAACCCGCCCACATTGGCCGCATCTGATCGGGATTTCGATCCTCACGCACTGGCCGACTGCTTGGGCAGCGAAACGAATTTCGAATTCGAATCCCGACCTTCGATCCCCCTTTCTTGCCTTTGGCGGGGCTCGTGTCAGCGTCGCCGCCCATGGCGGAAACATCGGACGCCGGGCACGCGGCACGAATCGAGCGGGAGCGGGGCCACCCGGGATGGTATTCGCTGGGGCGGACCGTGAGCGGTGCGTGGTGGCTGCTGGATCCGGACGGGGCGCCGACGTTTTTTCGCGGGGTGAACGAGGTCACGGGCCTTGAGGGCTCGCCGCATGCGCCCGCGGCGCGGTTGCGCGGCTGGGGCTTCACCGCGCTGGGGCCGGGTTCGGCCGCACCGCTGCAGGACGAGGGCCTCCCGTTCGTCGCCACCGTGGACTTTGACGATGCCGGGCCGGCGCTCCACTCGGGCGACGTGCGCCTTCCCGATGTGTTCGATCCGGCGTGGCCCGCGGCGGCGGCGGCGCGGGCGGGCGAGCGCTGCCTGCCGCTGGCGGAGCGGCGCGACCTGGTGGGATGGATCACGGATGACCAGCCCGGCTGGGCGCATCCGGGACCCGCGGGCCGGCCGTCGCTGCTGCAGGTGTGCCTGAGCCTGGAGCCGAGCTTCGCGGCCTACCATGCGGCGTGGGAGTTCGTGCTCGCGCTGCACGGCGGCCGCCTCGAGATCGTGGCGAAGGCGTGGAGCACGCCGCTGGCCAACAAGGAGGTGGTGCGGGACCTGACGCGGCGCGAGCAGGGCATCGCCACGCGCGGCTATCAGCGCGACGATGCGCGCTGGGCGCGGGAGTTTGCCCGGCGGTATTTCACGCTGACGAGCGCGGCGATCCGGGCGCACGATCCGCATCATCTCGTGTTCGGCTGCCGCTTCGGCGGGCGGGCGGGCGCAGCGCTTTTGCTGGAATGCGCGCATCCGGCGGTGGACGCCGCCTGGGTGGACCTGGATGACGTGGCGGTGGCACCGGCCGGGCCGGTGCTGGCCGGCGATTTTACGTGGGTGGATCCGCGCTTTCTGGGCGCGCCGGGCGCCCGGCGCGCCCGGGGCCTGACCTCGGTCGAGCGCATGCTGCGGCGCGGCCGGACCGTGTTGGAACGCGCGGCCCGCCACCCGTCGGTCGTGGGCTACGCGTGGAGCCGCTGGCGCGACCGCGCGGGCGAGCAGCCGCCCTTTGGCGGCGGACTCGTGCACGGCGACGACGCCGAGGCCCGGGAGCACACCGAACTCCTCACCGA
>CAZUQB010000320.1:0-3678 GCA_964622405.1 uncultured Opitutaceae bacterium | reverse complement strand
GCATCCTCGGCAGCGGCAGCTCGGGCAACAGCGCCCTGCTGCAGACCGAGGGGGCGCGCGTGCTGGTCGACGCCGGGTTTTCCGCCCGCAAGCTGGCCGGGCTCCTCGAGGCGGCGGGCACGTCGCTTGGGCAGATCGACGCGGTGTTTCTCACGCATGAGCACGGCGACCACGCGGCGGCGATCGAGGGCCTGAAGAAATTCCCGCAGATCCGGGTGTTCGCCAACGCCGCGACGGCGCGGGCGGTGCAGGCGGGACTGTCGCACCGGCCCGACTGGCAGATCTTCGAGACCGGGGCGCAGTTCTGTTTCCGCGACCTGGAGATCCGGAGCTTCACCGTGCCGCACGACGCGCAGGAGCCGGTGGGCTTTCGGTTTTCATCGGGGCGGGAGGGCGACCTCTTCGCGCCGCGGCGCTCGCTGGCGTACCTCACGGACCTCGGCCACGCGCCGGCGCACCTGCACGAGCACATCCGCGACTGCGAGGTGATCGTGGTGGAGGCGAACCATTGCCCCGAGCTGCTCAAGGCCGACCCGAAGCGCCCGTGGTCGACGAAGCAGCGCATCAGCGGACGGCACGGGCACCTGTCGAACGAGAGCGTGCGCGCCCTCCTGAGCGCAGTCTCGAGCCCGCGCTGGCGCCGGATCTACCTCACGCACCTCTCCCGCGACTGCAACACGCCGGCCGCGGTGGAACAGGCCCTGGCCGATATCCGTGCGACGCTGCGCGCCTGCGAGTTCGCCGTGGTCGCCGCCGGCGAGGGGACGCCGTTCTACGAACTCGGGTGAGAAGCGATCAGCCTTCAGCTCGAAACTAGATCTTCTTGCCGCAACCAGGCGCAGGAGGCGCAGAGAAGTGGTCAGCAGCCTGCGGTCGAGATTCATCGAGACCGGACCCATTTTCGCCCTTCGACCAGGCGGCACCACGCCGTCCTCCTGCTACCTGAATCCTGAAACCTGAAACTTGGAAACCAGCCGCGGCTAGGCCGCGGCTGGTTTCTTCAGGCTCTTCCGGTGGGCGATCGACCACATCAGCAGGCCGCCGAGGATGCCGAACGGGACGAGATAGTAGAAGTAGTAGCCCCAGCCCTTGTGCTCGAGGACCCAGCCGAGGCCCTTGGTCGCGATGGCCGCGCCGAAATATTGGAAAGCGTCGATGCAGCCCGAGGCGAAGGCCGCGGCCTTGCGCCCGCCGATGTCCATGGCGGCGGCGGGACCGAGCAGCGAGTGGGTCGAGTTCACCGTGAAGGCCACGAGCACGAAGAAGACGAGCGCCCAGTTCACCGTGGTCACCTGCGTGGCAATCAGGAGCACGCAGACCTCGATGACATAGACGGCGGCCGCGACCGGGGCGCGACGGGAGTGGAAAAAGCGGTCGGAGACCCACCCGGTCATGAGCGAACCGGCGGACGCAACGAATGGGATCAGGAAGCCCAGCCACTGGAACTTGATGTCCGTCATGTCGAGGTGGTGCACCTCCTGGAAGTAGCGCGGGAACCACTGGTCGATCGCCTGCCGCACGGCACCGGTGCAGGCATAGGCCAGCGCCATGATCCAGACGACGTGGTTGCTCACGATCGAGCGAAAGACCGTGCCGAGCTCGCCGCGCACGTTGGTGTCGGCGTGGTCGGCCTCGCCGTGAAAGACATTCTGGTAGCCGCACTGCTCCGGCGTGTCGCGGACGAAGATGACGAGTGCGACGGCCACGAGGCTCGCGACGGCGGCGGGCAGCCAGAACAGCACGCGCCAGTGCTGCGGCGGGACGTGCCACATGCCGAGGAACACGAAGCCGGCGAGCAGCGCCGGCAGGACCTTGTTCGCGGCGAACCGGCCGAGGTTGATCATGAAGCCGAAGATGCCGGCAAACGTGCCGCGGGCCTTCTCGCTGAACCACGCGCTGTTGATCTTGATGAAGCCGGGGGCGCCGAAGGACTGGACGTAGCCGTTGAGCGCCCACAGCAGCGAGAACCAGCTGAGCAGGCCCCAGAACGACGCCACGCCAAAGAGCACGTTGGCCGCGATGGTGCCGACCGCGCCGATGAGCATCGCGTTCTTGCCGCCGATGCGGTCGGTGAGCAGGCCGTTGATGATCTGGCCGCAGCCGTAGGCGAAGAAGTTCCACGACAGAATCGTGCTCATCTGCTCGTACGAGAAGTGGAACTCGTCCGCGATGGGCTTGTTCGCGTAGGAAAAGTTGTACCGGCAGAGGTAGTAGCTCGTGTACATCAGGCCGACGACGGCCCAGTTCAGGCCGCGCCGCTGACGAAACCCGGGCGGGAGTTTCTGCGCCTCCCCGGCACCCGGCGCTGTTTCGACGTTTCCCATGAGCGCACGGGTTTATCCGAAACGGTCACCGATGCACTAACAATTCACACACTTGTAACCTGCGAGGCGATGCGGCGTCCGTCGACCGCGGGACGGAGGTGCACGGGAGGCGACGCTGGGTGGGAACCACGGAATTCACGGATCGCACGGATCAAGGCCCCGACCGATTCCACGCGGCACGCGAGTCGGACTCCGCCCGACTCGCGTGCCGCGTGGGGGGTGAGCTGAAGACCTGAACCGGAGGAGCCTTTCGCGAGGCCTCGGCTTCACGCCGCCAGTCTATGCACTCGGGCTCAACCCACTCAGGTTGTCAGCTCCCCCACGGGCTCGCGGACCGAGGGGCTGCGGCCGCGCAGCGCCTCGGTCCGCGAGCCATCGCCTGGTGGATTGATCCGCGCGATCCGCGAATTCCGTGGTAAAAGAGCTGCCGTCTTCAGACACCCGCGTCGCCGCAGCCAATCCGTCCAGCTCGGCCAAACCATCCGGGGCCATCGAGTCTCAGCCGACGTGAGGAGGCCGTTGCGACACGGTCATTCGGATTCACGCCGTAGCCGCGCGACCCGCCCCTCGCCTTCCAAGCGCGAGAGCGCCGCCAGCTCATGCCCATGGGCTCGCCCCACTCAGGTCATCAGCTCCCCCACGGGCTCGCGGACCGAGGGGCTGCGGCCACGCAGCGTCTCGGTCCGCGAGCCATCGCCTGGGTGGATCGATCCGCGCGATCTGTGAAATCCGCGGTTAAAAAGCTGCCGTCTTCAGACACCCGCGTCGCCGCAGCCAATCCGTCCAGCTCGGCCAAACCATCCGGGGCCATCGAGTCTCAGCCGACGTGAGGAGGCCGTTGCGACACGGTCATTCGGATTCACGCCGTAGCCGCGCGACCCGCCCCTCGCCTTCCAAGCGCGAGAGCGCCGCCAGCTCATGCCCATGGGCTCGATCCACTCAGGTTATCAGCTCCCCCACGGGCTCGCGGACCGAGGGGCTGCGGCCACGCAGCGCCTCGGTCCGCGAGCCATCGCCTGGTGGATCGATCCGCGCGATCCGTGAATTCCGTGGTCAAAAAAAAAGCTACCGTCTTCGGGCAACCCGCGTCGACGCAGCCAACTCATCCAACGGCCCCGGCAAGCTCAGGCTTCGGCGGGAGCCTTCTCGTGTTCGGCGATGTATTTCCGCGTGGCGGCGGGCAGCTCGTGCCAGATGCGCCAGGCGATGATGCCGCCGGCCAGGGCGAAGGGCATGAGGAAGATCGGCCACCATTGCCAGCTGCGCTGCGAGAGCGCCGCGAGTCCGCCCGCGAGCGGCTCGGCGCTGCCCGCGCCCGACTGCGGCGTCAGGAAGCCCACGCACACCGACTGCA
>CAZUQB010000319.1:0-3697 GCA_964622405.1 uncultured Opitutaceae bacterium | reverse complement strand
TGAAGTGGCCGATCCTCACCAACGAGGAGTTCGCCAAGATCCGCCGCACCAACCTCCCGGGCCTCAAGATGGGCGTGCTGCCGATGCTGTTCCGCGTGGTCCGCGGCGAGCGCGGGCTCGCGAAGTCCATGGAGGAGATCTGCATGATGGCCCGGCGCATGATCGAGGAGGACGAGGTCAACGTGATCATCCTCAGCGACCGCGGCGTGAACCGCGACTTCGCGCCGATCCCGGCGCTGCTCGCGCTCGCCGGCCTGCACCACTACCTCATCCGCGAGGGTCTCCGCACCCGCGTCAGTCTCGTGGTCGAGACCGGCGAGGCGCGCGAGGTGCACCATTTCGCGCTGCTGATCGGCTACGGCGCCAGCGCCATCAACCCCTACGTCGCGTTCGAGACGATCGACGACATGATCCGCGAGGGCTCCCTCACGGGCATCGAGCACAAGGCGGCCTGCAAGAACATGGTCAAGGCCGCCTCCAAGGGCGTCATCAAGGTCATGTCCAAGATGGGCATCTCCGCGATCCAGAGCTACCGCGGCGCCCAGGTGTTCGAGGCGCTCGGCCTCCGGCAGGACGTGATCGACCACTACTTCACCTGGACCGCCTCCCGCGTTGGTGGCATCGGCCTCGATGTCATCGCCCAGGAAGTGCTCACCCGCCACCGCGCGGCCTACCCGGAGCGCGCGGTCGAGCCGCCCGTCCTCCCGGTCGGCGGCATCTACCAGTGGCGCGCCGGCGGCGAGGCCCACCTGTTCACGCCGGAGTCGATCCACCTGCTCCAGAAGGCGACGCGCACCGGCAGCTACGCCGCGTTCAAGAACTACTCGAAGGTCATCAACGACCAGGGCCGGAACCTCTGCACGCTGCGCAGCCTGCTCGACTTCAAGCCGGCCTCCGCGATCCCGATCGAGGAGGTTGAGCCGGTCGACAGCATCGTGAAGCGCTTCAAGACCGGCGCCATGTCGTACGGCTCGATCTCGCAGGAGGCGCACGAGACCCTCGCGATCGCGATGAACCGCCTCGGCGGCAAGTCCAACACGGGCGAGGGCGGCGAGGACCCGGCGCGGTTCCGGCCGCTGCCGAACGGCGACTCCAAGAACTCCGCCATCAAGCAGGTCGCCTCCGGCCGCTTCGGCGTCACGAGCGAGTATCTGGCCAGCGCCCGCGAGCTCCAGATCAAGATGGCCCAGGGCGCGAAGCCCGGCGAGGGCGGCCAGCTGCCCGGCTCCAAGGTCTACCCGTGGGTGGCCAAGACGCGCCACTCGACCCCGGGCGTCGGCCTCATCTCGCCGCCGCCGCACCACGACATCTACTCCATCGAGGACCTCGCGGAGCTGATCCACGACCTCAAGAACGCCAACCGCCACGCGCGCGTGAGCGTGAAGCTCGTCTCGGAGGTCGGCGTCGGCACCATCGCCGCCGGCGTCGCGAAGGCCCACGCCGATGTCGTCCTGATCTCCGGCTACGACGGCGGCACCGGCGCCTCGCCGCACACCTCGCTGCAGCACGCGGGCCTCCCGTGGGAGCTCGGCCTCGCCGAGACCCACCAGACGCTCGTCCTGAACAACCTCCGCTCGCGCATCGCGGTCGAGACCGACGGCCAGCTCAAGACCGGCCGCGACGTCGTCATCGCCGCGCTGCTCGGCGCCGAGGAGTTCGGCTTCGCCACCGCGCCGCTCGTCTCGACCGGCTGCATCATGATGCGGGTCTGTCACCTCAACACCTGCCCGGCGGGCGTCGCCACGCAGGACCCGAAGCTCCGCGCCCGGTTCACCGGCAAGCCCGAGTACGTCGTGAACTTCATGCGGTTCATCGCCGAGGAGGTCCGCGAGCTCATGGCCCAGCTGGGCTTCCGCACGATCGAGGAGATGGTCGGCCAGGTCGACCGCCTCGAGCCGAAGCAGGCCATCGACCACTGGAAGGCCAAGGGCCTCGACTTCTCGAACATCCTCTACGCGCCCGATGTCGGGCCGGAGGTCGGCCGGTTCTGCTCCACCCAGCAAGACCACGGCCTCGAGAAGTCCCTCGACCTCACCACGCTGCTCGAGCTCTGCCGCCCGGCGATCGAGCGCGGCGAGAAGGTCGTCGCCGAGCTGCCGATCCGGAACGTCAACCGCGTCGTTGGCACCATCACCAGCCACGAGGTCACGAAGCGGCACGGCGCCCAGGGCCTGCCCGAGGACACGATCCGCCTGCGGTTCAAGGGCTCGGCCGGCCAGAGCTTCGGCGCGTTCATGACGCGCGGCATGACGTTCGCCATCGAGGGCGACGCCAACGACTATGTCGGCAAGGGCCTCTCGGGCGGCAAGATCATCATCTGCCCGCCCGCCGGGGCCACGTTCAAGCCCGAGGCGAACATGATCGTCGGCAACGTCGCGCTGTACGGCGCCACCGCCGGCGAGGTCTACATCCGCGGCATGGCCGGCGAGCGCTTCGGCGTCCGCAATTCCGGCGTCAAGGCGGTCGTCGAGGCCATCGGCGACAACGGCTGCGAGTACATGACCGGCGGCCGCGTCGTCGTGCTCGGCCCCGCGGGCCGCAACTTCGGCGCCGGCATGTCGGGCGGCATCGCCTACGTGCTCGACGAGGTCGGCGACTTCCCGGCGCGCGTGAACCACCAGATGGTTGGCGTCGACCAGCTGACGGCCCCGGCGGAGATCGCCGAGGTCCGGGCCATGGTCGAGCGCCACCTCGAGTACACCCAGAGCGCGCGGGCCCGGCAGATCCTGGCGGCGTGGGACCAGTACGTCCCGAAGTTCGTCCGGGTCCTGCCGAAGGACTACCAGCGCATGCTGGCCTGCATCGCCCGCGCCGAGGCGCAGGGCCTCACCGGCGACGAGGCCGTCATGGCCGCGTTCGAGGAAAACTCCCGCGACACTTCCCGCGTCGGCGGCAACTGAGGCGCGCCTGCGGCACTCCGCTCCACGCCTTGGGCGCCAAGCCTCAAGCCACTCACCACCACCAAACGCCACCACCGCTAGAAAAGCCTAGCGCCTACTGCTTAAGGCTCACAGCCAGCTCCTCCCCATGGGCAAACCAACTGGATTCATTGAATATCTCCGCGAGCTGCCGGTCGACCGCCCGCCGCTCGAACGCGTGCGTGACTGGAAGGAATTCCATCACCACATGGAGACGAAGAAGCTCCGCCAGCAGGGCGCGCGCTGCATGGATTGCGGCGTCCCGTTCTGCCACACCGGCAAGCTCATCAGCGGCATGGCCTCGGGCTGCCCGATCAACAACCTGATCCCCGAGTGGAACGACCTCGTCTTCCGCGGCCTCTGGAAGGAGGCGCTCGCCCGCCTCCACAAGACGAACAATTTTCCGGAGTTCACCGGCCGCGTCTGCCCCGCCCCCTGCGAGGGCTCGTGCGTGCTCGGCATCAATGACCCGCCGGTCACGATCAAGAACATCGAGTGCGCGATCACCGACCGCGGCTGGGACGAGGGCTGGGTCGTGCCGCAGGCCCCCAAGGTCCGCACCGGCAAGAAGGTCGCCATCATCGGCTCCGGCCCGTCGGGCCTCGCCGCCGCCGCGCAGCTCAACCTCGCGGGTCACACCGTGACGGTCTTCGAGCGCGCCGACCGGCCCGGCGGCCTGCTCATGTACGGCATCCCGAACATGAAGCTCGACAAGCAGGAGGTCGTGCTCCGCCGCATCCGGCACATGGAGCAGGAGGGCATCAAGTTCATCTGCAACG
>CAZUQB010000318.1:0-3704 GCA_964622405.1 uncultured Opitutaceae bacterium | reverse complement strand
TGATCCGGGTGTTCCGGCACTGCCAGCAGCTCGACTGCCGGCCGGACTTCCATCTGGCGACCCTGATCCGCCAGTCGGCGGCCACGCTGCTGACCGACACCGTCCGCAGCTCCCACGACGCCGTGGTCAGCTTCCGCGCGATCCTGTCGGAGGCCGGCGGCGTGTTCCCCACCCTCTCCCTGATGCACGAACTCGGGGTGCTCGGGCTGTTCATCCCCGAGTTCGACGGACTGACCTGCATGGTCCAGCACGAGTACTACCACCGGTACACCGCGGACGTTCACACGCTGAATGCGATCCGCCAGCTGGACCTGATCTTCACCGAGGCCGAGCCGATCACCCTGAAGTACCGGGAGGCATTGCACGAGACAACCGACCCGGCGCTGCTGTACCTGACGCTGCTGCTCCACGACATCGGGAAGTCGAACGGCATCCAAGGCCACGCCGAGAGCGGAGTCCGGCTGGCCGGGCCGATCATGGAGCGCCTGGGGGTGTCGCCCGAGGGCCGGGAACTCGTTTCATTTGTCATCAAAAATCATCTCGTGATGGCACGATTCTGGCAGAAGCGGGATGTTGATGACCCCAAGACCGCCGCCGCCTTTGCCGAGCTCGTGCAGAACGCCGAGCAGCTCAGGAACCTCTACGTTCACACGTTTTGTGACGCCCGGGGCACCGCGGTCAGTCTTTGGAACAGCTACAAGGACACCCTCCACACCAACCTCTACCGCGCCACGCTCGAACGCTTGAGCCTTGGCGAGGGCGTCCTCGCCAGTTACGAGAAGAAGAAGCAAATGACCCTTCAGGACCTCATCGCCCGCCAGATCCCGGGCATCAGCCCCGACGAGATCGTCGCCCACTTCAGCCTGCTGCCGGAACGGTATTTCATCCAGACCGACGCCGACGAGATCGCGGTCCACATCCAGATGGTGAACCGGCTGCTCAAGTCGATCGCCACCGCCGACACCATCGGTTCGCTCAAGCCCGTGATCGAGTGGAAGAGCGACCTGAATCGCTCGCTCACGGTGGTGAACGTGGTGACGTGGGACCGGGCGGGCCTGTTCTACAAGCTGGCCGGCGCCTTCAGCGTGGCGGGCCTGTCGATTCTCGGGTCAAAGGTGATCTCGCGCTCCGACCACATCGCGATCGACACCTTCTACGTGGTCGAGCCTGACGGCGGCGTGGTCCAGAACTCGTCGTCGCAGGAGCTGTTCGCCCGGACGATCGAGGCGGCGCTGGTGGCGAACAAGGACCTCTATCCCGACATCGTGGCCCAGGCGAAACGGGTGGCGGCGACGCGGCCGCTGTCGGCCTCGGGCGAAGGGCTGCACACCTCCTTCCCCCCGACGGTGGAAGTCTATCACGAGCTGTCGATGCAGCGGACCATCGTGGAGATCCAGGCCCGCGACCAGATCGGCCTGCTGTACCGCCTGGCGAAGACGATTTCCGACCAGGGCTTTGACATCACCTTCGCCCGCATCGGCACCGAGCGCGGCGTGGCGATCGACACCTTCTACATCGAAAGCTCCGAACCCTCGAAGCCGATGACCGAGGAGCGCCTGCAAACCCTGAAGGACACGCTGGCGGAAATCATCAAGCCTAGCGCTCCGGTGGCGCGGTAAGCTGATTCCGAATTCCGGAGTCCGGATTCCGGAATCGAACGAGGCCGCCACTGGAAATCGATTGCTAGAGCTTGGCGGAAGCGGTGCTCGTTGCTGCTTGCGATTCCACCGGGATTGCCAGCCTCGGGGCGAGTGAACCGGATCGAGCTTGCCGCAAGAACGAAGGCCTTTGCCCTGCGTGTTATCAAGGTCGTCGACGCACTTCCCCGCGACCGCGTGGCCATGACGATTGGACAGCAGCTGCTGCGCTCGGGCACCTCGGTCGCCGCCAACTACCGGGCGGCCATCCGAAGTCGTTCAACCGCGGAGTTCGCGGCCAAAATGGGCATTGTCGAGGAGGAGTGCGACGAGTCGCTCTTTTGGCTGGAACTGCTGGTCGACAGCGGACGCATGCCAGCCACACGGCTCGACGACCTGCGTCAGGAAGGTGGGGAAATTCTGGCCATCACCGTCGCAGCAATTAGAACAACGCGTCGTGCAGCCCGCCAACCTTCCAGCGCCTGATCCGGAATCCGGAATCCGCAATCCGGAATTTGATGCGCGCTGCCTCCCCGCGCTCTACCGCCTCACCTCCGTCGCCGGGCGGCTCGACGATTCGCGCGCGGCGCTCCGGGCGGTGCTCGACGAGCTCGTCGCCACCTTCGGCGCCGACGCGGGGTCCATCGCGCTCGTCAATCCCCACTCCGGCCGCCTCGAGGTCGAGGTCCAGGTCGGGCTGCCCGACGAGTCCGGCCCCAGCGGGTTGAAGCTCGGCCACGGCGTCACCGGCTGGTGCGTGCTCAACGCCCGCCCGCTCCTCGTCCCGGACGTCGTCATCGAACCCCGCTACATCGCCGTCCGGCCCGCCGCCCGCTGCGAGATGGCCGCCCCCATGTGCGAGGGCGAAACCGTCCTCGGCGTCATCGACCTCGAGAGCGACCGGGTTGGTCACTTCGCGCCGGCCGATCTCGCCCTGCTGGAACGGCTCACGCTCGAGGCCACCGTCGTGATCCAGCATCTCTGGCGCCGGCAGGCCCTCCAGGCCAAGGCCCGGCAGCTGGAAACGCTGCTCTCCACCGGCCAGACGCTGGTCGCGAAGCTCCAGTCCCAGGAACTGCTCGACGCGCTGACGCGCGACACCCGGCGGATGCTCCAGGCCAGCGCGTGCGCGCTGTATCTCCACGATGCCGGGCGCGATCTCGTGCGGTTCGGCGCCGGCGACGCCGCCGGCAGCCCCCCGCTGCCCGTCGGCGAGCACCCGGCCGCCACCAGCTTTGCCGCCGCCGCGCTCCACACCAAGCGCCAGGTCGAGTTCGCCGATGTCCGCTCGCCCGGCTTCGCCTCGGTCCCCGACCTGCCCCGCGACGCCGTGCTCCATGCCGCCCTGCTCACGCCCCTGCAGTTCGAGGGCGAGGTGTTTGGGGTGCTCGCGGTGTTCACCGATCGGCCCCACCGCTTCGACAACGACGAGAAGCGGGTCTGCGCCACCCTGGCCAACCTCGGCGCGGTGGCCCTCCAGAACGCCCGGCTCTACACCCGGGTTTTCCAGAGCGAGGAAACCCTGCGCAAGCAGGAGCAGCTCACCACCCTCGGCCTGCTCGCCGCCGAGATCGCGCACGAGATCCGGAACCCCCTCACCGTCCTTAAGCTGCTCCATGGCGGTCTCGGGCTCGACTTCCCGCCGACCGACCCGCGCAGCACCGACGTCCGCGTCATCCGCGAGAAGCTCGACCAGCTCGAGGCCATCGTCACGCGCGTCCTCAATTTTGCCAAGGCCCCGTCGAGCCTGCACTCGCGCTGGGCGCTCGCCGACATCGTCGCCGACACGCTGGTCCTCGTGCGGCCCAAGCTCGCCCAGGCCAAGGTCAGCCTGCGTTACGACCCTCCCGCCGCGCCGCTCGTGGTCGAGGCCAACAAGGGCCAGCTCCAGCAGGTCCTGCTCAATCTCCTGCTCAACGCCACCCAGGCGATGCCCGACGGCGGCGCCGTGTCCCTCACGCTGGCCCCCGGCCCCGACGGCACCGCCTGCCTCGACCTCGCCGACACCGGCACCGGCATCCCCGAGGCCGTCCGCGGCCGGATCTTCGACTCGTTCTTCTCGGGCCG
>CAZUQB010000317.1:0-3710 GCA_964622405.1 uncultured Opitutaceae bacterium | reverse complement strand
CGCCCATGGTGTGCATGCGGTGCATGAGGTTGCCCATGAAGTAGGGCGAGCCGCCCGAGGCCGCGTAGAGCCCGGTCTGGAGATTCGACACTTCCGCGTCGGACAGCTTGGCGTCGGCCACGGCCTGCAGCATGGCGCACCAGGCATAGACGACGTTGGGCGACATGCCGCGCAGGACCTCGCGCTTGATCGTGTACGGCGCCGGCAGGGTCCAGTCCTCGCAGTCGGTGGAATCCATCACGAAATCCCGCACGGGGGCCGCGACCTTGACGGGAATCGAGGGGTCCTGGAACGGCGGGTAGAGCATGAACCCGTGCCGCAGTTCGCGCAGGCTGGCGGTGACGCGGGCCGCGTCGTTGCCGATGCTGGTGATGAAGCCGAGGCCGGTGATGAAGACTCTGGGCATGCGGGGATTTGGGCGGCGCCTCAGCGCCAGACCCACCGGAGGACCGATGGTTCGCGCGGAAGCCAATGAACTTTCTCCGATGAAGTCAGTTCACGCGCGATGGTCAACAACGGGGACGAGTCTGGATTCCGGATTTCGGATTCCGGAATCCGGATTCTCAGCGAGCGAGTCGCCAGCGACGCCTCACGGGTGATCAAGTGGGGCGGCCCGCCGAGGGCCCAGGGGTTCATCCCGGAAACCGGACTTCGAACGCCGTAATCAAAACCGGTCTCCAGCCACGATGACGACGAGATCTCCCAGTTCCAAACCGGGACCCGACAAATCCGGAATCCGCAATCCGGAATCCGAAATTCCCCTCACGGACTGCTCACCGCCGCGCGCAGGGGCGTCGGGGAGTGGGCGCCGTTCGAGCCGTTCACGACCGCCGCGGGCTCCTTGGCCGGCACCGGCTGGCTGGGGGCCTCGGCGAAGCCGAAGGTCAGGGTGATTTCCTCGGCGATCGCGGCCTTTTCCTGGCCCACGCGGATCGAGCCCTCGAATGTGGCCAGCGGCATCTTCATGCGCTTCGGCTTGATCGAAAGGGTGAGAATGTCGCCCGGGCGGCACATGCGGTGGGCGCGGACGCCCTCGCAGCCGGTGAAGAAGATGGTGGTCGGGCTGATGATCTTGCCGGGCTCGGTCGAGGCGCCTTCCAGCAGGAAGAGCACCGCCAGCTGGCCAAGGGCCTCGAGCATGATCGACGCCGGCATCACGGGGTTGTCCTTGAAATGACCCTGGAGGAAGAACTCCTGGCCCGTGATCTTGTACTTGCCGTTGGCGCCGCTGGAGCTGACCGACGCCTCGTTCAGGAACAGGAACGGGGGCTGGATCGGCATGACCGCGGCAATCTGCTCGATCGGCAGGAACTTGGTCGGCTTCGGCAGCTCGAGGCCACGCACCTTGCAGTCAATGAAGGTCTTGACGTCACCGACGGTCCGCAGGTTCCGCAGCTCGTCGTTGTTGATCGACATCTGGAGGACGTCCTCCACGAGGATGACGATCTCCATCATGGTCAGGGAATCGATCCCCAGGTCCTCGATCAGGCGGAGGTCGTCGTCCGCATCCTTCAGCTTCACCCGCAGGTCGGGCTCGACGAAACGCTCGATCACCCCGATGACCACGGCCGGAAGGTGCTCCGGGTTGCCGGTTTTGCGAAATTGGACCGCGGCCTCAAAGGTCGAGGGCGAGCAACGCTTCAGAGCTTCACGGAGGGCAGCTTCGTCCTCGGGTGCAAACGGCTTGGCTGGAAAGACAAACGGTTTTGAGCTCCCCACATGAGGTTGAACAGCTTCTGGCATTGTTCTCAGCTTGTACCTTACAGGGTGTTGCAATGTAAACCCATTTTTTGGGTGAAACCCCTCGGGGAAAGTAGCGGAAAAGCGCATATCGTCGGTCGTGGATGTATTGATGGTTCCGAGAGCTACGCTTGCCACCCCGGCGGCCCGACCTAATCTCTCCGGCCTCGTTCACCGCGCATGAGCGCAACCGACTCCTCCCCACTTTCGTCCGGCTCGATCTTCCTGATCACCCACGAGTTTTACCCGGTGCGGGGCGGGATCGCGACCTTCACCGAGGAAATCGCCAAGGCAACCGCCGGCCTGGGCTACAATATCGAGGTCTGGGCCCAGTCCGCCCCACCCCAGCACGAGAAGACCTGGCCATTCCGCCTCCGCCGGCTGCCGCTCAAGGGCTCCCATGACCTCTGGTGCCAGTTCCGCCTCGCCTGGCAGCTGGTCCGGGCCCGCCGCCAGCTTCGTCACGCCATCGTCTACCTGCCGGAACCGGGGCCAATGATGACGATGATGCTGCTCCAGTTCTTCCAGGCCTTCCGGCCCCGGCGGCTGGTGCTCACGTTCCACGGTTCGGAAATCCTGAAATTCGCGGAGAGCGGTCTCCGCCGCTGGCTGGCCGGCCGGCTGATCCGCCACGCCACCCGCGTCAGCACGCTCACGAATTACACGCAGGAGCTGCTGCTCGCCTCCTTTCCCGAGGCCGCCGACAAGATCTTCCTGACCCCGGGCGCGCTCCGCTCCGACTTTGTCGTCGTCCCGCCCCGCCCGGCGCGCAAGCGCGACACGATCATCGTCCTGACGGTCGGCCGCCTGCATCCCCGCAAGGGCCAGCTGCTCACCCTTCGCGCCCTCCAGGCGCTCGCGCCCGACGTCCGCCGCCGGCTCGAGTACTGGATCGTCGGCCGCGAGGGCCGGTCGAGCTACGCCACCACGCTCCGCGAGGAGGCCGGCGCCGCGGATTTCCCGGTGAAGTTCCTCGGCAACCTGCCCGACGAGGAGCTCGCCGAGATTTACGAGCGCTCCGACATCTTCGCCATGACGAGCATCCAGCACGGCCACAGCGTCGAGGGCTTCGGGTTGGTCTACCTGGAGGCCGCCGCCCACGGCCTGCCGGTCGTCGCCCACGCCGTCGGCGGCGTCGGCGAGGCCGTGAAGGACGGCGTCACGGGCATCCTTGTCCCGCCCCACCGTCCCGCCCAGCTCGCCGCCGCGTTCGAGCGGCTGATCCACGACGAGGACCTGCGCCACCGCATGGGCCAGGCCGGCCGCGAGTGGGCCGGCCGCAACTGCTGGCGCGAGTCCGCCGCGGCCCTGTTCGGACCGAATGCGTCCGACCCCGAGTCATGATCCAGTCCCGCGCCCAGGTCACGGTCCGCTACGCCGAGACCGACATGATGGGGATCGTTTACCACGCGAACTACCTGCCGTGGTTTGAGGTCGCCCGCACGCAACTGCTCCGCGAGCAGGGCTTCCCCTACCGTCAGCTCGAGGCCGACGGCTACCGGATCCCGGTGCTCGAGGTGAGCGCGAAATATCTCCGCCCCGCGCTCTATGACGACACGCTCGAGATCCTCGCGGTGATCCGCGAGAAGCCCCTGCTCCGGATCCGCATCGAGTACGAGGTCCGCCGCGGCGAGGAACTTCTCGCGACCGGCACCAGCGCCCACGCCTTCTGCGACCTCAACGGCCGCCCCACCCGCCCGCCCGCGGCGTTCGTGGCGCTGATGAATCAGCGGTTCGCGTGACGGCGGTTTGTCCCGCACGAGCGGGGCAAGCATTAGGCTCTAGGCCTAAAGCGTTAGGCCGTCGGTTTGGATCGCAGCGACTAGCTGCGCCGCCTGCGCCCTCCGGCGGCAGCGCTTTCCAGCTGGCTATCTCAAAAAATGTGATGAACCCGGCTGGACCGGGCCCGGGCTTAAGGACTCGCGCCTAGGTGTTCGCGCCGTACTCGGCCAGGACGCTTGGGTCGGTCT
>CAZUQB010000316.1:0-3714 GCA_964622405.1 uncultured Opitutaceae bacterium | reverse complement strand
CGGCGCGGCGGGCGCCGTACTGCGCGACGGGATCGCGGTACTCCCGCGCGATCCACGCGAGTGGGGTGCCGAGCGCGGCCCCGCTCGCGTCGCCAAGATTCACACAGTCGTCCGGGTGCCCGGTGGTGGGCATCGTCATCGCGAGGGCATAGCGGGCCTGCGCCGGGAAGTTCAGGAGCGAGCGGTCGTCGACGCCGGTCTTCCGCCGCAGGACCTCCAGCGCGAAGAGGTAGTGGACAAACGTGAAGTCCCAGTAGGCGATGCCCTCGCCGAAGGAGCTGTCGGACGGCTGCCAGCTGGCGTAGAGGCGCAGGCTGGCGCGGGCGGCCTCGCGCCACTGGTCCGCCGCCGGATGGCGGCCATGCAGGTGCGCGGCGACCGCGGCCAGGCCGGCCGTCGTGATGATCCGGAGGTTGGTGTGGTTGAGGATGGTGGGCCAGCGGGCGACGTCGACCGGGGGCAGGCCCTCCTCGCCGGGATTCACCCGCCACGGGCCCGCGGTCTCGTGCCGGGTCATGTCGGCGAGCCCGCGGACGCAGGGCGGCGCCCCGCGGGTGGCGAGCGCCTCGTCGATCGCGGCCTGTTCGGCGGCGGTGAGATCGTCGGCGAGCCAATCGGCGGCGAGCACGAGGGCGATACACGTGCCGGCGCCGCGCATCACCGTCACCTGCTCGCCGTGGGCGTCCTGGATCCAGTCCCACGTCGGGTATGCGAGGATGGCGGCGAGCGCGGCGCGGGCGAGGGCGAGCTGGCGGGGGTCGGGGGCGAGGCGGTGGCTGAAGGCGCAGCGCTGCAGGATGACCTGGGCGCGCAGCAGGTGCTGGCTGTGGTTCGAGGGGCGCAGCTCGGACGCGAGGAAGCGCGCGTCGTCGGCCAGGTCCGCCCGATCCAGGAACGCGCGCACCTCCGCGAATTCCGGCCGCGCGAGGCTGGCCCGCAGCCGCGGCAGGTCGGCCGCGTCGAACAGGAGGCCGGTCCGCGGCGCCGCGGTCGCGCCCGCGGCGCGGCCGACGAGGAGCAGGGCGCCCAGGCCGAGGCCGGTGCGGACGAACTGGCGGCGGGACGGAAGCGGGCGCGGGAAGGGGTTCACGGCGGGGAGCGGCCGACCGCACCGTGGGCGCGGCGTCCGGGCGACGCCAGCAAAAAAGTATCTATCGGGTTACTTGTGGTTTGACGCCGGGCCCCGGGCGGCGTTGAACGGGGTTCCCCTCGTCCCCATGCACCACACCCGCCGCGACTTCGTCCACGCCTCGCTCCTGCTCGCCGCCGCGCTGCCGCTCGCGCGGCTCTCCGCGGCCGCCGCGCCCGCGCCGGGGCGCCGGGGCCTGCTGTTCGACCCGGCCGACCTGCCGCGGATCCGCGCGAACACCCGCGACCCGCGCCTCGCCGGGCTGTGGGCGAGCATGCTGCAGGCGGACCGGAAGGACGACACGGACTTCCTGGAGCACCGGGTGCGGCTGACGAGCCACCGCTATGATTTCCTGCGGGTGCAGAAGATCCTGGAGCGGGCGTCGATGGTGTACCTGGTGAACGGCGACCCGGCGCAGGCCGAGCTCGCGCGCCTGGCGCTGCGCCGGCTGGTCGATTTTCCCGAGTGGGACCTGTTCACCGAGGGCGGGCGCAAGATCATCGGGCTGCAGCGGGCGAGCGAGGGCAGCTTCGCGGTGCTGCTGGCGCTCGACTGCCTCGGCGACGCCGTGCCGGCGGCCGAGCGGGCCGCGGCCGAGCAGGCGGTGCTCACCAAGGGCGCGCCGGCGTGCTACACCACGCTCTACGGCATGAAGTATCCCGACCGCGTGCAGGGCTGGGACTGGAATGCGCGCAGCGACAACGACCAGTACCGCTACATCAGCCTGAAGCGCTGGCCGCTCATCCTGAACTCGACCAACCTGAAGGTGATCCCGACCGCCTGCCTGGGCATCATCGCCTGCCGCTTCCGCGGCCAGGTGCCGGAGGCCGAGGTCTGGCTGGAGATGGCGCGCTCGAGCGCGAAGGCGTTCTCCACCATGTACGGCACCGACGGCTGCTACGACGAGGGCGCCGGCTACTGGGGCTACACCACGCTCTTCCTCGCGCTGTTCGCCGAGGTGCTCTGGCGGACCCAGGGCATCGACGACCGCCACCTGGTCAACTACTCGGGCACGGTCCGCTACGGGCTCGTCATGACCGACCCGGTGACCACCGGCAACGACCGCGTCCTCAACTTCGGCGACGCGGGCGGGCAGGTCGACGTGTCGGTCGCCGCGTGGGTCCAGCGCACCCAGCAGGACCCGGTGGCGCAGTACATCGCGCGCGACATCGGCGGCGCGGGCCACCCGCTCGGCCTCGTCTGGTACGACCCGCAGGCGCCGGTCGCGCCGCCCGAGCCGGCGCTGCTCGACCACCGGATGACGAACGACATCGTGGTCTCGCGCACCGGCTGGCGGGCGCCGAGCAGCGTGCTCGCGCTCCGCAGCGGCGGCCCGGCGAATCACGAGCACGCCGACCGGAACAGCCTGATCTTCACCGCGCACGGCGAGCGGCTCCTGCACGATCCCTACCACGCCGCCTACGCCCGCACCGAGCCGCGCTGGCTGCTCCGGCAGACCGAGGCCCACACCGCCGTGCTGATCGACGGCCGCGGCCACCAGTACCACGACGGCGCGGAGGGCACGAACGCCTCGTGGGCGGTCGCGCGCGTCACGGCGTTCGCCACCGGGCCGGGCTGGATGACGGTGACCAGCGACGCGACCGAGGCGTACAACCTCGCGAACCCTCGCGTGACGCGGGCCGAGCGCACGGTGGTGTTCCTCAAGCCGGAGGTGTTCGTGATCCTGGACCGCGTGGCGGTTGACGGCGCCCCGGTGACGGTGCAGCTCCGCTTCCAGGTGAACAACGAGGACGGGCAGGGGCAGGTCACCGTCGTCGGCGACGGCTTCGAGATCACCCGGCCGCAGGCCACGCTCCGCGCCCGGTGCTCGGCGGGGCTGGCGGTCCGCACGGGCCGGCTTGCGATCGAGGAGAAGGACCACGTCTTCCCCTATGCCGAGGCCGGGGCTGCGGCGGCCGCGGCGCACGAGCTGGTGACGGTCTGCACGGCCCGGCCCAAGGGAGCCGCGCACGGCGAGCTCGCCATCCGGCGCGAGGGCGGCGCCTGGCGGATCACCGGGACCCATGCGGCGCAGACGGTGGACGTCACGCTGACCCCGGGGGCCAGCGGGGCGCCGGCGGTGAAGATCGCCTGAGACCGGCGGTGGCGGAAAAACGCGACATTCCGCGAGATTCCGGGCAGGGAATTCCCGGGCCAGTCCGCCATCGTCTGGTAGGCCGGTAACCCGCTGGCCCGCGCTGCATTTTTCACCGCTCCCCGCCGCATGCCCGCCTTCAACACCGTCAACGCGATCGATTACATCCTGATCGCGCTCTACTTTGTCATCGTCATCTGGGTCGGCTTCTACGCGGCCCGGAAAAACAAGGGGACGGCGGACTTCTTCGAGGCGGGCGGGCAGGTCCCGTGGTTCATGGCGGGCGTGGCGAGCTGGGTGGCGGGATTCTCGGCGTACATGTTCGTGGCGGCGGCCGGCTACACCTACCGGCACGGGGCGGGCGCGGTGCTGATCTTCACGTGCGGGTTCTGGGCCTACCTCGCGGGCTATTTCTACTTCGCGGCGCGCTGGCGGCGGGCGCGCATCGCGGCGCCGCTGGAGTTCCTGACCAAGCGGTATTCGCCGTCGA
>CAZUQB010000315.1:0-3719 GCA_964622405.1 uncultured Opitutaceae bacterium | reverse complement strand
CCTTCGACGACCCCGTGGACCTGACCCCCGAGGCGGCGCGGGAACTCGCGCAGCAGTTGCTGCGCATGGCGGAGGAGCTCTGAGGATTTTGGGAAAGCCAAACGCCAAACCGCCAAAGCAAAATCCGGCAGCAGAAGGCTTGGGAGAAAATGTGGGCGGGGTGCCCTCACCCCGCCAATGGTGCAGCCGCTAGGGTCGCAGCGGGGTGAAGGCGCCCCACCCACATTTGCCTGATGCCTGAGCCAGCTTGGCACCCGCTGCCCGGCTTCACGGCACTTCGTAAAGCTCAATGAGCACAATCCCAGAGGCGTTGTCGGTGCTGCCAGCGTGGACCGAATAAACCCCAGGCCTAAGCGTGACCACCATCGCGGCGTCGAGGCTGCCGGGTGGCAGCGCGAAGGCTCCCACCTGCGCGAAGATTTCAGCCAGTCCGGAGTCGTCACCCCACGTGGCATTGGACGCGACCCGGTTGGCGGCCGCATCAAACAGCACGATCTGCGGCCGGCTCAATGCGCCGGATACACCATAGGCCCCGAGCGCGGGGCCGATGCCGCGGATGAGGATCCGGATGGGCGCGGTGCCGGTGACGACGAAGCCGGCGACGGCGACGCCCTCGCCGCTGCTGGTCTGGGTGCGGACCGACAAGTTGGTGAGACGGGCCGCCCCCGCCGCGTCGTCGTCGTAGACCTCGGCGAGGGCCACGCCGGGAGTGGGACTGGCGGAGGCCACCACCGCGGAATAGACCCCGGGATTGATCGAGCGGAGCAGGGCCGAATCCTTGCTTCCGCTGTCAAACGCGAAGGCCCCGAGCGCGCTGGCTCGAGCGGCAACCTGGGCGGCATTGGTCGCCGAGGACCAGTCGTCGTTGGCCGCGAGCGCCGTCGAGGCGCGGTCGTAGAGCGTGACCAGCGGGTTGGCCAGCGTGCTGCCGACCCCGTAACGCGCGAGCGCGGGGCCGGCGCCGCGGACCAGCAGCGATTTCGCACCCCCGGAGACGACAAAGCCGGCGATGAGCGATTGCTCGCCGGCGCCGGTGACCGTGGCCCGCGCGGACAGGTTGGCAAGCCGGGACGTGCCCGTGCTGCCCAGGCGGATGGTGGCATTGTCCGAGTCGGCAACGACGAGGTTGCCCGCGGCGTCGAGTGCGATGCCGCGCGGCCGAAAGAACCGGGCGGCCGGGCCAACGCCGTCGCTGGCGCCGGCGTTGGTGCCAAACGGGATCATCCCGAGCGTGCTGTAATAGGAGTCGTAGGCCGTCGGCAGGCCGCCGCCCAGCGTCGTGACCACGCCGTCGGGCGTGACCTTGCGGATGGCGCAGTTGACCGTGTCGGCGACGTAAAGGTTGCCGGCCCGGTCCACCACGAGGGCCTCGGGGTTGCAGAATTTCGCGGCCACCCCGACGCCGTCCGCCGCCGCCTGAACACCCGGATTGCCCCCGGCAATGCGCGTAACGGTGCCGTCGCGCCCCACGCGGCAGACCGAGTTGTAGTAGCTGTCGGTGACGTAGAGGTTGTCCGCCGCGTCGATGGCGATGCCCGTGGGCTTGACGAGGGAATTGGCGGCATTGCCGCCGGTGTTGCGGTAGAGCGTGGAGACGAGCCCGGCGGGTGTGATTCGCCGGATCGCCATGTTGTCGCGGTCCGTCACGTAGATCATGCCGTCCGCGGCGAGGGCGACCCCGCAGAGGCCGGAGAACTGGGCGGCGGTGCCCAAACCGTCGACGAATCCGGAGTAGCCGGCCTTGCCGGCCACGGTGGTGACCGTGCCATCCGGTGCGACCCGGCGAAGAATGCTGTTGCCGATCTCGGCCACGTACAGGCGTCCGGAGCGGTCGAGCGCCAATCCCAGCGGACCTTGGAAGGTGGCGGCCGATCCGACACCGTCGGTGGAACCGCCGGCCGCGAGCTCGGGCTGGCCGGCGAGCGTCGTGACGATGCCCGCGGGGCTGAGCTTCCGGATCGTCTGGTTGCCGGTGTCGGAAAAGAAGATCGTGCCGTCGGGTGCCGCCGCGATTCCCACCGGCTGACCGAGACCGGCATCGCGCCCGGTGCCGTCAGCGGCGCCACTGTTGCCGGCAAAGAGAGTGACGACCCCGGCCGGCGTGACCTGCCGGATGGCGCAATTGCGGTAGTCGGCGACGTAGAGATTTCCGTTGCGAGAGGCCACGATGCCATTGGGCCCCTTAAACGCCGCGGCGGACCCGGTGCCGTCAGCCCGGCCGCCGAAGGCGCTGTAGCTGCCCGCGAGCGTCGTGACGGTGCGGTCCGGGGCGATGCGGCGGATGAGCTGATTGGAGGAGTCGGTGACGTACACCACCCCGGTGCTGTCAACCGTCACGCCCATGGGATGCCACATCCCGGCCTGGGTGCCGGTCCCGTCGGAATGCCCGAGATAGCCGCCTGCATAGAGGGTGACGGCACCGGCGGGGGTGATCCGGCGGATGGCGTTGTTGTTGCTGTCGGCGACGTAAAGATTGCCGGCGCTGTCGAAGGCGAGTCCGATTGGCCCGTCGAACCGCGCGACGTTCCCGGTGCCGTCGACGAGGCCGGTGGTGCCGACCTGGCCGGCGAACGTGGTGACGACTCCGGCCGGCGTGATCTTGCGGATGGTCGCGTTGCCCATGTCCGAGACGAAGACATTGCCGGCGGCATCGACCGCGAGGCCATTGGGCAAGTTGAACCGGGCGGCCGCGCCAGTGCCATCGGCGCTGCCGGGCGATCCTGGCAAACCGGCGAGGGTGGTGACGATCCCGGCCGGCGTGATCTTTCGGACGGTGTGGTTGAGGAGGTCGGTGACGTAGATGTTGTCGGCGGCATCGACGGCGATGCCGGTGACTTCGCTGAAGCGGGCGGCGACGCCGATGCCATCGGTGGAACCCTCCGCGCCGGGGTAACCGGCCAGCGTCTCGACAAAACCGGCTGGGTTGACCCGGCGGACCGTGGCGGCCTTGGCATCGGTCACGTAAAGGTACCGGTGCGAATCCTCCGCGATGGCGAACGGCGAGAGGAACCGCGCCGCACGGCCGCGCCCGTCCTGATACGCCTGACTCGGACCGGCGCCCGCCAGCGTGACGAAGGCCGGGTCGGCCGCAGCGGTGTGCCGCAGAGGGAGCAGAGAAATCAGGAGCAGCGAGAACAGGCGGGGATTCACGGGAAGCCGAGCCTCAATCGTGGATCGGGACTCGAAAACGGACAAGAGGAGATCGCTGGCCGAGCCAGCTATCAGCGTGGTGAACCGATGCATTAGGACGAAATTCGGCAGGGCGGCAGGTGATTCCCGGGCTGTGGCGGGGACCCCCTGAAAGCCAAAAGAGTCCGGCCGCCCTCAGGGGGTGGGTAAATTCGGTTGGAGGCGACGGGCGGTCTGCCTTTTGGTCACAGACTCTGCGCGGTTAGGTGCGAGACACCCCCTGATAGAAGAACATCGCGGGCCGGGTGGCCTCATCCAACGAATTGACGGTGGTGAGGGCGAAAATCGCGGGGTGAGGGCACCCCGCCCACATTCTCAAGCCAACGGAGTAAATCCACCCAAGTCCCCATCTCCGGGTGCCCGCGCCTCACTCATTTGGCGTTTGGCTTGTTTCCACCTAGCAGCGTGGCCCTAGAAAACTCGCTCCGTCCATCTTAGGACTCGATCCCCCGGGAATTTCTATTTGCCGACAAGCCGGCCTGTCCCCTTAGCTCTCCCGTTCCTTCCGGACCTTACCCATGAAACGCACC
>CAZUQB010000314.1:1647-3728 GCA_964622405.1 uncultured Opitutaceae bacterium | reverse complement strand
GCGCTGAACCCGCGCACCGGCTGGGTGAACTTCGCCCGCCGCTCGGCGTTCTGCTACTACGAGTCGCACCCGCTGCCCGACGGCACCCGGCTCCACGCCCGCTACTACATCGACAATCTCTTTGAGGCGCTGACCGAGCCCGGCGAGTGGTATCTCAGCCGCGAGACCGGCCGGCTCTATTATCTCCCGCGGCCGGGCGAGACGCCGGAGAACACCACCATCGTCGCGCCGCGCGTGCACTCGTTCGTGCGCGCCATCGGCACGGTCTTCGGCGAGGTCGGCGAGCGGATCGACCTGCACGGGACGCGGCATGTGCGCGGCCTGGAGTTCAAGGGCCTCACCTTCCGGCACGGCGACTGGTATTCGCCGCTGGCCGAGCGGCACCTGCCGTCGCACGACTCGCTCGAGGGCCAGGACCTGCCGATCGGCGGCAGCCCGCAGGCCGCGATCGCGGTGCCGGGCGCCCTCCTGTTCCGCGCCGCCCGCGACTGCCGAGTCGAGGACTGCACCGTCGAGCATGTCGGTCTCTATGCGCTCGAGTTCGGCCCGGGCTGCCGCGACTGCGCGGCCGTCGGCAACCACCTGCACGACCTCGGCGCGGGCGGCATCCGCGCCGGCGGCGCCGAGCTCGACGGTCTCGGTGATCGCCGGACCGGGAAGCTGACCCTCACCGACAACCACATCCACCATATCGGGCGGGTCTTCCACCAGGGCATCGGCGTGCTCCTCGGCAACGCCGCCGACTGCCTCGTGGCGCACAACCACATCCACCACACCTGCTACACGGGAATCTCGCTGGGCTGGACCTGGGGTTACCGGGACACCGTCGCCACGCACAATCGGATCGAGCACAATCTCATCCACGACATCGGCGCCGGCCTGCTCAGCGACATGGGCGGCATCTACACGCTGGGCGTGCAGCCCGGCACCGTCATCCGCGGCAACCATCTCCATCACATCTGGTCGCACGACTACGGCGGCTGGGGAGTCTACCTCGACGAGGGCACGGCCCACGTGCTCGTGGAGCACAATCTCGTGCACGACACCAAGGACGCGCCGTTCAACATCCACTACGGCCGGGAAAACGTCGTCCGCTACAACATCTTCGCCCGCGGCAAGCGCGCCATGGTGTCCGTGGGCCGCATCGAGCCCGAGCACTACAGCGCGGTTTTCCTCGGCAACATCCTGGTCGGGCCCAGCGAGTCGCTCTACCGCAGCGGCTACCAGGGCAACATCGCCGTCGGCGCGCTGGTCGCGAACGGCAACTGCCTCTGGGGACCCGGCGGACGGCTGCCCCCGAGCCTGAATCCCGAGACCTACCTCAAGGGCGAGCCCCGCACGCTGAGCTGGGCCGCCTGGCGGCGCGCGGGCCACGACCTCACCTCCGTGGTCGCCGACCCGCGCCTCACCGAGGGACGGAAGACCTGGCGCGTCGCCGCGAATTCGCCCGCACTGAAGATCGGATTCAAGCCGTGGGACTGGTCCGGCTGCGGACCGCGCCCCCGCTCCCGGCGCTAGGCGCCCGCCGCGATGAACCCGCCCCGCCGCGTCCTCCGCCACGACTGGCTGGTCGTCGCCGAGACCGGCGAGCGGTTTGCCAGCTTCGCGCCCTACGTGCCGTCGGTCTCGGACGACGGCGCGGTCGCGTTCCAGGCCACCCGCCGGGCGGGCGGCACGGGCCTCTACCTCTGGCACGACGGCGCCGCGTCCGTCATCGCGGAGCTCGGCCCCGATGCCGGCCCCGCCTTCATCAGCCACCCGGACCGCAACCGCCGCGGCGAAGTGTGCGCCTACGTCGGGACCGGGGAAACCGGCCGCGCACTCTGGCATTTCGACGGGCACGACGCCCGCGAGACGGTTGATGGCGCCGCCGGGTGCCGCGCCATCGGACCGCTCGGTCCCACCTTGAACGAGTCCGGGGCCGTCGCGCTGCGCGCGTGGCAGACCGACGGCGCGGCCGCGATCCTCGTGGCCCGCGGGCGCGAGATCGAGCGCCTGGCCACGAGCGGCGGCAGCTGGGCCGGCTTCCAGGGCCTGCCCGTGATCAACCAGGACGGCCACGTGGTGTTCCGGGCGGACCG
>CAZUQB010000314.1:0-1547 GCA_964622405.1 uncultured Opitutaceae bacterium | reverse complement strand
CCGCTCGCGATCCACGGTCCCGGCGGCCTCGACGAGCCGCCGCTGCTGGCGGTGGGCGAGACGCGTTTCGGCGGAATCGTGGCCGAGTTCGCCCTGAACCCCGTCTCGCTCAACGCCGACGGCCACTTCGCCGTGCGGGTCCGGCTGCAGGACGGCCGCGAGCGGATCGTGCTCGCCTGGCCGCAGGAGTAGGAGCGACCGGCGCTTTTCGCTTCGCCAGCGGCGGCCGGCGCCGCTTGGCTCCCGCACCGCATGCACGTCTTTCACCTCTCGACCCGGGGCAAGGACACGAACCCGGGAACCGTCCAACGTCCCTGGGCCACGCTCGCCGGGGCCCGCGACCAGCTCCGGCGCCTCCGCGCGGCGGGCCGCGTCGAGGGCCCGGCCCGGGTCACCGTGCACGACGGCCACTATGAACTGGCCGAGACCGTCCGCTTCGGCCCCGCCGACTCGCACACCAGCTACGTCGCGGCCCCGCGCGCGCGGCCGGTGTTCGACGGCGGCCGGCGGCTGACCGGGTGGCAGGTGGGCGAGCGAGACGGCCGGACCGAGTGGACGCTCGACCTGCCGGAGGTCGCGGCCGGCCGGTGGAATTTCCGCTCGCTGTTCGTGAACGGGCGGCGGGCGCCGCGGGCGCGCCTGCCCAAGTTCTCACCGGACGCGCAGGGCGTGGACCGGGTCTTCCGGATCGGCGCGATCCGGCACCCCGAGCAGACCGACCTGTTCGCCGGCTCCGACACGTTCCAGCCGGCCGCCGGCGACGTGCAGGCCTGGGCCTCGCTGCCCGACGCCGAGTGCGTGGTGCTGCACTACTGGATCGAGGAGCGGCTGCCGCGGCCGATGCTCAACCCGCGCACCGGCTGGCTGCGGTTCGCGCGCCGCTCGGCGTTCTGCCTCTATGAGGCCTACGAGAACGCCCACGGCCACCGGGACCTGGCCCGCTACTACATCGACAACCTGTTCGAGGCTCTGACCGAGCCGGGCGAATGGTATCTCAACCGCGAGACAGGCCGCCTGTACTACCTGCCGCGGCCCGGCGAGACGCCGGCGAACACGGAGATCCGCGCGCCGCGCCTGCACGCCTTCGTGAAGGCCGCGGGCCAGCTGTTCAACGACAGCACCGACCCGCTCGACGCCAACGCCACGATCCACCTCCGCGGCCTCGAGCTGGCCGGGCTTACGTTCCGGCACGGCGACTGGTTCTCGCCGCTGGCCACCCTCCCGCCCTTCCATCGGGAGCAGACCTACGGCGAGGACCTGCCGATCGGCGGCAGCGTGCAGGCCGCGCACATGGTGCCCGGCGCGGTGACCTTCCACGCGGCGCGGGAGTGCGCGGTGCGCGACTGCACGATCGAGCACGCCGGGCTGTACGGCCTCGAGTTCGGCGATGGCTGCCGGCACTGCGCCGCGGTCGGCAACCGGCTCCACGACCTCGGCGCCGGCGGCATCCGCGGCGGCGGCAGCGACCTCGACGGCCACGTCGAGGCGCGCACCGGCCACCTCACCGTCACCGACAACACGATCCACCACATCGGCCGGATCTTCCA
>CAZUQB010000313.1:0-3736 GCA_964622405.1 uncultured Opitutaceae bacterium | reverse complement strand
CGCTGCTCGGCCTGCCGATGGTGTTCGTGATCGAGAACAACCGGTACGCCTACTCCACGCCGATCGAGGAGCAGTTCGCCGCCGGCACCGAGCTGTTCCGCCGCGCCGCCGGCTACGGCATGGAGGGCTTCGCCCTCGATGCCACCGACGTGACGGCCTACACCCGCGGCCTGGCCGACGCCATCGCCCGGGTCCGGGCCACCTCCCGGCCCGTCCTCATCGAGGTCAACACGCTCCGGCTCCGCGGTCATGCCGCCTACGACACCTGCGATTACATGAAGCCCGGCGAGAGCGAGGCGTATTTTGCCCGCGACCCGCTGCCGCGCTTCCGGTCCAGCCTCGCCGCGGCGGGCCACGGCGCCCGCCTCGATGCCATCGACGCCGAGCTCCAGTCCTTCCTCGAGGCCTGCGTCACGCACTCGCTCGCGCTCCCGAAGCCCGACCCCGCCGGCATGGCCGCCGACCTGTTCGCCCCGCCGGCGCCGCCCCTGCCGTGGCGCGCGGAACCCGCGACCCCGCAGGCGTGGAATCTCGCCCAGGCCATCAACGGCGCGCTCCGCAAGATCCTGACCGAGCGGCCGGAATCGGTGATCCTCGGCCAGGACATCGGCGCCTACGGCGGGGCGTTCAAGGTCACGGACCAGCTCCTCGCCGAGTTCGGCCGCGCCCGGGTCTTCAACACGCCGCTGGCGGAAAGCGCCTGCACCGGCTACGCGATCGGGCTGGCGGTCAACGGCCACCGTCCGATCGAGGAGTTCCAGTTCGCCGACTTCGCCACCGAGGCCTTCACCCAGATCACCCAGAACGCCGCGACGTTCCACTTCCGGTCCGGCGCCGGCTGCCCGATGGTGCTGCGCTTCCCGTGCGGCACGGTCCAGCTGGGCTCGTTCCACTCGCAGGAGCTGGAGGCCACGTTCCTTGGCATGCCCGGGATCAAGGGCCTCTATCCCAGCACGCCGCAGGACGCATTCGACGCGCTGCTGGCGGCGTACGAGGACGGCAACCCGGTCGTGCTCTTCGAAAACAAGGCCCTGTATCGCTGCAAGAAGCAGCCGGTGGCGTGGAACCCGCGCTACCGCGAGGTCTGGCAGCCGAAGCAGGTTCGGCAGGGCACGCACGCGACCCTCGTGTCGTATGGCGAGATGCTGCACGCCGCGGAGGAGGCGGCGGACTACCTGGCCGGCGAATACGAGCAGACGCTCGATGTCTTCGACCTGCGCGGCCTTTCGCCCCTGCACCTCGACGCCATCGTGGCCTCGGTCAGGCGCACGGGCCGCCTGGCCGTCGTGCACGAGGGCCGCCGCACCCACGGCTTCGGCGCCGAGCTGGTCGCCCGCCTGACCGAAACCTGCTTCAGCGACCTGAAGGCCGCCCCGCTCCGCATCGGCGCCCTGGACCTCCCGGTGCCGTTCGCGCCGGAGCTGGAGGACGCCTACCGGCCGACCCGCGACCAGCTGATCGAGCAGCTCGCCGGTTGGCTGGCCTGATGGAGGCGAGCAAGAGCGTCCGGTGGACGGCTGATCGACGGGCGGCCATCCGAAGCGTTTCGGCGGCCACTTGAGCGTTGAATGTTGGACGGCGAACGTTGAGCGTTCCCGCCACGGCTTGGCCGGCGTCTCCCTCTTCATGCGATCCACCACTCATTTCCGCTCCCGCGTTCCCCGCGCTCGCTGGGCCAAGGTGCGCCTGCTGGCGCTCGACGTGGACGGCGTCCTGACCGACGGCACGGTGCAGGTCAGCTCCGCCGGCACGGAGTCCAAGTCGTTCTCGATCCTCGACGGCATGGGCCTGAAGCGCCTCGCCACGGCCGGGGTCACCGTCGCCTGGATCAGCGGCCGTCCGTCGCTCGCCACCACCGCCCGCGCCGCGGAGCTCAACATCCCGCACCTCATCCAGGGCCAGACCGACAAGCTGGCCGTCCTGCAGGAGCTCGCCACCCGCCTGGGCCTCGCCGCCGACGAGGTGGCGTACATGGGGGACGAC
Source organism: uncultured Opitutaceae bacterium (assembly GCA_964622405.1). Lineage (GTDB taxonomy): Bacteria > Verrucomicrobiota > Verrucomicrobiia > Opitutales > Opitutaceae > Opi-474. Next base: position 1,753 of record CAZUQB010000313.1, on the reverse strand, counting down.
GACATCGATGCCCCCGCGATCGCCTGGTCCGGGGTCGGCGTCAGCGTCCCGGGCGCCATGCCCGCCGCCGCCGCCGCCGCCCGCTACATCACCTGCCGCCACCCCGGCCACGGCGCCGTGCGCGAGGTCTGCGAACAAATCCTCGCCGCGCGGGTCCGGTCCTGACCGCTTGAATCGTCCCGGACTCCTGCTCGCCCTGCTCCTCCCCGTTGCCTTCGTCGGCGCGGCCGAGCCGGGTTATGCCCCCGCGCTGAACTGGGTGCTCCCGGTGTTCACCCGCGAGAACCACCGGTCCATGACCCTCCGCGGCGCCAAGGCCGTGTTTCCGTCCGCCCACGAGGTCAATGTCGTGGACCTCAATCTCACCGTCTTCTCCGGCGACGCCGCCAATCGCGTCGAGACGATCATCCTCAGCTCCGCCGCGACCTTCCGCCCGCAGGAGAACACCGCCGAGGGCCGGGACGGCGTGCGCGTCATCCGCGACGACCTCGAGGCGACGGGCCGCGCCTGGACCTACCTCCACGCCGAGAAAAAGGTGTCGCTGCGCGGCGGCGTGCGGATAGTTTTCAACGCCGAGCTGCAGCATCTCCTGAAATGAACCTCCGCCCCTTCCTCCTCTGCTGCGCCGTGGCCCTTGGCCTGGCCGCCCGCGCCGAGCAGCCGCCCCAGAAGACCACCCTGGAGTGCGACCACGCCGACATGTGGAGCGAAGGCAACGAGACCCGTGGCGTCTGCACCGGCTCAGTCGTGCTGACCGGCACCAATCTCCGCATCGTCTGCGACCGCCTCGAGTTCGCCGCTCTCGGCGTTGGTGACAAGACTTCCACTCTGCCCACGCTCGAGCGCTTCCAGTCCATGGTCGCGACCGGCCACGTGGTCATCGTCCAGGGCGACCGCGAGGCCACCTGCGGCCGCGCCGAGGTCCGGCCGCACGACGACAAGGTCATCCTCACCGAGAGCCCGGTCCTCGTGGACCACGGCACCGGCTGGACCAGCACCGGCGAAAAGATCACCCTCCTCCGCGGCGAGCGGCGCGTCGTCGTCGAAAAGTCCCGGGTCACCGGCCCGGCGCTTCGCGACCTCGGCTTCGATTCGGGCAAGACCACGACGCCGGCCGACGGCGCACCGCGTCCGACCGCGCCATGAGTTCGCCCGCCGTCGCCGAGATCCGCACCGAGGGGCTGGTCAAGACCTACGGCCTCCGCAGCGTCGTTGACGGCATCAGCGTCAATTTCCGCGCCGGCGAGGTCGTCGGCCTGCTCGGACCGAACGGCGCGGGCAAGACCACGACGTTCTACATGATCGTCGGCCTGATCCCGGCCAGCGCCGGGCGGGTGACGCTCGACGGCGCCGACCTCACGCGCCTGCGCATGCATGAGCGCGCCCGGCACGGCATCGGCTACCTGCCGCAGGAGCCATCGGTGTTCCGCAAGCTCACTGTCGCGGAGAACATCCTCGCGATCCTCGAGATCACCGACACGCCGCGCCGCGATCGCCCCGCCCGCGTGCAGCAGCATCTCGCGGAGCTCGGCCTCACCCACGTGGCCCAGCAGAAGGCGTACACCCTTTCCGGCGGCGAGCGCCGCCGGCTCGAGATCGCGCGGGCGCTGGTGACCCGGCCGAAGTTCCTGCTGATGGACGAGCCCTTCGCGGCCATCGATCCCATCTCCGTCGCCGAGGTCCAGAAGATCATCCTCCAGCTCAAGTCCCGCGGCATCGGCGTGGTCGTGACCGACCACAATGTCCGCGAGAC
>CAZUQB010000312.1:0-3741 GCA_964622405.1 uncultured Opitutaceae bacterium | reverse complement strand
GTGGTCGCTCACGACGCGGCCGTCGCGCATGACCAGGTTGCGCTTGCAGAAGCGCGCGATGTCGAGCTCGTGCGTTACCATGACGATGGTGATGCCCTGCTCGTTGAGCTTTTGGAAAACCCCCATGACCTCGACGGACGTCTTGCTGTCGAGGTTGCCGGTCGGCTCGTCGGCGAGCAGGACCTGCGGCTGGTTGACGAGGGCGCGCGCGATGGCGACGCGTTGCTGCTGGCCGCCGGAGAGCTGGTTGGGAAAATGATCGGCCCGGTTGGCGAGGCCGACGATTTCCAGGCAACCCATGGCGCGCTCGCGCATGGCGGCGCGGGAAAGGCGATGCTGGCCGTAGAGCATCGGCAGCTCGACATTCTCAAGGGCGGTGGTGCGCGCGAGCAGGTTGAAGCCCTGGAACACGAACCCGAGCTTGGCGTTGCGCAGGTCGGCGAGCTGGTTGCGGTCGAGCTCGGAGACGTTGATCCCGTCGAGCAGGTACGTGCCGCGGGACGGCCGGTCCAGGCAGCCGAGCGTGTTCATGAGCGTCGACTTGCCGGAGCCGCTGGCGCCCATGAGCGCGAGGAACTCGCCGCGGTGGAGCTCCAGCGTCACGCCGCGGACGGCGTGGACCGGCACCTCGCCCGAGTCGTAGATCTTGTGGATGTCCTGAAGCTTGACGACGGGAGCCATGGCGGGCCTCAGCGGCCGGGCGGACGGCCGCCCATCGGCCGGCCGGAGAAGGGATTGGTGGTGGCGGCGGAGCCGCCCGCGGCGGAACTGGCGGTGGAGACCGACGTGATGACCACGTCGCCCTCGGCCAGCCCGTCGATGACCTCCGTGACGACCCCGTCGGAGATGCCGAGCTTGGCGGTGACGGCCTCGGGGTGCTGGGTCTTGGGATCGGTGCCGACGAGACGGTAAAGCGTGCGCGTGACCGGCGTGTTGCCGGCGCCGCGGTCGCGGCCGCCCCAGCGGCTCATGTCGAGCTCGATGCCGCGGGCCTTGGCGAGCTCCTGGACGCGGGCGATGACGTCCGGGGTCGGCGGACCGTTGCCGAAGGAGAAGCCGGCCTCGCGGAAGATCTCGCGCATGACCTTGCGGCGTTCGTCCTCGGACAAGGGCTTCGGGGCGGCGGGTGCGGCGGCGGCGGTCGCAGCGGGAGCCGGCGCGGCCTTGGGCAGGAGATTTTCCGGGATGCGGGCGCGCAGGGCGGCGTTGGCGACCTTCAGGGCGCCGAGGCGCTGGGCGACGATGATCGACACGTTGGCGGTCATGCCCGGCTTGAGCTTCAGGTCGGCGTTGTTCACGTCGATCATGGTCTCGTAGGTGACGACGTTCTGCTCGGTCTTCGGCGCGTTGCGGATCTGGGAGATCCGGCCCCGGAACTGCCGGTTCGGGTAGGCGTCGACCGTGAACGTCACCGACTGCCCCTCGGCTACGTTGCCGATGTCGGCCTCGGCCACCGAGGTGCTGATCTGCATCTTCGTCAGGTCGTTCGCGATCGTGAAGAGCGTCGGGGCGTTGAGGCTGGCGGCGACGGTCTTGCCGACCTCGGCCTGGCGGTCGATGACGATGCCGTCGATGGGGGAGTAGATGGTGCAGCGCGAGAGGTCGACCTTGGCGCTGTCGACGGCGGACTGCTGGATCTGGAGCTGGGCCTGGGCCTGCTGGAGCTGGGCCTCGGCCTGGTCGAGGTCCTGCTGCGCGACCAGGTTCTGGGCCCGCAGCGCCCGGGTGCGCTCGGTGCTGAGCCGGACCAGGTTGAAGTTGGCGGTGGAATTGGCGAGCTGGGCCTGGGCCGAGGCGAGCCGCGACTGGTAGGTGGCGGGGTCGAGCCGCGCCAGGACCTGGTTGACCTTCACGGGCGAGTTGAAGTCGACGGCCACCTCGTTGATCAGGCCGGAAATCTGGCTCGAGACATCGACCGACGTGACGGCCTGCAAGGTGCCGGTGGCGGTGACCGCCTGGGTGATGTCGCCGCGGCCGACCGTGACGGTGCTGTACTCGGGCCGATCCTCGCCGGCGTCCCGCCAGAGATACCAGCCGACCCCGCCGCCGATGACGACGAGCACCACAATGATAAGACCGAGACCACCGAAACGCTTCGAGTTAGCCATGATTGCTGGAAAAGGAGAGATGACGTTGTGCGCCTGGCAAATCAAACGCCAGCGCCGAAGCGCGGATCGTCCGACAGACGCAACCACAGAGACGCGTTGGCGGGCGCGTGGTTACGTGGGATTCGATCCTCCAGGCCGACCGCCGCCGCCCAAGGTCCGACGTTCCGTGCTCAAGGCACCTCGGCGGGAGACAGCAGTCGGGCGCGCGCGGGCAGGTAGTCGGCGTAGAGGTCGGCCAGGAAGCTGGCGGGAAGTGGACGGCGCAGTTCGGAGGTCGGGTGCTGCACGAGCGCGGCGTCGAGGAGACGGGCCTCGGGCGGGAGGATGTCCCAGCCGGCGAAATACATCGTATTCCGCACCCCGAGGGTCGCGGCGGTGCTGACCAGGCGGTCGGTGCCGAGATGGCGGTCCATGACCTGGCGCGGGTCGTTGGGGTAGAGGTACGACTGGCTGGTGGGAAGGTAGATCACGCGGTCGGCCCCGAAGGCCGCGACCCAACGATGGATGGGCCAGGGCGTCGGAGCGGTTTCCTCCCAGCCATAGTGCCACACGGCGATCCGCACGTCGGGCGGCAGGTGCGCGAGATTTTCCGCCACGTAGTCGTCCTGCCACCAGCAGTTCGCCATCACGAGTTCGAGGCCCGGCCGCAACTGCCGGGCGTGCGCGAAGAACTCGGCGAGGAAACGGGCGTAGGTGCGGTTGTGCCAGGCGCGGCGAACGGGCAGGGGCTCGGCGGCCAGGTCGCGGCCGGTTTCCATGCGGTAGGCGGCCAGCGACTCGGGGTTGAAGCGGTCGGGATCGCTCTCGGTCGGGTGAATCGCGAGTCCGTCGGCGGCCGGATAAAGTGCGAGCACCTCCTCGAGCGTGTCGTAAAGATAGCGCCGCGTGAGCGGATGCTCGAGCGCGAGGCCGTGGTGGGGTCCGGGCGTGCCGTCGGCATTGCGCCGCGCGGCCTCGGGATGGGCCCGGCAAAAATCGCGGGCATGGCCATCGGTCGTCAGCATCAGGTACACCTTCACGCCGCGCCGGTGCGCGTGCGCGATGACGGCACCGAGGAAATTCTCGGCGACATTCTGGCAGTGGCGGTCGCGGAGGCCCGGATGGCGGCGGGACGGATAGGCGAGGGTATAGCCGTTGAGCAGAACCCAGAGGCGGTTGAACCCATGATCCGCCATCCATTCGACGAGGCCGATCCACTGGTCCTTGCTCCAGCCGGCGAGGGGATGCGATTCCTGTCCTGTGATGATGGGATAGTCGCCACAGCCGAGGAAAACGTAATAACCGGCCTCGGGCCGGGTCGCGACCGGCTTGGGCGCGGTGGCGACGAAATACGAACGACCCGAACGGAGTTCGCCGTCAACCTGGCCGCGGGCGAGGAGCGCGTGGAAGCCGGGGCGCGATAGTTGACCGACGAAGCGCCAGGCGCCGGATGGGAGGCGCTCCGGCGGCTGGTCGGGCGCGAAGCCGGGAAAAGTCAGGGTGCAGTCGGTGAGCACGGCACCCGGCGATGCGGGCGCGATCTCGAAGGCGAACGACTCATTCGGCTGGACCGTGTGGGACGCGGTGCGAACCACGAGGTCCTCGGCGGGAGCCAGCGGCGCGGCCATGGCCGGTCAGGCGTAGGCTTTCTTCA
>CAZUQB010000311.1:0-3750 GCA_964622405.1 uncultured Opitutaceae bacterium | reverse complement strand
TAAAGCTCGAGCACCGCCACCACTCCGGCGGCGGTCGTGAGCTGGATCGCGTTGAGCTGGCGGCCGCGCACGGTTCCGCCGCGCATCTTCTTGATGAAGCTCCGCTGCTTCAGGCTGCCGCCCTTGTCGTTGCCGACGACACTGACGTAGAAGACCACCACGTCGGACTCGGTGAGCGGGACCTCCTGGTCGAAGATCTGCGTCACGAGGTCCTGCCGCGGCGCCAGATTCAGGTCGTGCAGCAGGAACTTCATCAGGTCGCGGTGACCCGGATAGCGCATCGTCTTGTAGTTCAGTTCCTGGACCTTCCCCTCGAACGTCTCGCACATCGTGGCCACGCCGCCGGAGGTGTTGAACGCCTCGTACTCGGTGCCGTCGATCGTGATGCGCTCGATGCCGTCGAGCGGCATCGTGGTCACCCGCCGGCCGGCATGCAGCGCCTCGCCGACCTGGCAGTATTCGTTGATGAGGCCCGCGGTGCTCCAGCTGAGGTAGTACTTCATCTGGTTGCTCGCGTTCAGCGGCAGGGCGCCGACGCGCATCTCGCAGTGGCGCACGAACGACAGCGAGGACGCCAGGGAGCCGCCCACGATGTTGATCGCGCCGGGCGCGAGGCCGCACTGCGGCATGAAGGTCGCGCGCCCTTTCTTCTGGGCGAGGCGCCGGACGAAGTTCGTCGTCTCGACGTCCTCGGTCAGGTCGAAGTACGAGACGCCGGCCGACGCGCACGCCTCGGCGATCGCCTTGTTGAGGAAATAGGGCGCGGCGCTGACGAGGGCGTCGACGCCGCGGACAAATTTAGCGAGCTCGGCGCGCTTGGTGACGTCCACCTGCTGCAGGCGGGCCTTGCGGAGGCCCCGGAGGCTGACGTCCGGGCGGGTGTCGGCGAGCACGACGCCGCGGCAGAAGCGGCAGGTTTCGAGGAGAGTGGCGATGGTGGCACCGACTTTGCCGGCACCGATGATTCCGATCTTCATGGAAATAGTGGGTTGGAAGTTTCTCCCGCGGATCACGCGGATGGACGCGGATGATGCATGCCATCCGCTTGATCCGCGGATTAGGCAAACGCCGGTCAGGCGGGCGAGTGCGCCTGCTGGACCAGGCGCGGGTCCGTGGCGGCGATGATGACGCTGACGGCCTTCTGGTTGAAGCCCTTGAAGCCGCCCTTCCGCTGGAGATTCTCAAGGTGGCTGCCAATCGCTCCGTCGCGCCGAAATCCCTCCGCCTGGGCCGCGGTGATCAACCCGCTCTGCTCGAGCGCCGCCACCCTTTCGGGTCGCACCGCCCAGCGTTCGCCCTCGGTGAAGGCCTGCCGCAGGAACGCAAAGTCCGAAAACGGCTTCATCGTGCCCACGCCCTCGCCGGCCAGTTGGTCGCGCAGCCGGTCGAAATCGAAGCGGGCCTCGAGGTGATGCATGCCGGCCTGGAGGAAACTGTCGCCGTGCAGCGCGCACCACAGCCCGACCGTCCGCAGCGCGGGCAGGTCCGGCAGCCGCTGGGTCGCGAAGTCGATGTCGATCTCGCCCGGCTTCAGGTCCACGTCGGCAAAGACCACGATGCCGACCGCCGGCGCCTCCATCACCTGCGCGCCCCAGCCCGCCTCGTCGCCGGCATAGAACCGCTCACGCTTCTCCAGGCCCAGCCGGGAGAGGAAGTGCACGAGATCCGAAAAGTGCCGCCGCGAGCAACGGAACGTGTGGTGGTCGTGATTGCCCCAGCCGAGGCCCAGCCTGTCCTGCCGGCGTCGCTGGATGCGGCCGGCCCGGTTGCGAAATTCCCAGTAGGCGCGCTCCTCCGCGAAGAAGAGCTCGCAGGCCACGTCGCGCGGCACGAGTTCCAGCACCCGGTCGAGGACCTGGCTGGCATGCTTCACGCCCTCGGCGTCGTCGGCAAAGTGCCGCCGACGGGTCCGGAATAGCTCGCGGGCCTTGATGATGGCGGCCGCATCCTTCGGCGCCGGAGGTTCCGCGATGAAGCCGCGCCAGCCCAGGCGCTCGACGGCCTCCAGCCGGACGCCCTGCTCGCTCCCGATCACCGCCCGGCGCAGGCGGGCGCCAAACTCGCCCTCGATCGGAACCGCGAGGTCATGCTGGGCCAGGAAGTCGACGATCGACTCCGGGCGCACCGTCAGCACCGAGGGCTCCCCATTGACGCCGCCGGCCGCGCACAGCAGCACGCGCGGCATCATGGCCCGCGGGTGGTGGAAGACCGTCACGCCAGGCGGCGCCGGCACCGCCTCCTCGACGAGCCCGACCGCCCGCAGTTCGTCGGCGTGGGCGGGAGACAGCACGAGGTGGTCGACCCATTCGTGGAAGTCCGTGCCGGTCTCGTCGCGCATGCGTTCCGCCAGCCGGCGGGCGAAGCGGTGCCGCGAGAGAAAGGCCTCGATGTAGCGGCCGAGCAGGCGCTCGGCCTCATAGGCGAGCGGCCAGTCGAACTGCGCCGCCGCCGTGCCTGGGGAAGAGACAGGGGAAACCATGGGGATCGGGGTTGAATCCTTGTTGCCATCACCAATGCCCCGGAACTGAGCCGTGGGAAGCGGAAAAGCGTCCAGCCGCCGATCCGCTTTGCGCTTGGCCGTTTCGGCCGAAAGGAGTTTTCTCCCGACGTGCCCGACCCGACCGACCCCACCCCGGAGGCCCCGCGGCGCGAGCTCCGTTTCAAGGAACCCGAGTTCGAGCGCGACAATCCGCCGGTCCAGGGACTCGACGCCGCGCCGTCGTTCGAGGTGCGCGATCTCCTCGATCTCGCGAACAAGCCCCCCAAGCCGCCGGCCGACGGTCCCCTGCCCTCGTCCATCGCCCCGCCGGCGAGCAATGACGTGCACGCCATCCTGCGCGCCAACCTCGAGCGGGATCGCGAGCGGGGACTCTACCAGGTCGCGATGGAGGAACGTCGTCCGTCGCGGCGCAAGCGCGACTATTGGACCCTCATGATCGGTTTGAACGGGGCGATCGTCGGCCTCGCGCTCCTGATCGGGCTGAACGTGATGACCGCGGTCTATGCGTTCTCCGGGGTGATCCTCATCAGCATCGGGCTGACGTGGATCATGTGGTTCATCATGGACGACTATTGAGTCGACCGTCCCCCGCGCCGCAGCAGCTCCCACATCAGCACCGCGCCGGCGACGGAGACATTGAGCGACTCCACGAGTCCGCTGCCGGGAATGGTCACCAGTCGGGTGCAGGCCTTCGCCGCCTCCGGGGAGAGTCCCTCCTCCTCGTTGCCGAGCACGAGGGCCACCGGTTTCGGGCGGGCGGAGGCGACTGCGCCCGGCCGGCCGCCCACGGCGCCGCCGCGCGTGGCCGCCCCGATGACGTCGTAACCTGCCTTGGCCAGCGCCCCGAGAAACTCCGGAAGCGAGGACACGCGCCAGACCTCCAGCGACTCAAAGCCGCCCTCGGCGACCCGATAGGCCGCATCGTTGGGCCGCGCGGCCGCGGGATCGTCGGGAATCACCAGGCGCGGCACGCCGAAAAACGCCGCGGTGCGCGCAATCGCGCCGAGGTTGTGGGCGTTGCCGATGCGATCCAGCACCAGCACCGACTCGCCGCGCCGGACCCACGCGGCCAGGTCCGCGTCCGCCGGCTTTTTCATGACCGGCGCCGCCGTCACCGCCACCACGCCGCCATGGTGCACCGAGCCCGCGATTTTCTCGAGCTCGGCCGGTTCGACCTGACGGTAGATCTTCCGGTCGCGGGCCAGGACCCGGCAGATGACGCCGATCTTCCGCCCCGTCTCGCGGTCGAA
>CAZUQB010000310.1:0-3754 GCA_964622405.1 uncultured Opitutaceae bacterium | reverse complement strand
GTATCACCGCGAGGCCGCGCTCGACGAACTCGGGTTTGACGTCGCGCAGCACGACCTCGTGGCCGCGCGCCGCGCACCATTGCGCGATGCCGGAGCCCATCACGCCCGCCCCCACCACGCCGACCTTGCGGAACGGCGCCGGGGCCGCGGTCGCCGCCGCCGGCGGGAACCACGCGTCGACGGTCAGCTTTTTCACCGCCTCCTTCAGGAAAAAGACGTGGATCAGGTTGCGACAGGTCTCGCCCACCATGATCCCGCCAAACACCCGGGCCTCCTCGGCGAGCGCTTCCGCCAGGGTCCGGTCCGCCGTCCGCTCAATCACCTCCAGGGCCGCCAGCGGCGCCGGTTCGCGTCCGCGCGTCCGCTTGGTCACGTCCTGGCGCGCCTGGGCGAAAAGCTCCGGCCCGGCGGCCGGCGGCACGGGACGGACCGGGAAGCCCTCGGCGGCCAGCCGCTGCGCCGCGGCCTTGGCGCGGCTCCTGAGCTCCGCCGCGGGCACGACTTCGTCGACCAGCCCCGCGGCCCTGGCGTCGCCGGCCGGCACCAGCGCGGCCTTCAGGATATGATCGAGAGCAGCCTTTGCGCCGATGAGCCGCGGCAGGCGGGCGGTGCCACCCCAGCCCGGAATCGTGCCAATGCCGGTTTCAGGGAGGCCGATGACCGTCTCGCGGGCCTCGCTCGCGATGCGCCAGTGGCACGCGAGCGCCAGCTCGTAGCCGCCGCCTGCGCAGGCGCCATGGATGGCGCACACGACCGGGACCTTGCAGCCCGCCACGAGGTCGAAGGAGCCCTGGCCGTCGCGGGACGCCGCGGTGGCGGCCGCGGCGTCGGGCAGCTTGGTCAGCCACTTCAGGTCGGCGCCGGCGATGAAGATGCGCTCCTTGGCGCTGATGATCACAACCGCGCGAATCGGCTGCGCTGCGAGGGCCGCGAGCGCGGCGCGCAGGTCGGCATGCACGGCGGGAGTGAAGACGTTGGCGCGGGCCGACGGATCATCGAAGACGATCCAGCCGACCCCGTCGGAATCCACGGAATGGGTGACGGAAGAGGTCATGGGGTTGGGGTGTTTTTGCCGCCCACCATGACGACTGCCCGCGCGTAGTAAATCGCGGAGCGAGCCACAACCGCGGCGCAGGCGGGGGAGCGGAAGCTGGACGCAGACTGTTGAAGGTTGAAAGCTGATGGTTGAAAGGCGGGCGGTCTCGTTGGCGAGCCGACCTCCGGCTGAATCGCCGCTGCCTTCAACCGTCAGCGCCCCCGGACCGAGCCCGGCGTGAATTTCCGGAGGTAGCGGAGCGCGATCTCGAACTCCTCGGGCAGCGGGGCCCGCAGGGTGACCGGCTCGCGCGTGCCGGGATGCCGGACCGTGAGTTCGTGGGCGTGCAGGGCGAGGCGGTTGAGCAGCGGCTTCTCGGCGTCGCGACCCTTGTAGCCGCGCTTGAGGTCGGACAGCAGCAGGTGAATCCGGCGGTCGCCGTAGAGGTGGTCGTTCAGCACGGGTGCGCCGAGCGCGGCCAGGTGCACGCGCACCTGGTGCGGGCGGCCGGTGAGCGGCTGGCATTCGAGCCAGACAAACCGCCCGAACCGTTCGCGCACCGTGAACACGGTGGTGCAATCGCGCGCGTCGCGGCCGCGGCTGGGTCGCAGCTGTCCGGGGTGGCGCACGTCCTCCACCAGCGACTGGTCAACCGTGAACCCGTCCGCCAGGCCGCCGTCGGGGGCCCGCAGGCCGGCCAGGCCGGAGAGCGCCTGCTCCCGGGGCAGCACGACCACCAGGGCGAGGTAGCGCTTGTCGGCGGTCTTGGCTTGAAACTGGCCGCTGAGAAAGTCGCGCGCCGCCCGCGTCTTGGCGCAGAGCAGCACGCCGCTGGCGGCCCAGTCGAGGCGGTGCACGTTGGCGGCCTCGGGACCGAACCGGGCCTGGACCTGCTCCATCAGGGTTTCCCGGCGCGGCGCCGTCCGGTCGGCCACGACGGGCAGGCCGGCCGGCTTGTCGAAAGCCAGCATGGACTCGTCCTCGAAGATGACCGCGGGCAAAGGCATGCCGGCACTATGGCGGGCGGGACCGCGGAGCGAAGCGCAGAATCGCGGGGCGATTCCTTCAAAATCCCGTAAGGATTCCGGACGGGACGGGAATCCGCTTGCGGCCAACCGCGACCCGGGACTCCTTGAAAGGCGCGCCGCGCGCCCCGATGCCGGTCCTGCCCAAGAGCCTCTTCACGCTGGGGGCGAGCCTTCAGACCGCCCGCATGATGCGGCGTCTCCGGGACCCGGGCACCGCGGTGCCGGCCCAGCGGAAGGCGTTCAGCTCGCTCGCCTACAAGTGCGCGACCACCGCCTACGGCCGAAAGGTCGGGGTCGAGCAGGGAAAACCGTACGAGACTTTCCGGCGCCGCGTGCCCCTGAGCACCTATGAGCAGCTGGTGCCGTACATCGACCGGATGAAACGCGGCGAGGCCGACGTCCTCTGGCCCGGGCGCTGCTCATTCTTCGCGGATACCTCCGGCACCACCACGGGCAAGGCGAAGTCCGTGCCGGTCACCGGCGAGATGCTCGCCCACTTCAACCGGGCCGGGCTGCACTCGGTCCTGTATTACACGGCGCGGGTGGGCCACGCCGGCGTCTTTCGCGGCCGGCACCTCTTTGTCGGGGCGTCCACCGCACTCCACCCGCTGCCGGAGGTCGAGCCCTACGTGGCGTTCACGGGCGACCTGAGCGGAATCACCTTCCTCAACCTGCCCGCCTCGGCCGAGCGCCACCTCTTCGAGCCGGGCGCGGAGATCGCCCGGATGACCGACTGGGCGCAGAAGCTCGACGCGATCGTGCGCCGCTCGCCCGCGGTCGACCTTTCGCTCATCGCCGGGCTGCCCAGCTGGCTGCTCGCGCTGGCCGAGGCCCTGCAGTCCGGCACCCGCGCGGGACGAACCACCGGGTTCACCCTGCCGACGCTCTGGCCCAACCTCGAGTGCATCGTCCACGGGGGCGCCCCGCTCGCGCCGTTTCAGGACGCGCTGCGGGCCCGGTGCGGCGACACGGTGACGTTCCAGGAGGTCTATCCGTCCTGCGAAGGTTTCATTGCCGCCCAGGACGCCACGCCGGGCGAGGGCCTCCGGCTCATGGCGGACGCGGGACTGTTCTTCGAGTTCCTCCCGATGGCGGAGTTTGAACCCACGCGGCTGGCTTCGCTCGGCCCGAAGGCCGTGCCCCTGGAGGAGGTCGCCGTCGGCGTCGACTATGCCCTGGTCCTGACCACGCCCGCCGGATTGTGCCGGTATGTGCTGGGCGACGTGGTGCGGTTTGTGTCCACCACCCCGCCGCGGCTCGTGTACGTGGGCCGGACCAAGCTCCAGCTGAACGCGTTTGGTGAGCGGGTCATGGAGAAGGAGGTCACGGACAGCCTGGTCGGCGTGTGCCGCGAGCAGGGCTGGACCCTGGTCAATTTCCACGTCGCGCCGCTGTTCATGGCCTCCCTGACGGGCCAGGCGCGGGGCCGCCACGAGTGGTGGATCGAGTTGCAGCCCGGCTCCGTGCGCACCCCGATGGGCGCGGCCATCGCGGCCGACCTCGACGCCCAGCTCAGCCGCCGCAATCCCGACTACGCCGCGCGCCGCAAGGCCGGGACGCTCGAGCTTCCGTTCGTGCGGCTCGTCATGCCCGGGGTGTTCGAGCACTGGATGCGCCACAATGAAAAATGGGGCGGGCAGAACAAGATGCCGCGCTGCCGCAGCGACCGCGCCGTCGCCGACGGCCTGAC
>CAZUQB010000309.1:0-3760 GCA_964622405.1 uncultured Opitutaceae bacterium | reverse complement strand
CGGCGGCGGACGGCGACAGCTACAGCCAGTCCGGCCTGAACCCGGGCGGCGCCGGGCGCGCGGTCATCGCCGATCCCGAGACCACCGAGCTCAACCAGCTCTACCTCGCCTACACCCGCGACCGCACGACCGTCACGGTGGGCCGCCAGCGGCTGGTCCTCGACAACGCCCGGTTCATCGGCGACGTGGCGTGGCGGCAGAACCTGCAGACGTTCGACGCGGTTGTCGTGCAGGACCAGAGCCTCAACCAGACCACGCTGACCTACGCCTATCTCAGCCAGATCAACCGCGTGTTCAGCGACCGCCACCCGCAAGGCAAGTGGGCCTCGCACTCCCAGCTGTTCAACGCCAGCTATCGCGGCTGGTCCGGCGGCACGCTGACCGGCTACGTCTACCTGCTGGATTTTCCGAACTCCGCGGCCAACTCGTGCGCCACCACCGGCGCCAGCCTGGCCGGCTCGGTGCCGGTCACGTCCCAGTTGAAATTTGCCTATCGCGTCGAGTTCGCGACCCAGTCCGACTACGGCTCCAGCCCGCTCTCGTACACCGCGCGCTACCGGGTTGTGGAGGCCGGCCTCGCGCACGCCGCCGGCAGTCTCACGCTCGGCGACGAGCTGCTGGGCTCCGACCACAACGTCGGCTTCAAGACCCCGCTGGCGACGCTGCACGCGTACAACGGCTGGGCCGATCTCTTCCTCGCCACGCCCGCCGGCGGGCTCGACGACCGTTATCTCAAGGCCACCGGCAACCTGCCTGGCGCCGTCGCGCTCGTGGCCGCCTATCACTGGTACCAGTCCGACGTTAACGCGGCGGACCTTGGACGGGAGTTCAACCTCCAGCTCAGCCGGAAGCTCACGCCGGCGCTCACCGCCCTCGTGAAGTTCGCCGATTTCCACCATCAAAGCGCGGCCTTTCCGGACGTGCAAAAATCCTGGGTCCAGCTGGAATACGTGTACTGACCCCCGCCATGAGCCCGACCAAGTTCAAGACCTTTGACGTCCGGCCCCACCTTGCGCGGGGCGAGGAGCCCTTCGACCTGATCCGCGCGCGCGTCGACGCGCTCAAGCCCGGCCAAGGCGTCACCATCGTCGCGCCGTTTCTCCCGGCGCCCCTCATCGAGCTGCTCAAGAGCGAGGGCTTCCAGTCCACGATGGAGCGCAACGGCGACGGCTCGTGGGCCGTGAACTTCTGGCGCGACTAGCCGCGCCGGAACGTGATCTGGGTCAAGGCGCAGCCGGCCGAGACTCGCTAGACTGACGCGTCCCATCCACCCATGAAAAAGAACACCCTGCTCTCCCCGACCGAGTCGGGCACCTGCGCGCTGCTGGCCCCGGTGGACAACGTCGCGCATGGCATCGTCAGCCGCGCCGTCCTCACCACCCCGGCGCTGCGGCTCACGCTGTTTCACTTCGCCGCCGGCCAGGAGCTCTCGGAGCACACCAGCGCGGCCCGCGCGTTGGTCCAGATTCTCACCGGCACCTGCGAGTTCACCGTCGGCCCGAAGAAGCACGTGCTCAAGCCGGGCGACCTGCTCCACCTGCCCCCCGGCGAGCCCCATGCGGTGAACGCCCCCGAGGCATTCTCGATGCTGCTCACCCAGGTGACGGAGCCGGGGAAGTGATTTTCACAGGAGGCAACCGAGGGAACGGAGTTTGATTCGAGGACGAGGGGCTGCGGCTGGGCAGGCAGGTTGGCTCGAGGTTTGTTTTACCGCGGATTACACGGATTTTCGCTGATAAGACAGGCGATCCCGAACGGACCTGGCCTTGCGCTGCGCGCAAGGCCAGGTCCGTTCGGCCATCGGAGACGATCCGGCTACACCGGGTCCCCTCGAACCCGTCTCGCTGACTGCGCAGCGACGCCCGTCGGTGCGCAGTCAGCGAGACATTGTCCGGAAATCCGTCTAAATCTCCGCAATCCGTGGTAAGAATCGCGCCGGGAAAACGAAGAGACGCAGCCGCAGCCCCTCGCCCCGAATCAATCTCCGTTCCCACCGTTACCTCCTGTGCGATCCCACCCGTCTAATTCCGGCCGGCCCGGGCGAGGGCGCGGGGAAACATGATGTTGTTCTCCTTGTGGACGTGACGGTGGAGGTCGGCCTCGAATTCCGCCAGGCCCGCCAGCAGCGCGCGGTGCGTGTTGCAGGCCTCGCTGTCCGGAAGAAAGCCGTTGGTGAGCTCGCGCAGGCGCGCCGTGGCGTTGCCGGCCGACTCGTGCTCCGCCTCCATCTGCCGGATCGGGTTCGCGATGGAGCCGCAATGGAAGCCGTCGGCCGAGCCGGAGTCGATCTGCCGCACGATCGGAAAAAGGATCCGCTCCTCCTTCATCATGTGACTGAACATCTCCTCCGCGAGCGCCGCCGTCGTCTGCCAGACCTCGGGCAGGCGCGGGTCGCGCCAAGCATGCTTGCGGGCCACGCGCTCGGCCATCTCGACCAGCCGCGGCAGTTCCGTCTTCAGGTACTGGTGGTGCGTCTGCTCGATGTGGTCGGCGAGCTCCGTCAGGGTCATGCAGGCCGTGTCCACCTCCGGCGGGCCGGCCTCCACCGCCGCGGACGCGGCCTCGAGGGTGGTGATCAGCGTGGCGACATCGAGTCCCTTGCGCTGGCCGGCCTGGGCCAGCGTCTGCTTGCCGCCGCAGCAGTAGTCGAGGCCGAGGCCCTCGAAGATGCGGGCGAGCGACGGCCGGGCGGCCACGATGGCGCCAAGGCTGGTTTCCGGGGAAATGACGAGGGTGGTGGTGGTCATGCGACGGGTGTTGGGTTCGCCGCCACTCTGCCACACGGCGGCGACCGGCGCCTTGACACAGGTCAAGCCCGGGCCGCCTTCGCCGGCCCGTGGGCGGTTTTTCCCGCCGTTCGCCTTGCCGTCGCCGGATCGGCCATAAAACTCCAGGGATGCCGATGACGCCGCGCACTTCCGACCTGAGAGCCACCGGGCTGATCGGGACGCTGCGCTGCTGCCAGCTCTTCTCCGGATTGTCCGCGGACGACTTGGGGGTGATTGCCGGCTTCGTGGTCGTGCAGCAGCTCGCGAAGGACGAGTACCTGTTCCACGAGGGCGACCCGTCGCGCGGATGCTACCTCGTGCAGAGCGGCGCGGTGAACGTCCATCGCGTCAGCCCGGCCGGCAAGGAGCAGGTGATCCACGTCTTCCGGTCGGGCGAGTCGTTCGCCGAGGCGGCGCTCGCCTCGCCGACCGGCTATCCCGCCAACGCGCGGGCGGTCGAGCCGAGCACCGTGCTCGTGATTCCCAAGGCCCCGATCCTCGAGCTCATCGGCCGCCGGCCCGACCTCGCCATGCGCATGCTCGGCTCGATGAGCGGCCACCTGCGGGTGCTGGTCGGCATGCTCGACGACCTCACCCTGAAGGACGTCGAGACCCGCCTGCTCAACTGGCTCGTCAAGCACGCCCCGTCCGGAACGGCCGGGAAAATCCGGCTGCCGGGCACCAAGCGGGTGCTGGCCGCGGAGCTGGGCACCAGCAGCGAGACGCTTTCGCGCACCCTCGGCCGCCTCCGCGACCAGCGGCTCATCACGGTCTCGGGACACATCATCACCGTGCACGACCTGCCCGCGATCCAGGGTCTCCTCCGCCGCAACCTCGGCGAGCACCAGGATCCTTGAGCCCGGTCAAGGCGGTCCCACGCCGCCCGTGCTAGCCTGGCCCCGCACCGGATGAACGCCTCTCCCGCCAGCCTGTTCGACCGCATCGGCGGCCGCCCGAAGCTCCTCGAGCTGCTCCGCTATTTCTACGCCGAC
>CAZUQB010000308.1:0-3776 GCA_964622405.1 uncultured Opitutaceae bacterium | reverse complement strand
TCGGCCAGGGCATCGGCAATGCCGTCGGCATGGCGCTCGCCGGCCAGATGGCCGCGGCGCGCTTCAACACGACCGAGCACCCGATCTTCGACTATCATGTCGTCTGCCTCGCCGGCGACGGCTGCATGCAGGAGGGCGTCGCGATGGAGGCGGTGGCCTTCGCCGGGCACCAGCAGCTCGGCAACCTCATCCTCTTCTACGACTCGAACGACGTCACGCTCGACGCGATGGCGAACAAGACGCAGAGCGAGAACACCGCCGCGCGGTTCAAGGCCATCGGCTGGGACGTCCAGACGATCGACGGTCACGACCTGACCGCGATCCTCAAGGCCTACAACAAGGCCAAGAAGGCCAAGTCCGGCAAACCGCAGCTGATCATCGCCCGCACGATCATCGGCAAGGGCATCGCCGAGGTGCAGGGCACGGCGAAGGGTCATGGCGAGGGTGGGGCGAAGTTCGCCGCCACCGCGCGCGCGAGCCTCGGCCTGCCCGCCGACCAGCATTTCTACGTCAGCCCCGAGGTCCGCGCCTACTTCGACGAGCACAAGAAGCGCCTCGTGCGCGCGTGCAACCGCTGGCACAAGACCTACAAGGCCTGGCGCGATGCCAACCCGGACAAGGCGGCGCTGCTCGACTCCGCCTCCAATGTTCCGAGCGCCGCGGCCCTGCTCGAAAAGATCCCGGTGTTCCCGGCCGACGCCAAGCACCCGGGCACGCGCGGCTCGGGCCGCGAGGTGCTGCAGCCGCTCGCCGCCGAGCTCCCGCTGCTGATCAGCGGCTCCGCCGATCTGCACGGCTCGACCTACAACTACATCAATGCCGACAAGGATTTCGACCCGACGAACCGCGCGGGCCGCAATCTCCGCTTCGGCATCCGCGAGCACGCGATGGCCGCGATCTGCAACGGCGTCGCCTACGACGGGCTGTTCCGCCCCTCGTGCGCGACGTTCCTCGTGTTCGCCGATTACTCGCGTCCCTCGATGCGCCTCGCCGCGCTGTCCAAGCTTCCGGTCATCTACATCTACACCCATGATTCGGTTGGCGTCGGCGAGGACGGCCCGACGCACCAGCCCGTCGAGACGGTTTCGGGCCTGCGCATGATCCCGGGCCTCGATGTGATCCGCCCGGCGGACCTCGAGGAGACGGCCGGCGCCTTCGCCGCGGCGCTCGAGCGCGCGGATGGTCCCACGCTGCTGGCGCTCACCCGGCAGGCGGTGCCGAACCTCAACGACATTCCGCCGCACATTCGCCGCGCCGGCGTGCTCAAGGGCGGCTACGTCGCGCTGCAGGAAACGGCGCCGCTCACTCACATCCTGATCGCGACGGGCAGCGAACTCGCCCTGGCGCTGTCCGCGGCGAAGGAACTCGGCGCCGGGACCCGCGTGGTCTCGATGCCGTGCACCTCGCGATTCGATCGGCAGAGCGTCGAGTACCGCGAGAGCATCCTTCCGTCGTCGTGCCGCAAGCGCGTCGCGGTGGAGGCCGGGGTCACGAGCTTCTGGTCCAAGTACGTCGGCCTCGACGGCAAGGTGGTCGGCATCGACCGCTTCGGCCTGAGCGCCCCGGCGCCGATCGCGTTCAAGGAACTCGGCATCACCGCCGAAGCCATCGTCGCGGCGGCCCGAAGCGTCTGAGGCGACGCCCCACGGCCGCCTCGGTTTGATCGATGTGGGCGGGGTGCCCTCACCCCGCTCTCACGGAGCATTCAACCCCGACCATCAGTCCGATGGGGCGTCTTCCATTAGCGATGCTTCGGGAAATCCCGATCCGCTATTAGTTTCCAAGCAAAACGGGCTGCCGATTCGCTTTTCCTTGCTTGGTGGTTAGCAACCTAACTATCAGCCTCCTGATTTTCCGAAATTTCCACTGCCATGCCAATGCTACTGCTCAAGAATCTCCCCCGCTACGAGTGCCTGCTCGAGGCGGCGAAGGAGTTTCCTGACTTGGATCCTTCTGCCTGTGAGGCTTTTCTGCACCTGCTGCACGCGGGTGACGAGTGTTTCCGGGTGATGGAATCCAACCTGTCCCACCACGCCATCTCCCAGGGGCGTTTTGGCGTGATGATGATCCTGCTCAACCAGTGCCGCTGCAACGGCGACACGGCGGCCCTGAGTCCGGCGGAATTGGCGGATCGGACGGGGGTGACGCGCGCCACGATGACCGGTCTGATCGACACGCTGGAGCGCGACGGCTTGGTGACGCGGATGCCTGACGCGGAAGACCGTCGGATGCTGACGGTCAGCCTGACGCCGAAGGGCCGCGAGGTCCTGCACGGAATCCTGCCGAAGCATTTTCGCCGGATGGCGCTGTTGATGCAGGGTCTTTCGGAAACCGAACGCAAAACGCTGGTCCAATTGCTGTTCAAGATCAAGGAGCAGGCCGCGAACCTCGCGCCCAGTTCCGTGCCGCAGGGTGCGACCGCCGGCTAACCCGCCGCCCGTCCGCCTGTCATTTTTTTCTCCCTCTCCCCCGACACTTTCCAACCCTCTTTCACCCATGCTTAAGAAATTCGCCATCGCCCTCACTGGCTACGTTCTCGTCGTCCTCGCGCTCGGCGCCGTGAAGGCGGCCCAAATCAAGGAGATGACCTCCGTTTCCCACGTTCCGCCGGCGACGGCGGTCACGACCTACGAGGCGCGGAGCGTCGCGTGGCAGCCGACCATCAACGCGATCGGCACGCTCGCGCCCGTCGAGGGCGTGACCCTCGCCCCGGATGCCGACGGCACGATCGTGAAGATCGCCGTGGAGAACGGCGCCCACGTGAAGGCAGGCGACCTTGTGCTCGAGCTCGACACCACCGTCGAGGAGGCGCAGCTCGCCGCCGCCGAGGCGCGTTCGGTTCTCGCCAAGCTCCAGCGCGACCGCGCCGTCGAGCTGGCCGCGAAGAACACCATCAGCGCCGCGGAGCTCGACACGGCCACGGCCCAGCTGAACCAGGCGACCGCCGACGTCGCCGCCATCAAGGCCACGATTGACAAGAAGCACGTGCGCGCGCCGTTCGACGGCCGCATCGGCATCCGGATGGTCAACCTCGGCCAGTTTGTCGCCCGCGGCCGCGCGGTCGTGCCGCTGCAGAAGATGGATCCCATCTACGTCAACTTCAACGTCCCCCAGCAGCAGCTCGCCGCCCTCAAGATCGGCCAGCCGGTGGTGGTCCGCGTTGACGCGCTGCCCGTGCCGTACAACGGGACGATCACCGCCATCAATTCCGAGGTCGACTCCGCGACCCGCAACATCGCCGTGCAGGCGACCCTCGCGAATCCCGAGGAGCAGCTCCGG
The DNA here is from genome assembly GCA_964622405.1 of uncultured Opitutaceae bacterium. GTDB lineage: Bacteria > Verrucomicrobiota > Verrucomicrobiia > Opitutales > Opitutaceae > Opi-474. Next base: position 497 of record CAZUQB010000308.1, on the reverse strand, counting down.
CCCGGCATGTTCGTGCAGACCGAGGTGGAGCTGCCGCTCGGGCCGCCGCAGATCGTCGTGCCCGCCACGGCCGTGGCCTACGCGCCGTACGGCAACTCGGTGTTCGTCGTCGAGACCCTGCAGAACGTCGACGGCTCCAGCTACCTCGGCGTGCGCCAGCAGATCGTGCGGGTCGGCGCGACCCGCGGCGACCTCGTCGCCATCGAGTCCGGCCTCAAGCCCGGCGAGCAGGTCGTCACCGCCGGGGTCTTCAAGCTCCGCAACGGCGCGCATGTCGAAGTCAACAACACCGTGCAGCCGGGCGCGAATCCCGCGCCGAAGCCGGCCAACACCTGACCGTCCTGACGGGCCCCCGCCATGCTTAACAAGAGCTTCACCGATCTGTTCATCCGCAAGCCGGTCATCGCGCTGGTGGTGAACGTCGTCATCCTGGTGGTCGGCTTCGTGTCCTACACGAAGCTGAACACCCGCCAGTACCCGCGCAGCGACAGCGCGGT
>CAZUQB010000307.1:0-3778 GCA_964622405.1 uncultured Opitutaceae bacterium | reverse complement strand
GCCGTGCTCCCGGGCATGAAGCGCCGCAATTGGGGCCGCATCGTCAACGTCGTCTCCGTCCACGGGATCGTCGCCTCGCCCTTCAAGGCGGCCTATGTCGCGGCCAAGCACGGCCAGATCGGCCTCACGCGCACGGTCGCGCTCGAGGTCGCCGAGACCGGCATCACCTGCAACGCGGTCTGCCCCGGCTACGTGCTCACCCCGCTGGTCGAGGGCCAGATCGAGAGCCAGGCGAAGGTGCACAATCTCTCGCGCGAGCGGGTCATCCGCGACGTCCTGCTGGCCGCCCAGCCGTCCAAGCGCTTCGTGGAAATCGACGATGTCGCCGCGCTGGTCGTTTTCCTGTGCGGCGACGCCGGCAAGTCGATCACCGGCGCCGCCATCCCCATCGACGGCGGCTGGACGGCCCGCTGACGGGTCCCTTCATCGCGCCAGGGCCGCGTATTTTCACAGGAGGAAACGGGGAAAACAGAGAAGTTTGCTCGTCGGCTTCCGCTCCGTTCTCTCCGTTCCCTCCTGTGCAAAGAGGCTGGTCTTGGTGCGCTTCGTGTCTTGCGTGGCGAACTCACCCGATCAGATCGCCATGGAGCGGAGCGAACCGGGCGGTGAAGTGCCGCAGGACCTCCGGCGCCGCGGTCATCTTCAGGCCCCGCACGCGATCGCGGAGGCGGTGGACGTGCAGGATGACCTCGCCGAGGTAGTCGACGTGGCTCTGGGTGTACACCCGGCGCGGGAACGCCAGCCGGACCAGCTCCATCGCAGCCGGCTTCTCGGTGCCGTCCGGCTGCCGGCCGAACATCACGGAGCCGATCTCCACGCCGCGCACCCCGCCCTCGAGGTAAAGCACGCAGGAGAGCGCCCACGCCGGAAACTCAGACGCCGGGACGTGCGGAAGGAAGGCCTTGGCGTCGAGATAGACCGCGTGCCCACCCGTCGGCTGGACGATCGGCACGCCGGCGTTGGTCAGCACGTCGCCCAGGTACTCGATCGAGCGGATGCGGTAGCGGAGATAATCCTCCTCGAGCGCCTCGTAGAAGCCGACCGCCAGCGCCTCGAGGTCATAGCCCGCGAGCCCGCCGTAGGTCGGGAAGCCCTCGGTCAGGATCAGGTTGTTGCGCGCGCGTTCGGTCCAGCCCGGGTCGTTCATCGCGAGGAAGCCGCCGATGTTCGCCATGCCGTCCTTCTTCGCGCTCATCGTCGCGCCGTCCGCGCACGCGAACATCGCCCGGGCGATCTCCAGCGGCGTCTTGTCCGCCAGGCCCGGCTCGCGCTGCTTGATGAACCAGGCGTTCTCCGCGAAGCGGCAGCAGTCGAGAAACAACGGGACCCCGTGCCGCCGGCAGATGTCCCGCGCGCCCTGGATGTTCGCGAGCGAGACCGGCTGGCCGCCACCGGAGTTGTTCGTGACCGTGATCATCGCCAGCGGCACGCGCCCGCGGTTCTCCGTGAGGCAGCGCTCCAGCGCCGCGAGGTCGAGGTTGCCCTTGAACGGCGCCCGCAGCTGCGGCTGCCGGCCCTCGGCCACCGGCAGGTCGAGCGCCACGGCCCCGCGCGCCTCAATGTTGGCCCGGGTCGTGTCGAAATGGGTATTGCTCGGGACGATGTCGCCGGGCTTCAGCACGGTGGTGAACAGGACGCGCTCGGCCGCGCGACCTTGGTGGGTCGGAAGCACGTGCTTCAGGCCCGTGATGTCCCGCACCGCCGCCTCGAAGCGGTAGAACGAGTCGGCGCCGGCGTACGACTCGTCGCCGCGCATCATGCCCGCCCACTGGTACTTTGACATCGCCCCGGTCCCGGAGTCCGTGAGCAGGTCGATCAGCACGTCCTCCGCGTGCAGCAGGAACGGGTTGTACCCGGCCGCCGTCAGGGCGGCGACGCGCTGCTCGCGCGTGGTGAAACGGATGGGCTCGACCGACTTGATCCGGAAGGGCTCGATGATCGTGCGGAACGGGGAGTGCATGCGCGCGGGGAACGCGCCGATTTCATCGCGATTGGGCCGCCGGGTCGAGATCCCGCGGGTAGCCCAAAAGCAGTAAAAGCGGCGCGCTACCCGATCCCTTTGGCACAGGAGGGAACGGAGAGAACGGAGGGCGGGTTAACCGCTAATCTGCACTCATCTCCACTAAGGACTCCGGAGCCATTAGCGTGGATAAGCGAAGATGAGTGGTTTTCTGCCTCCGTTCTCTCCGTTGCCTCCTGTGCAGATCCTTCCGCCGCCGCTCAGCAATCGCTCAACGTGTCGCAAGTCGTTCCACCGGCGCGATGCGAAGCCGGCTACCTTGATCCGGGGAGGTTTTTCGCGAACCGGGCGGCCTCGCCGCTGTCTAGCGCCGCTCTGTTGTTGTCACCGTTCGGCCCTCGCCTTGGCCAGCAAGGGCGTCCTCGCCCCGTCCCGAACGGAGTCGTGTCCGTCAAACTGCTCCCGTGCCATGAACAAGCTGTTGTCCCTGTGGCCCGCGCTCGTCGGCTGCGTCCTCGCGCTGGCAGCCCGGCCCGCCCTTGCCCAGTCGCCCACGCCCGATGCCGCGCCCGTCATCACGCTCCAGCCATCGTCGCTCGCCGTGCTAGCCGGTGCCTCGGCCACCTTCACCGTCGCGGCCACCGGTTCGCCGGCCCCCAGCTACCGTTGGTTCCGGAACGGCCGGCCCATCGATGGAGCCACCGGTTCCACCTTCACCCTCGTCGATGTCGGAGCCGGTGATGTCGGCGAATACCACGCCACCGTCACCAATCGCGCCGGGCAGGTCACATCGAACCGCGTCACCCTGAATCTCACCCTGCAGGCGGGCATCGTGACCGCCGGCCCGGAGAGCCAGACCGTGAACGCCGGGGATGCCGCGACGTTCCACGTCGCCACCGTCGGCACCGGCCTGACCTACCGCTGGCGGCACAACGGACGGCTGCTGGACAACTCGACTGACACTTTGGCGCTGACCAACGTCGGCTCCTATCTCGACGGCACCTACTCGGTGGCAGTATCCGCGGGCGGCCAGCTCGCGGCGGTCTATGCCGCCAGTCTCACGGTTCACGTCGACGCCCGGCTCACCAATCTCTCCGCCCGCGGCCAGGTCGGCGCCGGTGACGATGTCCTGATCGTCGGCTTCGTGCTGCGGGGGCAAGGCACCAAGCCGGTCCTACTGCGCGGCATCGGGCCCACGCTCGGCGCCGAGTTCGGCGTCGAGGGCGCGCTGGCCACGCCCGAGCTCAGGCTCTTCGGCGTTGGACGCGACGGCACCACGACCGACACCAACCAGGCGTGGGGTGGCGGCGCCGACCTGGTCCAGGCCTTTGCCTCCGTCGGCGCCTTCCCCCTACCCGCGGACTCCAAGGACTCGGCCCTGCTGGAGACACTGTCCTCGGGTCTCTTCACCGCGCATGTCACCGGGGCGAACGGCTCATCCGGAATCGCCCTGGCCGAGCTCTACGATGTCGCGCCTACCGTCGGCTCGCCCGCCCTCGTCAATCTCTCGGCCCGCGCCAACGTGGGCCCGGCCGGCGGCGCGCTCATCGCGGGCTTCGTCGTGACCGGCACGACCTCGGAAAGCGTGCTGGTGCGCGGCGTGGGCCCCAGCCTTGGCACGCTCTTCGGCCTGCGGCGCGCGCTCGGCGCCTCGCACGTGGCGCTGTTCGACAGCCAGGGCAACCAGATCATGGCTGACGACGACTGGGAGGCCGATCCGGAGGTGCCTGATGCCTGCGACCGGGTCGGCGCGTTCCAGCTGCCGCACGGTTCGCACGACTCCACCCTGCTGGTGACGCTCAAGCCCGGAGCCTACAC
>CAZUQB010000306.1:0-3802 GCA_964622405.1 uncultured Opitutaceae bacterium | reverse complement strand
TCGACCGGGATCTTGGTGCCGTTCAGCGGCTGGCTGGTGATCAGGCGGGTCGGGAAGGTTTTCGCGGTCGAGCCGGTCACGCGCCGCGCCGGGCCGAGCAGGTTGACCAGCGCCGTCAGGTAGTACGGGCCCATGTCGAACATCGGGCCGCCGCCCTTCTGGTAATAGAACTGGGGGCTCGGGTGCCAGCTCTCGTGACCGTGGCACATCATGAACGCGAGGACCGAGACGGGACGGCCGATGGCGCCGTCGTCGACGAGCTTGCGCGCGGTCTGGATGCCGCCACCGAGAAACGTGTCGGGCGCGCTGCCGACGAGCAGCTTCTTCTTCTTCGCCAGCGCGATCACCTTGGCGCTCTCGGCGGGATTCAGGCCGAACGGCTTCTCGCAGTAGGCGTGCTTGCCGGCCTTGAGCGCGGCGAGGTTCACCTCGACGTGGGCCTTCGGGACCGTGAGGTTGACGACGATTTCAACCTCCGGGTCGTTGATCAGATCCGACACCGTGGCGCAGGCGCGGACGCCATACTTGGCGGCCTTGGCCTCGGCGCGGGCGGGGTCAAGGTCCGCGCACGCCACGATGTTAAGGATGTCGAATTTCTTCGAGCCGTTGAAGTATGCGTCGCTGATGCTGCCGCAGCCGACGATTCCGACGTTCACTTTGCGGGACATAGGGGAAGGGGACTGCGAGCAGACGCCCAGACCGCAGGGTGCGTCAAGCGCGAGGCGGAAGCACGACGGTGAACATTCTGTTTTCGGTGCGCGTCGCCCGGAGAATTCCCACTCTCCGCGGTCAGTCGGGCTTGAGTTTCGCCGGCCCAATCCGCCGGCGGTCTGGCCCCCAGCCGGCGCCAGCGGTGCGGAGCAATCTTCGCTGGATTCCGACTGCGACTGGAGCGTAAGTCCCGGTCCGGTTTAGTCTTCCAGTGTCCCGCGGCCGCGCGAGGGCTGGCGCCCTCCGCGCATCGATGTGGTGGTATCTCGGGCCGTGGCGCCCGCTGCGCGCTTTCCCCGCCCACGATCAGGCAGGCCCGGAAAGATTTCCTCACACTGCGTCGGCGAATTCTACTGAATGCCCGTCCCCGATCACCTTCGTCCGATTGTCACCTCAGCGGCTTTCCGTGCGGGAAAGGGAAGAATCTCGGATGCTCCGGCGCCGGATCATTGGGCTGGTGGAGCGTGAGCCGGATCCGGCCATCGAAATCCGGGAAGATCATCGCGTGACCGCCGTTGGCCGAGAAGATCGGCTCGGGGTCGGCCCGCCACGGGCCGCGGAGATCGCCGCTCGCGGAGCGCGTGATCCCGGTCGCATATCCGCCAGCGCCCCAGCTTGAAAACAGCAGGCAGAGTTCCCCGAAATTCGAGCGGAACGGGAAGGCGCCGTCGGCGACGAAAATCGGCGGCTGGCCCGTGCTCACGTGCCAGGGCGGACAGAGCACCCAGGGCGCCTCGTTGACCTTGAACAGGTCGAACGCCGGTCCGGCCGCCGCCGACAAGTCGTCGGCCAGCGGCACGGCCGAATAGGTGCCGACCGTGACCTGCGTCCAGTCGCGGCTGAAGATCATCCAGGGACGTCCGTCGGGCGCGACATGGAGCGTGCCGTCGAGACACTCGCAGTCGTGCGGCGTGACCGCGAGCGGGCTGTGCGGGCGGAACGGTCCGAGCGGATGCTCCGCCACCAGCACCTGGGTGCCGCGGTGGTGGCCGGGGCCCTTGAAGCTCGCGAACATGAAGAACCGGTCGCCCCAGCGATGCACCTCGGGCGCCCAGAAGTGAAACTTGCCCCAGAAATCCGGCGCCGGGCGAAAGACCGGGAACGGCCCCTCCCAGTGCTCGAGATCCGTGCTGCGAAAAGTGTCAAAGCCCACCGCGAAATCCTCCCGCCAGGGTTCCCGGTCCGTGGTGCCGAAAAGGTAGAAACACCTTTCCTCCGGCACGGGCAGGATGAAGGGATCGCGGATCTGGATGTCGTCGGAGCGCAGCAGGGCCATGGTGAAACGAACGGTGTGCTTGCGTAGCTTTGCGTCGGGTTGCGAAACGCCAAACTCCAAACGGCCAAATGCCAATCAATCTCGGCTAAGCGGGGCAGGTGGAACGCCGATAAAACCCGTCCGGGGTGAATCTCGTACGCTGTTTGGAGTAATTCCCGTCGGTCCAGGGGCCGGCTGAACATTCTCGTGTCATAAGCATAGAGAAGAATGCCGGGGGCTACGTCTTTTTGTCGGAGCCACACTCTAGGCGTCACTTCGCGCCTGATCCTCGGATCGGGCGTTGGGCTGCGCGCAACCTATTTTCACCCCTTGAACGAGAATTCCACTTCTTTGGCGGCTTTGCCGGTGCCCGACGACCCGGGTCGCCTGATGCGTTTGCGACTGACCGGGGCGGAGTGGCGGGTGACGCAGCATCTTCGGCTGGGTCTCTCGAACAAGGAGATCGCTGTAGCCCTGGGCAAGTCGCCGGCGACGGTCAAGGCGCAGGTGGCGTCGGTCTTGTCGAAACTGGAGCAGCCGACCCGCTGTCGGTTGATCGCGTGGCTGCACCTGAGTGCCGCCGATGTCTTTCCCCGTTGAACTGGTCTTTATGCCTAGCTCAAAACCAGACCCTGTACCGCCCAAACGTCGCGCCGCCTCCCCGGCCTCCAATGCCAACCATCACCTCTGGCAGCACGGCAAGAACTGGTGGGTCTATTGCGCGGTCAATCCGACGTACTGCACGAAGGACAAGCTGAGGCGATCGCTCTGCACGGAATCGGTCGTGGTGGCACGGTTTCGGCGCGACGAGTTGTTCCGCCGGCTCCAGGAACTCGGCATGCTGGGGCGCATCCGGGCGATTGCCCGTCCGGGCGAGATCCGGAAGTGGCCCGAGGCGACTCCCGGGCAGACATGGCAGCAGCGCGCCGACGCCGCGCTGGCCGTCGTGATGAGCCTGCCCGTGCCACGGCAGAAGTATTCGCCGGCGACCGTGGCAGGAGCCGGTGAAGGCGGCATGAAGATATGCTGCGCCTAGTGGTCCCGGCCGGTCCGGATTTCCCCGTCCGGGCCGGCGGAAGATTCCCGCCACGTCCAATCCCCGCAGCCTGAACCCCGCCGTTCCCCCCATGCCTGTCTCGTCCCTCCGTCGCCGGAAAGCCAGCCCCGCCAAGGGTGATCCCGATCACCATCTGATCCTCAACCGCAGCTATTGGTGGGTGTGCTGCTCCATCAATGCGACCCCGCGCACCAAGGAGAAGCTCGGGTTCTCGCTGCGGACCAAGTGTGTTGAGACTGCGCGGCTGCGCCGCGACCTCTTCCTGCACGGGCTGCATGCCGAGGGTTTGGAAGTGCGTCTTCGCCCGCAGCATGGGGTGGCACTCGGCGCGCTGCAGAAACTCCCGGCCGCCCGACTCGCCGTGCCGTGGCAGCAGCGCGTCGCCGATGTCTTGGCTGTCGCCCTGCGCGCCGAGCTGCCCGGGACTCCGGCTCCGGCTGCCAATGGCGCCCGGCCGCCCGCTCGGGGAATCAGGCACCCACGCTCGCCATGATCGAGAACCCCACCGGCCCCTTTGACGCCGCCCTGCCGCCGGCGCTCGTCCGTGAACTCCGCGGCTTGCGCCGGCGCTTTCCCGACCGTCTGGCCGTCCGCTCCGAAGGCAGCATTCACCTTTTGCGCTGCGCCGAGATCGACTGGATCGAGGCGCAGGGTGACTACGCCCGGTTCTATCTGGCGGACCGATCCTGCCTCGTGCGCATGACGATGCGCACGCTCGCCACGCATCTTGACCCCGCCCGGTTCCTCCGGATCCACCGCTCGCGGATCGTGAATGTCGA
>CAZUQB010000305.1:0-3811 GCA_964622405.1 uncultured Opitutaceae bacterium | reverse complement strand
GCCACAGCCAGCCGAAGGTGCCGGCGGTGATCAGGGCGTAGACCAGGCCGTCGACCGACGAACGAAAGGTCGCGGCCCAGCTCTTGCGGAACCAGATCGACTGCGGCCAGAGCGCGCTCACGTAGGCGAGGAAGGAAACCGCGCCGGCGATTCGAAACACCGAGCGGTAGGACGCGAACGGCAGGACTGCATGCCGGGTCACGTAGGCCGTGAAGAACCCGACGGCCAGCACGTACACGAACCACAGGAACAGCTGCTTGCCCATGGTGTGAACCTGGTTCGGCAGCACGGTGAGGATCTGCACCGGGCCCTCCTTGAGCTTCGCGTGGTATTCCGGGGAGTTCATCTCCTTGCCGTCGCACATCGGCATCATGTAGTCGCCCGGCGGCACCGCGAACGGCCGCAGCGCGGCGCGAATCTCGTCCTCCTTTGGCAGTTTCTTGAAGTCACTGTTATGCCAGGGCAGCGCCATATGGATGATGGCGCTGGCGAAGAATACGAACACGGCGGACAACAGGATCGGCAGCCAGAGAGCAGTCATGATGGGAATCTCCTTTGGGGTTCAGGGAAAGATGCGCCGCATCGCTGAAACGAGCGCGGGCATCATGGGGTGACGGGAAGCTAGCGAAGGTGTGACGGCGGCGTCAATGGGGCTGCGGCTGAACGGGGAACTTCGGAATTTTACAGGAGCAAACGGAGAGAACGGAGGGTGGTTCGGGACGAGAGGCTGCGGCTGGGTGGACTGGTTGTCTCGAGTCTTGGTTTACCGCGGATCACGCGGATTTTCGCGGATGAGACCGGCGATACCTCACGGACCTGGCCTTGCGCTGTGCGCAAGGCCAGGTCCCTGAGGCCATCGGAGACGATCCGGCAACAGATCCGGGTCCCCTCGAACCCGTCTCGCTGACTGCGCAGCGACGCCAGTCGGTGCGCAGTCAGCGGGACATTGTCCGGAAATCCGTCAAAATCTTCGCAATCCGCGGTAAGAAACACCGCGCTAAAACGAAGACACCCCGCCGCAGCCCCTCGTCCCCGAACCTGCCTCCGTTCCCTCCGTTCCCTCCTGTAACATCCCCAGCTGTCGCCTACCCGCTCACGAGCATTTCGCCCACCGCGCCAATGATCTTTGCTTCCGTGTCCGACTCCAGCGGACCGGATTTTCCGAGAAACCGCATGCTGCCAATCACCTCGTAGCCGCCTTCCGGCAGCTGGTATTCGGCGGGGACGTAGCCGAGAATCTCGTTGGCGTAGCCCACCGGCCAGACCTGCGCGAATCGCGGACCAAACTCGCGCACGAGGCGCAGGCCGTATTCGGCGCTCATCTCTCCCGCCATCGCGACCAGCGCGAGCGAACGGCCGAAGGTCACCACCTGCAGCTCGAACCCCAGCGCCGTCGGCGGACGCGCTCCGCGCTCGAGATAGCCGAGGTTGATCTCCGCCCAGCGGCGGAACCACGACAGCTCGTGACGCAGCATTTCGGTGTACTCCGCGCGCGGCAGCACGGTGGTGTGCAGCGTCAGTCGGCGGCTCTGCACGTGGAGCGGGCCGGTCACCGGCGTCGCGCGACCGGACGCGATCGCCTGCTGCACCGACGCCGCGAGCTCGCGACCAAGCTCGTGCAACGCCGCGACCGAATACGCCGGAAACCCGGGCGAGGCCGGATCAGGCCGGTAGGGTTTCTGATCGCCGGCGCACCCGAGGAGAAACGCGGCGGTGCAGCCGAGCGCCCTCTCCAGCTCGAGCAGCGCGAATCCGGCATAGTCGCCGCCGAATTCGAGCTTCGGTCCGCCGCCGGTCGGATGGCAGGCGTAGCTGAAAATGACGTGGCGGATTCGGCCATCAGTGTCGCGACAAACGAGAATCGGCACGCTGTGGTCATGGACCGCCTCGAGCGTGGGCATCCACTCCACCCCGCCCTTGCCGTCGGGCTTCCTCCGCGAGTACGCGAATCCGCAGCGGCCGGTCGCGGTTTCCAGCGTCATCAGCTGCTGCTTTCCCAGGGCCCGGCTGGCCGCGGTCGCGAGTTTCTCGAAGATCGCCTGGAGAAAGGCGTCGTCGGGTTCCTCCCAGCAGTCTCCGGGTACATGACGGTGAATCGGCGGGCCGCAATGCGTGTGGGTGCCGCAGAGCACCACGTGATCGGCCGGGACGCCGGTCGCCGCGACGATCAGCGCGCGGGCCCGGTCGGTCTGGTCGTAGAAACCCAGCCACTCGAGGCTCACGAGAATCAGCCGCTCGCCGCTCTTCCGGTCGGTGATCGCCGTCACGATGCCGCGCAGCGGGAGGTAGACGCCGGTCGACGGCTCCGTGCGCGCCGCGAATCCCGTCAGCCGCATCCCGACCGGCGGCGTGGCGTCGATGACCTCGACGCCGACGAGGTAGGAATCGCGAGCAGATGCGCTTTGGACGAGACTCACGGCCGGTCAGCGTAGGAGCGGAGCAGGAACTGGCGAGCGGGATTCCCAAATCAACTCGAGTGGAGTGGACGACCTTTGAAGCCACGCTTCCTTCCCTCGGTTTCCTCCTGTGCAAAGGCCCGACCCGCGTGATCTAAATCAAACTGAACTTCACAGGAGGCAACAGAGGGAACGGAGGGAGAGGACCACTCATCCTCACTCATCCACACTTATCGGTCTGGTTGCGCCGAACGAAATAAGCGCGGATTAGCGGAGATTAGTGGTTTCTCCTCCGTTCTCCCCGTTCCCTCCTGTGCCACGATTCCTACTTTGACTCGTAATCGAGGATGTCCTGCCGCCCTAGTTCACGCAGCTTCGCGGTGAACAGGCCGCGGCACTCGGATTCGAGCAAGGGCCCGATCGTCTCATAGGGAACCTGGCCGAATTTCACCTCCCGGACCCAGCGATAGGGACGGCCGCCGTAGACGACGCGAGCGATGCGGACATTCTTGATCGCCATCTCGCACATCGGACACGGGAACAGCGTCGTGTAGAGCGTGCAGTCGGCGAGCTTCGTGCGGCCGAGCGCGCGGCAGGCGGCGCGGATGGCCTCAACCTCGGCGTGCGCCGTGGGATCCAGCGTGGCGCCGGTCCGGTTGCGCCCCCGTCCGACGATGTTGCCCTCGTGCACGACGATCGCCCCGACCGGATACTCGTCCGGCGCCTGCACCGCGCGCGCCTCGACCAGCGCCTCCTGCATGTAGTCGGTGTCGTTCACGATCGGGTGACTGACCGGAACGAACCAAACACAAACGCGCGGGCAGCCCAATTCATTTTACAGGAGGGAACGGAGGGAAGGGAGATTCTAGGCGGAGTCGCGGATGCCGCGGGCTTGCGGCTTGGGCTCGAGTTTGGTTTTACCACGGATGGCGCGGATTTTCGGGGATGAGACGGGCGATTCCTCTCGGACCGTCGCGTTGCGCTGCGCGCATCGCTAGGTCCGTTCGGCCACCGGATACGATCCGGCCAAGACCGGATTCCCTCGAACCCGCCTCGCTGACTGCGCGGCGACGCCAGTCGGCGCGCAGTCAGCGACGCATCCTCCGTCTCCTCTGCCACAATCAGCGAAATCCATGGTAGAAAACACCTCCCGCCAAACGAGCAGGCCCGACCTCAATTCACCGCCCCGACCACCTCCATTCCCTCCGTTGCTCCTGTGCAAAGTCTGCGGCCCAATTTTTCCCACTTTTGGGAATTGGGCCTCCCGCTGGTGAATCAGTTGGTGCCTCAGACGCAGGCCGATCTTCGAGCGTACATTTTTATTTCACTTGTTTCCTGCGTGTTACGCGAGCGCCGCGGGCTTGGCACGGGCTTTGCAATGATGCTGGGCAACTCTCAATCATCATGAAGACCTC
>CAZUQB010000304.1:0-3830 GCA_964622405.1 uncultured Opitutaceae bacterium | reverse complement strand
TCGCCGCCGCCCGCGTGACCGAGCGCGGCTCCCGCGCCGACGACAAAGCCTCGGAAGCGGCGATGGAAGACCGGAAAAAAGCGGGCTACTTCTGACAGCGGAATTCGGCGATCGAAATTCGGAATTCGTGATCACAGATCCGACCCTGACTCGATTCTCTCGGCTGCCCCAACATGCTCATTCAAATGATCAATAATCATTTGCAGTTCGAAGAGCTGGACGCGTGGAAGGTCTCCCGTGCTTTGGCAAAGGACGTTTATGCCCTCTGCCGCCGAGACTCCCTTGCTCGCGATTACAGCCTCTCAGACCAACTCCGACGGGCAGCGGTGTCAGTGATGAACAACATCGCCGAAGGCTGGGAAAGCGTTCATCCCGCGGAAAAGTGCCGGTTCTTCGATTTTGCCCGGCGTTCCTGCGGTGAGCTCCGCTCCATGAGCTACGTCATGCTCGATAATCAGTTCATCACTGAACCCGAGCAACGCCGCCTATCCGATCATTGCGTTCGTTCAGGCAAGCTCGTCAGCGGCCTGCTACGCGCCAGTCAGGCCAGAAACTAAACTTTTCATGTCCACGTCCATTTCAGCCCGCGTGCACACCCAACCGTCCGCGCCTTCACGCCCGGATGCCAGTACCTGTCCCGCAGAAGACGAATCCCGAATTTCGAGCGCCGAATTCCGGGGATCGCATAGCGATCCCAGGGTCGAGATCCTGCGGTTCAATACGTGCGGCTCCGTCGACGACGGCAAGTCGACGCTGATCGGGCGGCTGCTGTACGACTCGAAGTCGCTCATGGAGGACCAGCTCGAGGCGCTCGAGCGCTCCGCGGACATCACCGGCGGCGGCCAGGTCAACCTCGCCAATCTCACCGACGGCCTCCGGGCCGAGCGCGAGCAGGGCATCACCATCGACGTCGCCTACCGCTACTTCGCCACGCCACGCCGGAAGTTCATCATCGCCGACACCCCGGGCCACATCCAGTACACGCGCAACATGGTGACCGGCGCGTCGACGGCCAACCTCGCCGTCGTCCTCGTCGACGCCCGCGCCGGCGTGATCGAGCAGAGCCGCCGCCACACCTGCCTCACCGCCCTCCTGCGGATCCCGCACCTCGTCGTGGCCGTGAACAAGATGGACCTCGTCGGCTGGAGCGAGGCCCGCTTCAACGCCATCCGCGCCGACTTCGAGGAGTTTCTTCCCCGCCTCGAGATCCACGACGTGAAGTTCATCCCGATCAGCGCGCTGCACGGCGACAACCTCGTCGAGCCGTCGCGCCACACGCCGTGGTACCCGGGACCGACGCTGCTCCACCACCTGGAGACGGTCCACATCGGCAGCGACTGGAACCTGAACGGCTTCCGCCTGCCGGTGCAGTGGGTCAACCGCCCGCACAATCCGACCGATCCGCGGCTCCATGATTTTCGCGGTGTCAGCGGCCAGATCGCCGGCGGCATCGTGCGCCGCGGCCAGAAGGTGATCGTGCTCCCGGGCGGCCAGGCCACGACGGTCAGGGAGATCCACACCTTTGACGGCCCGGTCGAGGAGGCGTTCTGCCCGCAGTCCGTGACCCTCGTGCTCGAGCACGATGTCGACGTGAGCCGCGGCCAGATGATCATCGGGCCCGATCACCTGCCGGGCGGCGCGTGCGACCTGCGCGCCAACGTGTGCTGGATGCACCCACGCCCGCTGCAGCCCGGCCGGAAATACCTCCTGAAACACACGACCCACACCGTGCAGGCGGCGGTGACCGCCCTCGAGCACCGCCTCGACATCAGCACGTTCGCCCAGGAGCCGGCGCCCGCCAGCCTCGGCCTGAACGACATCGGCGAGATCCGTCTGCGCACGGCCAAGCCGGTGTTCTTCGACGCCTACGAGACCAACCGCCTGACGGGTTCGTTCATCCTCATCGAGCCCGGCACCCACGCAACCGTGGCCGCCGGCATGCTTCACGCTCCCGCCGAGGTCATTCGCCCCGACGCCACCGACTTCGTCATCTGACCAACCGCACCGACTCGGTTGGCCGGTACGGCAGCAGATGACCGATGGCAACTGGGAGATGGAACTCACCCCGGCTCAGCGCACTTCCGCGCCGAGCATGCCTTCCCTCTCCCAGCTTCAATCTCCCAACTCCCAGCGCCGCGCCGCGCGCGGCGCTAATACCAGCCCTCATGCCAAGCCGTCTCGTACATCGCGATGATGTTCTCGGTCGGCGTGACCGGCTGGAGATTGTGGCACGGGGCGAGGATGTAGCCGCCGCCCGACCCGAGCTGACTGAGGCAATCGCGGACCTCCCGGCGTACGTCGTCGACGCTCCCGTGCGGCAGCACGTCCTGGTTGTCCACGCCGCCGTGAAAGCTGAGGTGCGCCCCGAAGTCGCGCTTGAGGCCGGGCATGTCCATGCCCGGGCACACGTGCTGGATGGGGTTCAGCATGTCCACCCCGACCTCGATCAGGTCGGGAATGATGCGCCGGATCGCCCCGTCGTCGTGATGCATCACGACCGCTCCCGCCTGATGCGCGAGGTCGACGAACTTCCGCTGCAGCGGCTTGAACCAGCGCCGGTAGCATTCGGCGCTGATCATCAAGTCGTGCTGCGAACCGTAGTCGTCGGTGACCTGGGTCAGGTGGATCTTGCCCCGCCCGGCCTCGAAGAACCGGTTCGCGTAGTCCCAGCAGAACTGCTCGATGCGACCGAGCATGTACGCGGTGAGCTCGGGCTCGGCGACGAGGTCGACGCAGCTCTGCTCAAGTCCGCGGATGTGGTTGTGCCAGTAGAAGGGCGCGACGTAGCAGCCCTCGATGGCGTTCTCCGGCCAGGCGTCGCACTGCGCCTCGATGGTCGAGAAGTCGTACCAGTCGGCACTGGGCCACTCGAAGGCCTCCAGTTCCGCCAGCGTGGTCGCGTCCTTCAGCGGCCAGCCCACCGGCTCGCTGTAGTGTCCCGTGCCGTAGTTGATCTCGCTGACGGTGATCCACCACGGCGGCACCTGGCGCCCGCCGCCGGGCAGCAACCGCTCGGGCGGGCCGACGTAGCGCGGGGAGACACCCACGATCTTGTCGAGGTGCAGCCGAGTCCAGACCTCCGGCTCGGTGGCCACCCCGAAGTGGGCCTGCAGGCGGTCGCGCACCTCGGGGGTCATCCAAATGTCCAGGGGCACCCGGTCCGGTCGGCCGCGCCGGGCCGCCGTGAGCACACGTTCGCGGGAGGTCATCATGGCAAGCCCCACCACCTCACGCGCTTTGGCCGGCCGGCTCAACGGCGATATGCCGGGACCCCGTGCTATTTAAGCCGCGCACCCACCCCGCATAAGCACGGGCGCCGGTGGTGCGGCAGGCCGGCAGATCGGGATTGCCCCTCGCGCGCCGGCTCGGGTTTACTGGTTCAGTGAAGATCTCCGTCAAAGTCGACTACGCCTGCCGGGTGCTGGCGGAGATGGCCCGGCTGCACGGCTCGGGCGAGTTCACCCGCATCGAGCACCTGGCCGAGACCGAGGCCGTCCCGTCGAACTTCCTCGCCCAGATCCTCTGCGAGCTGCGGGACGAGGGCCTGATCACCAGCAAGCGCGGCATCCAGGGCGGCTATGCGCTCGCCCGGCCGCCCGAGCAGATCTCGCTCTACGACATCATCAAGGCCGTCGAGGGCGAGGTGGTCGAGCTCAGCGGCAACTACCGCGGCCGCACCGGCCGGCGCATGAAGGAAGTCTGGACCGACCTCCGCGCCGCCATTGAGGAGAAAACCCGCGACTGCACGCTCGACATGCTCGTGACCCGCGCCGGCAGCGAGATGTATCACATTTGAAAAGCGGCGGGGAGTGAGTAGCGAGTAGCGAGCA